>JABMPN010000091.1 GCA_013203655.1 Cyanobacteria bacterium bin.51
ACACCGGAAAAAACCATCAATCCGACTACTTTGGTGATGGCCGCCTGATCTGCGGCAGGGGCGTCCTCTTTCCTGGCAGTCACCGGAACAGCTCTATCAGCAACAAGCTCCTAGCGGCCAGCGGCAGTGGGCTGAAGCCCAGGCCCTAGCCTGTGGGTCACACGCATGTCAGGCATGGCCGGCTTCGGGCTTCCCAACTTCGGCCAATTGACCGAGGCCTTCCGCAAGGCCCAGCAGATTCAACAGGACGCCCAGAAACTACAGGACGAGCTCGATGCCATGGAACTGGAAGGCACCAGTGCCGATGGTCGCGCCAGTGTCTGGGTCTCAGGCAACCAGCAGCCCCTGCGGGTGCGGCTGTCGCCGGAGCTGGTGGCTGAAGGTGCCGCTGTCACCGAAGCGGCCACGTTCGAGGCGCTCAAGGCCGCCTACGACCGCTCCACGGCCACGATGAAGGAGCGGATGGAGGAGCTCACCGGCGGCCTCAGCCTGCCGGGGCTGGGGGGATGAGCTCGGTGGGGGTTGCGTCCCGGTCGCGCTCCTGGGCTTCCCCCTGTTGAGACAGGCGCCGCCGCGATGACTCCCGCCGCCTGTCGATTCTGAGCTCGGGCCGTTTGCCCTCAGGCTGCCGACTCGGTGAAGGTGTGCGGGATTCACCCAGCTCCTGCAGGCACTGCCGATAGATCGCGAAGCGGTCCCAGTCGGTCCCGACCCGGCAGCCCGGATCGCCTTGGTGCAGGCAATTGCTGTAGCGGCAGCCGCCTTCGGCCAGGGCTGGGGCCAGTTCCGGGAAAAGGGCGGCCAGCCGGGTGGGATCAGCTGGAAGTTCCGGGCGGTTGAAGCCGGGCGTGTCGGCCAGCAGGGCTCCGGGACCCAGCGGGAACAGCTCGACATGGCGGGTGGTGTGGCGCCCCCGCTGCAGTTTCCCGCTCACCGCCGCCACCCGCAGGCTCAAGGCGGGGATCAGGGCATTGAGCAGGCTGCTCTTGCCCACCCCCGACGGCCCGCAGAGCACGGCCAGGCCAGGCCTGGCGAGCTGCCGGCGCAGGGCGACCAGCCCTTTCCCCGAGGCCAGGCTCACACTCAATGCCCGGTACCCCCAGCCTGCGGCCCGATGGGTCCAGGCCAACACAGCCTCCGGGGCCAGCAGATCGGCTTTTGAGAACACCAGCTCGACCGCCTGGCCGGTCGCCTCGGCGCTGAGCAGGAAGCGGCTGAGTTGCAGCGGATCGAGATCGGGCTCGGCCAGGGCCGCGACGATCACCACCCGGTCACAGTTGGCCACGGCCGGGCGGGTGAGCAGGCTGTGGCGTGGCCGCACGTGGGCGATGGCGCCCCGTCCGGCTGGCCAGTCGATGCCGTCGAGCTCCACCCGATCACCCACACAGACCTGCAGGCCGGTCTTGCCGAGGCGGGTTCGCCGGATGCAGAGCAGCCGTTTGATCGCTCCGGGGCCCGGGAGATCCAGCTGCACCTGGCAGAAATTGGCCTGCAGGGCCACCACCAGGCCGGAGATGACCACGCCTAGGCGCCGTCGCGGCGGACCAGCAACCGCACCGCTGCGGGTGCCTCGACATCGCTGATCGGGTTCTGCAGGGGGCTTGATTCGACCCAGTGGCCTTCTGATCTGAGGCCCTCGCTGACCATCCGCTCGGGCTCGCCGCTATCGAGGTCCACCTGGAGCCAGGCGCCAGGCGAGACGGTTTCCAGCTTGAGGCGGCTGCGAATGAAATTGACCGGACAGGGGGTGCCGCGCAGGTCGATGCTGGCCTCAGGCTCGACCCGCCTCTGGGAATCTGGACCGTCCACCGCCTTGCCGCGCCGTTGCAACGGTCCTAACCGAACAGGCCTCCGAACAGGCCGCTCTTGTGGGGATGCCCCTTGTCGGAGTGGTGTCCGGCCAGTTGTTCGAGCAGCTCCCGTTCATGGCTGCTGACCTTGGTGGGAAGTTGCACCTTGACCGTGATCAGATGATTGCCTCGCGCCACGGGATTGCCCAGCCGCGGCACCCCTTTGCCGCTGAGGGTGAGCACGGCGCCAGGTTGACTGCCGGCCGGAATCTCCATGGTTTCGGGGCCATCCACCGTGTCCACTTCGATCTTGTCGCCGAGGATGGCCTGGAGATAGTTCACTGCCACGTCTGAGTGGATGTGGATCCCTTCCCGGTGCAGCTTCTCGTGGGCCTGCACGGAGAGGTAAACGTAGAGATCGCCAGGGGGGCCACCTCGCTGGCCGGCATTGCCTTCACTGCTGACCCGCAGGCGGGTGCCGGAATCGACGCCGGCTGGAATCGTGATCCGCAGTTTCTTGCGCACCTGCTGCACCCCCTGGCCGCCGCAATCGCCGCAGGGGTTGGCAATCACCTGGCCGCTGCCTTCGCAACTGGGACAGGGAGCCACCTGGGTGAAGCTGCCGAAGGGGGTGCGGGTGGCACGACGCACCTGGCCGGCACCGGCGCAGGTGCCACAGGTGGTGGGGCCGCTGCCGCTCTTGGCGCCCGAGCCCTTGCAGGTGGTGCAGGTTTCCAGGTGGCGGATCTGAACGTCACGCTCCTGACCGAACACCCCTTCGTTGAAGCTGATGTTGAGGTCGAGCCGCAGGTCGTCGCCCTGGCGGGGGCCGCGGCGACGGGGGCCGCCGCCCTGGGCGCCGCCACCGAAGCCGCTGAAGAAGGTTTCGAACAGATCGGCAAAGCCGCCCACATCCCCCATGTCCGGCGCGCCGCCACCGCTGACACCGGCCTCGCCGAACTGGTCGTAGCGGGCGCGGGTCTGGGGATCGCTGAGGATTTCGTAAGCCCGGCCGATCTCCTTGAAGCGGTCTTCGGCTCCGGGATCCCTGTTCACATCAGGGTGATACTGGCGGGCGAGGCGCCGGTAGGACCGCTTGAGCGAGTCGGCATCGGCATCGCGGCCCACACCCAGCAGGTCGTAGTAGTCGGCCATCAGAGCGTTGCCTCATCTCCGGCTGAACTGTTTTGGCCCCCGTTGGGTTCGGCCGGGTCCGTCGTTGGGCCTGGACCCATCGACACTTTCACCAGAGCATGGCGCAGGACCCGGCCGTCGAGCTGGTAGCCGCGCTGCAACTCTTCAACGATGACGTCTTCGGGGTAGCGCTCACTGGGCTCGCGCAGCACCGCTTCGTGCAGCATCGGATCAAACACTTCTCCCTCCACCCGCATCGGGGCCACACCCAGTTGCTTGAACACTTTCACCAGCTGCTCGTAGAGCACCTGATAGCTGCGGTGCAGGGCCTGGGCCTCCTCGCTCTTGGGATCGAGCTGCTGCCGGGCGCGATCGAAATTGTCGACCACCGGCAGGATCTCGCTGAGGGTGGAGCAGGTGATCTGCAGACGCAGGTCCTCCTGATCCCGGCTCTGGCGCTTGCGGAAGTTGTCGAAATCGGCGGCGATGCGCATGTACTGGCTGCGGACCGTGTCGTGCTCCAGGCGCAGGGCGGCTAGCTCCTGAGCGATCTCAGCGGCGCTGGGGCCGCCGCTGCCCCGGTCCGCGCCTGGCTCCACCGCAGGATCAGGGCCAGCCGAAGGATTTCCCTGATGATCACCCTCGGGACTGCCTGCAGGTTGTTCACCCCCGGCTACAGCGGAGGATTCAATCGTCTGGGGATGGCCATCTTGCAGGGCATCCGCCTCGGCGAACGGCTCCTGACCAATGGGTGAGGCTTCTCCACTCATGCTGACTTGACCGCCAATCGCTCCTAGACATGTTGGACGCCAGAGCATGCCTCCCACAAGCGGCGGAAGCCCGCACCTCCTGAACACCCCCAGCGGCCATGACGCGTTCCAGCCACGGACCGGTCCCCAATGCCCAGGAACGCGACCAGTCGCTGCTCCGCCTCAGCGAGCTCCAGCAGGCGGACCGGCGGGCGATCGAGGCCTGCGCGGCGATCGATGCCCGTGGCTGGCAGGAGCGCAGCTGCCTGCCGCTGCAGCGGCTCGGCGACAGCCTGGTGGTGGCTGTGCCGGCCGATTGGGATGCCCAGCAGCGCAGCGCCCTGGAGGTGGCCGTTGCCACAGGCGGCCAGCAGGTTGATTTCCGCATCGGGCTGAAGGCGGAGATCGACGCGGTGCTGGCTGAGCGAATGGCGCAACGCCAGGTTGAACGGGCGCCCAGGCCGGCCAACCCGGGCCTCCCCCCCGCACCGGCCGCTGCCGAGACCCGGTTTTCGCTGCTCGACGACCTCAGCTTCGAGGATCAGCAGACCGAGGCGCCTGACGACCAGGACCAGGACGCCATGCTGAACCTGGAGGCCAACCTCCCGGCCTCGCAATCCTCACCGGTGGTCAGCCTGGTCAACCGGATCCTGATCCAGGCCCTCGACACCGACTCCAGCGACATCCACGTGGAGCCCCAGGAAGATGGGCTGCGGATCCGATTTCGACAGGACGGAGTGCTCCACCCCCTGGAACAACTGCCGAAGCGGCTGATTCCAGCGATCACCTCCCGGCTGAAGATAATGGCCGAGCTGGATATCGCCGAGCGCCGCATGCCCCAGGACGGGCGCATCCGCCGGATCTACAAGGGCCGCCGCATCGAGCTGCGGGTCAGCACCCTGCCGGGCCGCTGGGGAGAAAAGGTGGTGCTGCGGCTGCTCGACAGCAGCAGCACCCAGCTCAGCCTCGATGCCTTGATCACCGAACCCGCCGCCCTGGCCCAGGTGCGGGCCCTGGGCATCAAACCGTTCGGAATGATTCTGGTCACCGGACCGACCGGATCGGGCAAGTCCACCTCCCTCTATGCCCTGCTCTCGGAGCGCAACGAACCGGGCATCAACATCTCGACGGTGGAAGATCCGATCGAATACATGCTGAAGGGAATCACCCAGACCCAGGTGAATCGGGATAAGGGCTATGACTTCAGCACGGCCCTGCGGGCCTTCATGCGCCAGGACCCCGACGTGTTGCTGGTGGGCGAGACCCGCGATGGTGAAACCGCCAAGACGGCGATCGAGGCGGCCCTGACTGGACACCTGGTGCTGACCACCTTGCATTGCAACGATGCGCCGAGTGCGATCGCCCGCCTGCAGGATATGGGCGTTGAGCCGTTCATGGTCAGTGCCTCCCTGCTGGGCATCGTTTCGCAGCGGTTGCTGCGCCGGCTCTGCATGACCTGCCGCAGCCGTTACCACCCCAGCGAAGAAGAACTGGGCCATTTCGGCTTGTTTGCCAGCCAGGAGGAGACGATTACATTCTACAGGGCCAATCATTCCCTCAATGCCGAACAGCCCGTCTGCCCAACTTGCCAGGGAAGGGGATACAGGGGACGGATCGGTGTGTATGAGGTGCTGCTAATCAATGAGGCGCTGGCCACCGCGATCGCCCAGGGGGCCAGCACGGATGTGATCCGCCGACTTGCCTTGGATTCCGGCATGAAAACCTTGCTAGGTTATGGCCTGGATTTGGTCAGGAGGGGATACACAACTCTGGAAGAAGTTGAACGCATGCTGCTCACGGATACCGAACTGGAATCCGAACGCCGCTTGCGCGCTCTCACCACCTTGACCTGCCAGGGCTGCGGTGCGGGCCTCAGGAGTGAGTGGCTGGAATGCCCCTATTGCCTTGCGCCACGAGCCTGATCTCGCACCAAGAACCTGATCTCGCACCAAGAACCTGATCGACGGGGCTCGGCCTGTCCACCTGGCTGAACCGTCTGGCGTGGCTGCAGTGCTGGACTGGCGGGGGGATCAGGAGGTCCATGGGATTCAGCTCTAGATCTTGGTCGATTCATTCGTTAGAACAAGCCAATGGAGCTGCAGATTCAAGACTTGATGGAGCTGCTGATCAAGGAGAAAGGCAGCGATCTCCATCTCAGTGCGGGCCAGCCCCCCTTCGGCCGCTTCAACGGGGAACTGCGGGTCATGCAGGCCGCCAGGCTCTCAGAGGATGTCTGTAATCGCATGATTTTCTCGATTCTCAACGATGGCCAACGCAAGCACTTAGAGCAGACCTGGGAGCTCGATTGCGCCTACGGCTTTCGCGATGTCGCCAGATTTCGCGTCAACGTCTATAGCCAGAATGGTTCCTACGCTGCTTGCCTTCGTGCTCTGAGCAGCAAGATCCCGGCCGCTGGGGAGCTGGGGCTTCCTGCCGTTGTGATCGAGACGACAAAGCGGCCTTCCGGGCTTGTGCTGGTCACCGGGCCGACCGGCTCCGGCAAGAGCACCACCCTGGCTTCGCTGCTTGATGATATCAATCACAACAGTTCCAAGCATATTTTGACGATTGAAGATCCGATCGAGTTCACCTATCAGAGTGATCGCAGCTTGATTCACCAGCGCCAGCTCAACGAAGACACCAAGAGTTTCAGCAATGCCCTCAGGGCGGCGTTGCGTGAAGACCCCGACGTGATCCTGGTAGGGGAACTACGCGACCTCGAAACGATTCAGTTGGCGATCACGGCTGCCGAAACCGGTCATCTCGTTTTCGCCACGCTCCACACCAGTTCCGCCGCCCAGACGGTGGATCGGATGGTCGACGTGTTTCCCTCCAACCAGCAGACCCAGGTGCGGGTCCAGCTCAGCGGCAGCCTGGCGGCGATCTTCGCCCAGACCCTCTGTCTGCGCAGCGACCCCAGTGGCCATGCTTTCGGCAGGGTGATGGCCCAGGAAATCATGGTCAACACACCGGCTGTGGCCAACCTGATCCGGGAAGGTAAAACAGCTCAGATCTATTCCCAGATCCAGACTGGCGGCCAGTTCGGCATGCAGACCCTCGAGAAGGCCCTCGCCGCACTGGTCGCCGAGGGGGCCATCAGCTTTGATGAGGCCCGCTCCCGATCCACCAGGCCCGACGAGCTCAGTCGGCTGATCGGCAACCAACGCTGAGCGGATCGCCATGGCCGCCTTCCTCGCCACCTTCACCACACCACGAGGAGTCACCAAGCAACTCCGGGTCAGGGCGCATGACTTGGTCAGTGCCAAACGTGATCTGCGTCGCCGCGGCATCCTGGCTCGCTCGATTGTTCCGCTCACGGCCAGTTCCCCCGCCTGGGCCGCCAAAGGCAAGCCGGGTCATCGGCTCCAGTTCGGCCTCGGCACTGTGTTGGAGGCCGCCCCCAGCATTCGCGACAAGGCGCTGTTCGCGAACAAACTCGCGGTGCTGATCGACTCAGGGGTGCCGATTGTGCGCAGCCTGACGCTGATGGCCAATCAGCAGAAGAAGCCCTTGTTCCGGCGATCGCTGGAGGCGATCAGTCAGAACATCAGTCAGGGCGAAAGCCTCAGCAGTGCGATGCGCCAGTGGCCCAAGGTCTTTGATCGGCTCAGTGTGGCAATGATTGAAGCGGGGGAAACGGGGGGCGTCCTCGATGAAACCCTTAAACGATTGTCAATTCTGTTGGAGCAGAATGCCAAGTTGCAGAATCAGATCAAGGGGGCCTTGGGTTATCCGGTTGCCGTTCTGGTTATCGCCGTGGCGGTATTTCTGGGAATGACGATCTTCTTGATCCCCACGTTCGCAACGATCTTCGATCAGCTCGGCGCCGAACTCCCCTGGTTTACCCAGATGATGGTAAGAATCAGTGCGTTGTTGCGCTCACCATTATCGATCTATTTGATCGGCGCTCTAATCCTCGCGGCCTGGTTATTCCGTGGCTTTTACAAAACTCCAACTGGCCGCCGCAGGGTTGACGTTGCATTACTGAAGCTTCCCCTGTTCGGCGATCTGATTCAGAAAACCTCCACGGCTCAGTTCTGCCGCACGTTCAGCTCTTTGAGCAAGGCGGGTGTTCCGATTCTCACAGCCCTTGAAATTGTTCGCGATACGGTTGGCAATGTGATTATTGCCGATGCCATTGCCTTTTCAAGTCAGGAACTCCAGAACGGCATTCCTCTGAGTGAGGCGCTCGCCAGCAAAACCGTCTTTCCGGACATGGCACTGAGCATGCTGGAAGTGGGAGAAGAAACCGGTGAAATGGACAAGATGCTCTCCAAGGTTGCCGACTTCTACGAAGATGAGGTTGAATCCACGGCAAAAGCGCTCACGGCCTTGCTGGAGCCAGTCATGATCGTGATTGTGGGCATCATCGTGGCTGCCATTCTTCTGGCCATGTACATGCCGATGTTCTCGGTCTTCGACAAGATCAGATAGGTGGCGATGCCGCTGCTGCAGTCGTTTCAGTTGCAGCTGCTGCCGCAATCGCCTGGCCAGCGAGCCAGCCGGAGGTCCAGCAATGCTGGAAATTGAACCCTCCGGTCACGCCGTCGATATCGAGTAATTCCCCGGCGAAGAACAGCCCGCTCTGCCGGCGGCTCTCCATCGAGGCCATGGTCACCTCCCCCAGGTTCACCCCACCGGCGGTGACAAATTCCTCGCCGAAGGGGCCGCGGCCGCTCACCTGATAACAGCTGGCGCCCAGGGCCGTGATCAGGCGCCGTTGCTCGCTGCGGCCCAGGTCAGCCCAGCGCTTCTGCCCGCTGACACCGTTGGCTTCCAGCAGGTGGATCCACAACCGCCGGCTCAGTTCCGGCCAGGGACGCCAGTTGCACAGCAGCCGCTTGGCTTGCTCGATTCGGGCCGAGCTGAAGGCCCCCTCCAGCTCGGCGGTGGGCCTGCCGCCGCTCCAGTCGACTTGCAGCTGGGCGCGGTAGTTCTGCTCTTTGAGGGCACGGGCGGCAAAAGCGGTCAGCCGCAGGGTGGCCGGGCCGCTCAAGCCCCAGTGGGTGATCAGGGCCGTGCCCTGCTGCTCAAAGCGCTGGCCTGGCAGCAGCAGCTCCAGTCCCACCGGGTCCATGACCACCCCGCTGAGCCCAGCCAAGGGGTTGGCGTCCAGCGCCAGGGTGAACAGCGATGGCACTGGCGCCACTACCCCGTGGCCCAGCTGGGTCGCCAGTGCCCGTCCGCTGGGGTGGCCGCCGGTGGCCAGCAGCAAGCGGCGACTGCGCAGCTGGGGTTGTTGGCCGCGCTCCTGGCTGTTGGCCGGCAAGCGCAATTGCAACTGAAATCCCCCCTGCTCCAGGGGCTGGGCGGCCCGCAGGGCCGTGCCGCGCCAGACGCTGACCCCGGCGGCGGCAGCCGTCGCTTCCAGCAACTCGACCACGGAGCTGGAACGGTTGCTGCGCGGGAACAGGCGCCCATCGGGCTCTTCCACCAGCTCCAGGCCGCGGCTGGCGAACCAGGCCAGGGTGTCGCCGGCGGCAAAGCGACTGAAGGCTCCGCGCAGGGCCTTGCTGCCCCGGGGGTAATGGCCTACCAACGCTCGCGGATCCCAGCAGCCATGGGTGACGTTGCAGCGGCCACCGCCACTGATCAGGACCTTGCCGAGTGGCTGCAGGGTGGCTTCAAGCAGCAACACTCCTTTGAGCCCCATCTCCGCTGCCGTGATGGCGGCCATGTAACCGGCCGGACCACCACCAGCCACCACCAGGGACCGATCAAAAGGCAGCATGGGTGGATGGGAGAGGGGCACGGTCAGCCGACGGCGACAGCCGCGTATCGCTTCAGTGTGGCGCCGATGATGGACTGCACCGATCGCCACTTCCGGGTGTTGATGCGGCAGATCACCCGCCACAGCCTTCTCTACACCGAGATGGTGGTGGCGCAGGCCCTGCACCACGGCCGTCGTGACAGCCTGCTGGATTTCGACCCCTGCGAAAAGCCCCTCGCCCTCCAGGTCGGGGGTGACGATCCCCGCCTGCTGGCCGAGGCGGCCCAACTGGCAGCGGCCTGGGGTTATGACGAGATCAACCTGAATGTGGGCTGCCCCAGCGAGCGGGTGCAGAAGGGGCGCTTCGGCGCCTGCCTGATGGCCGAGCCGGCCCATCTGGCCCGCTGCGTCGAGGCGATGGCCCAGGGGCCCCTGCCGGTGACGGTGAAACACCGGATCGGCATCGACGACCAGGATTCCTACGCCGAACTCCTGGCCTTCGTGGACACCCTGGCTTCCGCCGGTGTCGCCCGCTTCAGCGTCCATGCCCGCAAGGCCTGGCTCTCGGGCCTTGATCCCAAGCAGAACCGCACGATTCCGCCGTTGCGTTACGACCTGGTGCACCGGCTCAAGCGCGAACGACCGGACTTTCTCTTTGAGCTCAACGGCGGCCTGCTGGAGCTGGCCGACTGCCAGGCCCAGCTGCCGCATGTGGATGGAGTGATGGTGGGCCGGGCGGCCTATGACCACCCGCTGCGCTGGGCGAGCGTGGATCGGGATCTGTTCGGGGTGGCTGACCACCAGGCCACTTCGGCCTCGGCGGTGCTGCGCGGCCTGATTCCCTACGTCAGCCGCTGGTGCGAGGGCGGCGGCCGGCTCTGGCCGATCGCCCGTCACCTGGTGCACGTGGTGGAGGGTGTGGCTGGTGCCCGCCAGTGGCGCCGTCAGCTGGGGGAGGCCGCTGGTGTGCGAACGGCCGGGCCCGAAGTGCTGGAGCAGGCGGCCGTGACGCTCGAGCAAGCAGGCCTCTAAGGCGGTTCGCTGACGGCCGTTGCGGCTTGCTCAGAGAGGGCGACTGCGGTCTTCCCAGCCCACGCTGCCGCGTTCGTAGCGCGGACGGGGGGCTCCATCCACCGGCTCACGGCGCGGCGCCGCTCCCCGGGGCTCCGCCTTGTTGATGCGCAGGGGACGACCCATCAACTCTGCGGTCTGCAGTGCCTCGATGGCCCGGTTTTCGCTGGCCGGTTCCGCCATTTCGACAAAGGCGAAGCCTCGCTTGCGGCCTGTTTCCCGCTCCACAGGCAGGTTGCAGCTGGCAATGGTGCCAAAAGGAGCAAACAGCTCGGCTACATCACTCTGCTCTGCATCAAAGGGAAGATTGCCTACAAAAATACTCACGATAGCAAGGGATCAAATAAATTAGTAGTTGAGGCGAAATGCTTCCGCAAAGCGAAACAGCGTTGACTCCAAAATATGAACTCCTCAATCGGATTGGCGTCTATTTATTTTAAGGCCCATCAGCCAGCTCAGAAGTTTCTGGATCAAAGATTTAAGAATCAATCCCTGATCGGTGGTTGCTCGCCAGCGGTCCCGGGGCCGAGCCGCACGCGGGCGAGGCGCACCTGCTCCTTCACCTGGGCAAATCCGGTGCCCCCTTCGCTGCGGCGGGCCGCCACCACCTGGCGCGGGGCGATGGCGGCGTACAGGTCGGCGGCAAAGGCCGGGTGGAGCTGCTGCCAGCGCTCCAGGGGCAGATCCCGCAGCAGCACGCCTTCGACCAGGCAGGTTTTCACCACACCGCCGACCAGCTGGTACGCCTCCCGGAACGGCACTCCCCGGGCGACGAGATAATCGGCCACATCGGTGGCATTGGAGAAATCGGCCACCACGGCCTGCTCCAGGCGCTCGGGGCGGAAGCTGATGCCCTCCTCGATCAGGATCGCCATCGCTTCGAGGCAATCTTCGGTGGTGCGGACCACATCGAAGAGGGCTTCCTTGTCTTCCTGGAAATCTTTATTGTAGGCCAGGGGCAGGCCCTTGATCATCGTCAGCAGCCCCTGGAGATGGCCGAACACCCGCCCGGTCTTGCCGCGCACCAGTTCCGGCACATCCGGGTTCTTCTTCTGGGGCATCAGGCTGCTGCCGGTGGCGCAACGGTCGGTGAGCCGCACGAAGCTGAACTCCTCGCTGGCCCAGAGGATCACCTCTTCAGCCAGGCGGCTGAGGTGCACCAGGATCAGGCTGGCGGCGGCGCTGAACTCCACGGCGAAATCCCGATCGCTGACCGCGTCGAGGCTGTTGGCGTAGAGGCTTTCAAACCCCAGTTCGGCGGCGGTCTGACGCCGGTCGATCGGCACCGGGGTGCCGGCCAGGGCCGCGGCGCCCAGGGGGCAGATGTTCACCCGACGTCGCACGTCGGCCAGCCGCTGGCGATCGCGCTCGGCCATTTCGACGTAGGCCATCAGGTGATGGGCCAGGCAGAGGGGCTGGGCCCGCTGCAGATGGGTGTAGCCGGGGATCAGGGTGTCGGTGTGGGCTTCGGCCTGCAGCAGCAGGGCCCGCTGGAAGCGCTCCAGGCACTGATCGATCCCGTCGATCTTCAGGCGCAGCCAGAGGCGCAGATCGGTGCCGACCTGGTCATTGCGGCTGCGGCCGGTGTGCAGCTTCTTGCCCAGCGGGCCGACCAGCTCGATCAGGCGCCGCTCCACCGCGAAGTGGACGTCCTCCGCCTCCAGGCCAGGGTTGAAGCTGCCGGCGGCCGCCTCGGCCCGCACCGCCTCAAGCCCGGCAATCAGGCCGTCGGCCTCAGCGAGGCTGATCACTCCGCAACTCCCCAGCATGCGGGCATGGGCGATCGAGCCGTCGAGATCCTGGGGAAGCAGGGCGAGATCGAAGCCGATCGAGGCGTTGAAGCGTTCAATGGCCGGGTGCAGGCCCTGCTCGAAGCGGTCGCTCCAGCCGCTGGCGGTGCCCCCGGTCACCCCCGCCGCCGCTGCGGCCTTCTCCCCTGCCATCCCGATCGGTCCCAGCCCTGGGCCTCAGCTTGACGCATCAGCCGGGCAGGGACGGCAGCCTCACTTCGTCTCGCACTTTCAGCACCACCATCGAGGCATCGTCATCGAGTTGGTGGTCGGCGCCGACGAAGCGGTCGAGGCGGGCGAACAGCTGATCGAGGATGCCCTGGGCGTGGAGGCCGTCCCGGCAGGCGGCCTGCAGGCAGCGGATCAGCCGGTCTTCATCGAAGCGCTCGCCGCCAGGCCCCGGGGCCTCGCTCACCCCATCGGTGTAATAGAGGATCACATCGCCGGGCTCGAGCTGCACCTGCTGGCAGCCGTAGTCCGCTTCGAGCTGGAGGCCGATCAGCAGGCCGGGGGCATCGAGCCGCTCGACCCGATAGCCCTGGCGACGACAGATCAGCGGCGGATTATGCGCCGCATTGGCATAGCGCAGCACCCTGGTGAGGGGGTCGAAATCGGAATAGAAGAGCGTGACGAAGCGATGGGAATGGGCCAGGTCTTCCTGGGCCAGCTGGTTGAGGTCGTGGAGGATCCGGTCGGGGGGCAGACCACTGAGCACCTCGGCCCGCAGCATGCCGCGCAGCAGGGTCATCAGCAGGCCGGCCGGCACGCCCTTGCCCATCACATCGCCCATCACCAGGGCCCAGGGAGAGGTTTCCCGCTGGCGGCCGAAATGCTGGGGGTGGGTCGGGATGAAGTCGTAGTAGTCACCCCCCACCTGGAAGGCAGGCCGGCAATGGGCGGCCAGCTCGATTCCCTCGATCACCGGGCAATCGTTGGGCAGGAGCTGGGCCTGGATCTCGGCGCCTGTGCTCAGCTGGCGATCGAGGCGTTCATGGCGGCGGCTGTCCTCCTGGAGCCAGTCACTCTCGATCGCCACCGCGGTGAGATCGGCCACCAGCTGGATGTGGGAGCGATGGCTGTCGCTCCAGCTCAGACCCCGGCTGGAGCCGAACACGTACAGCCGTCCCCAGGGGTGGTTGCGTGCCACCACCGAGGTGCCGAACACCGGGGTGTCACCCAGCAGCATCCGGACGTTCGCATCGAGGCGCAGGGCCATCGCTTCCTCCCCCGCGTCTTCGCCCAGGGGCTGATCGGTGAGGCTGATCAGTTGGCGCAGCAGGTCGTCACTGCGCTCCGGCGGCGAGGCCTGGAACTGCTCCTTCCGGAGGCGCCCATCGGCATGGAACGGCACCAGCAGGGAGCCTTCGGCGCCCACCAGGCGGCTGCTCACCAGGGGCACCAGCTCCAGAAACCGATTCAGATTGGTGAAGCTGCGCAGGGCGAAGCCCAGTGAGGCCAGCAGCTCCTGGTTACGGCGTTGTTCCCGGCTGAGGCTTTCCAGCAGCTGGCGCATCGAGGCCGCGGCCGTCAGCGTGGGATGCGGCCGTGGCGGCGGGGGTGGCACCCGTGGCGACAGCGGGCGGCTCAACGGAACTCACTCGGGGGCCGCAGGTTAGCAAGGTTCCCCGGGGACCATCGAGCGCCTGCACCCCAGGTGATCCCGGCCGGCGCTAGGTGGCCAGCAGCGCTTCGACGAAT
>JABMPN010000092.1 GCA_013203655.1 Cyanobacteria bacterium bin.51
AGATCCAGGTGGGCGACAAAATGGCCGGTCCCCACGGCAACAAGGGCATCATCAGCCGCATCCTTCCCCGCGAGGACATGCCCTACCTGCCGGATGGCACACCGATCGACATCGTCCTCAACCCGTTGGGAGTTCCCTCACGGATGAATGTGGGCCAGGTCTTTGAATGCCTGATGGGCTGGGCCTCTTCCCATCTCGGTTGCCGCGTCAAGGTGGTGCCCTTCGACGAGATGCACGGCAACGAAACCTCCAAAAACACTGTTCAGAAGTATTTGGAGGAGGCGGCAGCCCAGCCTGGCAAGGATTGGGTCTACAACCCGGATAATCCTGGCAAGATCCAGCTGGTGGATGGCCGGACCGGCGAACCCTTTGACCAGCCGGTCACCGTTGGCTACGCCCACATCCTCAAACTCGTTCACCTGGTGGACGACAAGATCCACGCCCGCTCCACCGGTCCCTACTCGCTCGTCACCCAGCAACCGCTCGGCGGTAAGGCGCAACAGGGCGGACAGCGGCTTGGGGAGATGGAGGTCTGGGCTCTGGAGGCCTATGGCGCTGCCTACACCCTGCAGGAACTGCTCACCGTCAAGTCTGACGACATGCAGGGCCGCAACGAGGCCCTCAACGCCATCGTCAAGGGCAAGCCGATTCCCCGCCCCGGCACGCCGGAGTCGTTCAAGGTGCTGATGCGGGAGCTGCAGTCCCTGGGTCTCGACATCGCTGTCTATACCGATGAAGGCACCGAAGTGGACCTCATGCAGGACCTCATGCAGGACGTCAACCCCAGGCGCAGCACCCCCAACCGTCCCACCTATGAGTCGCTCGGCGTTGCCGATTACGACGACGATTGAACTCTCAGCCTGATCCCCTCCGTTTCACTCGACGTCCGCGCGACACCTGGCCATGACCAACAGCAACTCCCGCATCGAGAACCATTTCGACTACGTCAAGATCACGCTCGCTTCACCCGAGCGGATCCGGCAGTGGGGGCAACGCACGCTTCCCAATGGTCAGGTGGTGGGCGAGGTCACCAAGCCCGAAACGATCAACTACCGCACCCTCAAGCCCGAGATGGACGGGCTGTTCTGCGAGAAGATCTTCGGACCTTCCAAAGACTGGGAATGCCATTGCGGCAAGTACAAGCGGGTGCGGCACAGGGGGATCGTCTGTGAGCGCTGTGGCGTTGAAGTCACCGAGAGCCGGGTGCGCCGACACCGCATGGGCTTCATCAAGCTGGCTGCTCCGGTCTCCCATGTCTGGTATCTCAAGGGGATCCCCAGCTACGTGGCAATCCTGCTGGACATGCCGCTGCGGGATGTGGAGCAGATCGTTTACTTCAACTGCTATGTGGTACTCGACAAGGGTGATCACAAGGATCTCACCTATAAACAGCTGCTCACCGAAGATGAATGGTTGGAGATTGAGGATCAGATCTACGCAGAAGATTCTGAGATTGAGAATGAGCCGGTGGTCGGCATCGGCGCCGAAGCACTCAAGAGCCTGCTCGAAGACCTCAATCTTGCAGAAATCGCCGAGCAGCTGCGCGAAGATATCGCCGGCAGCAAAGGCCAGAAGCGCGCCAAGCTGATCAAACGCCTGCGCGTGATCGACAACTTCATCGCCACCGACGCCCGCCCCGAGTGGATGGTGCTCGATGCGATCCCGGTGATTCCACCGGATCTGCGGCCGATGGTGCAGCTCGATGGTGGCCGCTTCGCCACCAGCGACCTCAACGACCTCTACCGACGGGTGATCAACCGCAACAACCGTCTGGCACGGCTCCAGGAGATCCTCGCCCCTGAAATCATCGTCCGCAACGAAAAGCGGATGCTGCAGGAGGCTGTCGATGCCCTGATCGACAATGGCCGCCGTGGTCGCACCGTGGTGGGGGCCAATAACCGGCCACTCAAATCACTCAGCGACATCATTGAGGGCAAGCAAGGCCGCTTCCGTCAGAATCTGCTCGGCAAACGGGTTGACTACTCCGGCCGCTCGGTGATCGTGGTGGGCCCCAAGCTCAAGATGCATCAGTGCGGACTGCCCAAGGAGATGGCCATCGAGCTGTTCCAGCCCTTCGTGATCCATCGCCTGATACGACAGAACATTGTCAACAACATCAAAGCCGCCAAGAAGCTGATTCAGCGCGCCGATGATGAGGTGATGCAGGTGCTTCAGGAGGTGATTGAAGGTCACCCGATCCTGCTCAACCGAGCTCCCACCCTGCACCGTCTCGGCATCCAGGCCTTCGAGCCGAAGCTGGTGGATGGTCGTGCCATCCAGCTGCATCCTCTGGTTTGCCCGGCCTTCAATGCTGACTTCGACGGTGATCAGATGGCCGTTCACGTGCCCCTGGCCATTGAGGCTCAAACAGAAGCCCGCATGTTGATGCTGGCCAGCAACAACATCCTTTCACCGGCCACCGGTGAGCCGATCATCACCCCGTCCCAGGACATGGTGCTGGGCATCTACTACCTCACGGCCGTGGATCGCAAGGAGTCCAAGCCTGACTTCGGTGACCGGAGCCGAACCTTCTCGGCCCTGCCCGATGTGCTCAATGCCTTTGATGAACGCCACCTGAAGATCCACGAATGGGTGTGGGTGCGCTTCAGCGGTGAACTTGACGACGACGAAGGCGAGGCCCCGATCAAGGAGGAAACCCTCAGCGACGGCACCCGCATCGAGCAATGGAAGTACCGCCGTGATCGAGTTGACGAAGACGGTGCCCTGATCAGTCGTTACATCCTCACGACGGTGGGCCGGGTGGTGATGAATACCACGATCATCAGTTCTGTCGGCGTCGTTTGAGCTTCAGCTCTCCAGCCCTTTCCCGTTCAACTGTTCCCAGACCTTCTCAACTGCGCGCCGCCATGACCACCACCCCTTCCAAATCCACGTCAGATCTGGGCCGCATTGCTCCGTTGAGCAAGGAGCTACCCCGCTTTCGTAATCGGGAGATCGACAAGAAATCTCTGCGCAATCTGGTGGCCTGGGCCTATAAGCACCACGGCACGGCGGCCACCGCAGCGATGGCGGATGACCTCAAGGATCTCGGCTTCCATTACGCCACCCAGGCGGCCGTGTCGATCTCGGTTGAGGATCTGCGCATCCCTGGCGACAAGGCGGCCCTGCTCCAGCAGGCCGAAGAGCAGATCACAGCTACTGAGGAGCGCTACCGGCTTGGTGAGATCACCGAAGTGGAACGCCACACCAAGGTGATCGACACCTGGACGGAAACCAACGAACGCCTGGTGGCGGCGGTGCGTCGCAATTTCAACGAGAACGACCCGCTCAACTCGGTCTGGATGATGGCCAACTCCGGCGCCAGGGGCAACATGTCCCAGGTGCGGCAGCTGGTGGGCATGCGGGGCCTGATGGCCAACCCCCAGGGGGAGATCATCGACCTGCCGATCCGTACCAATTTCCGCGAGGGCCTGACGGTCACCGAATACGTGATCTCCTCCTATGGCGCCCGCAAGGGCCTGGTCGACACGGCCCTGCGCACCGCTGACTCGGGCTACCTGACCCGCCGTCTGGTGGACGTGGCCCAGGACGTGATCGTGCGCGAGGACGACTGCGGCACCACCCGCGGCATCCCGATCCATGCCGATGAAAAGGGGCGCTTCTTTGCCAAGTTGGTGGGGCGTCTCGCCGCCGAACCTGTCGTCATCGGCAGCGGCAAGACTCAGCAGCTGCTCGCCGATCGCGATGGCGAGATTGACCCAGAACTCTCCGCGAAGATCGAGGCCGCCGGTGTCAAGACCGTGGTGGTGCGCTCGCCGCTGACCTGTGAAGCCGCCCGCTCCGTCTGCCGCAAATGCTATGGCTGGGCCCTGGCCCACAACCAGCTCGTGGATGTCGGCGAAGCGGTGGGCATCATCGCCGCCCAGTCGATCGGCGAGCCCGGCACCCAGCTGACGATGCGCACCTTCCACACCGGTGGTGTGTCCACGGCCGAAAGTGGCGTGGTGCGTTCGCACAAAACCGTTGAGGGGGTGGTCGAATTCGGCCCCAAAGCCCGCCTGCGCCCGTTCCGCACCCCCCACGGCGTTGAGGCCCAGGTTGCTGAAACCGACTTCACCTTGCAGGTCAAGTTCGCCGGCAAGCAGAAGGCCCAGAAGGTTGACATCACCCCGGGTTCGATTTTATTCGTCGCCGATGGTGAGGCTGTTCCAGCCGATACCGTGCTGACCCAGGTCTCCACGGGGTCCTCGGTTAAAAAAAGCGTTGAAAAGGCCACCAAGGATGTGATCTGCGATCTGGCTGGTCAGGTGCGTTACGAGGAGGTGATCCAGCCCCGCGAGGTCACCGACCGCCAGAACAACATCACCCTCAAGGCCCAGCGTCTCGGACGGCTCTGGGTTTTGTCTGGCGATGTCTACAACCTTCCCCCCAACGCCATTCCTGTTGTGGAGGGGAACTCGGAGGTCACCAATGGTGACGTGCTGGCCGAAAGCCGTCTAGTCAGTGAGCATGGCGGCGCCGTTCGCCTGCGCGAATCGGCAGGTGATTCACGTGAAGTGCAGATCGTCACCGCCAGCCTCACCCTCAAAGACTGCAAATTGGTGGGTGAATCCACCCACTCCGGCGAGATCTGGCACCTCGAGGGCAAGGACAACATTCGCTACCTGCTCAAGACGATGCCAGGCAGCAAGATCAGCAATGGCGAGGTGATCGCTGAACTCGCCGATAATCGGTTCCGCACCCAGACCGGTGGCATCGTCAAGTACGCCCCGGGCCTCTCGATCAAGAAGGCACGCTCGGCCAAGAACGGTTTTGAGGTCTCCAAAGGCGGCACCCTGCTCTGGGTTCCCCAGGAAACTCACGAGATCAACAAGGACATTTCCTTGCTGATGATCGAGGACGGCCAGTGGATCGAGGCCGGCACTGAAGTGGTCAAGGACATCTTCTCCCAGACCGCAGGCATCGTCACGGTGACCCAGAAGAACGACATTCTGCGGGAGATCATCGTGCGCTCCGGCAGTCTCCATCTGGTGGCAGACAGCAAGGTCCTCTCCCGCTACAGCGATGAGGGCAAGATGCACAACCCCGGTGACGAACTGGCTCCTGGCCTGACCACCGAAGCGATGGTGTTTGTTGAAGCCGTTGATACGCCTGAAGGCGGTGCTCTGTTGCTGCGCCCTGTTGAGGAATATGCCATTCCCGATGAGGCCCACCTGCCCGATCTCGGCAGCGTCAAGCAAAACGGTGGCCCTTCGATGGGTCTCAAGGCGATCCAACGCCTCACCTACAAAGATGGTGAGTTGATTAAGTCTGTGGAAGGTATTGAGCTGCTGCGCACCCAGCTGATCCTTGACACCTTTGACACCACGCCCCAGATGACGGTGGATGTGGAAGCGGTGCCCGACAAGCGCGCCAAGACGATCGAGCGACTGCAGCTGGTCATCCTTGAAACCCTGCTGGTGCGCCGCGACACTCTCTCTGACGCCAGCCATGGTTCCACCCATACCGAACTGCAGGTCCAGGACGGTGTCTCAGTCAAGCGCGGTGATGTGGTGGCCACCACCCAGATCCTTGGCAAGGAGAACGGCATTGTTCAACTGCCTGACCTGATCGATGGCGAGCCCGTCCGCCGCATGATCGTTGAGCGGGCCAATGACACCCGCACGGTTGACATCGGTAAGGCCCAGCCGGCTGTTTCAGTCGGCCAGCGCCTGGTCGATGGTGAGCTGCTGGCTGAAGGCGTGATGGCCCCCTGCTGCGGCCAGGTGGAAGCCATTGAGCCTGGCAAGATCACGATCCGGCTTGGTCGCCCCTACATGGTGTCGCCGGATTCGGTGCTCCACGTCCGCGATGGCGAACTGGTGCAGCGGGGTGATGCCCTGGCCCTGCTGGTGTTTGAGCGCCAGAAAACCGGCGACATCGTTCAGGGCCTGCCCCGGATCGAAGAGCTGCTCGAAGCCCGCCGCCCCAGGGAATCGGCGGTGCTCTGCCGCAAGCCCGGCACGGTCCAGATCAAGTTGGGTGAAGACGACGATTCCGTCACCGTCACGGTGATCGAACATGACGATGTCACCACCGATTACCCGATCCTGCTCGGGCGCAACGTGATGGTCAACGACGGCCAGCAGGTAACGGCCGGCGAGATGCTCACCGACGGGCCGATCAACCCCCACGAGTTGCTGGAGTGTTATTTCGACGACCTGCGCAGCCGCAAGCCCTCGATGGAGGCAGCCCAGGAAGCCATCTCGAAACTGCAGTTCCGCATGGTGCAGGAAGTTCAGAACGTCTACAAATCCCAGGGCGTCACGATCGATGACAAGCACATCGAAGTGATCGTGCGTCAGATGACCAGCAAGGTGCGTATCGAGGATGCCGGTGACACCACCTTGCTGCCCGGTGAGCTGATCGAGCTGCGCCAGGTGGAGCAGGTGAACCAGGCGATGGCGATCACCGGTGGGGCTCCGGCGGAGTTCACCCCCGTGCTGCTGGGCATCACCAAGGCCTCGCTCAATACCGACAGCTTCATCTCCGCCGCCAGCTTCCAGGAGACCACCCGGGTGCTCACCGAAGCGGCGATCGAGGGCAAGAGCGACTGGCTGCGTGGTCTCAAGGAGAATGTGATCATCGGCCGCCTGATCCCGGCGGGCACAGGCTTCAGTGGCTTTGAGGAAGAATTGCGCGCTGAGGCCGGCCCTCACCCCGACATTCTTGATGAGGAAGGCGGTGGCTACCGGCGCATGCCCAATCTCCGTCCCGACTACACCGTCGAGATGCCGACAGCTCCCCAGATCAGCGCCAAGGCCGTGCTCGACGATCCCTCCGAAGCCCAGCTCGATGCTGTTCGCATTCAGCGGGGCTTGGAAGCGACCAAGAGTGCCTTCGCCGCCTTTGCCCGCCCAACCACGGAGGAAGGCCTTGAAGAGGAGCTGATCCCTGATCCTGCTGCCGTCGAGGGCCTCCAGGATGAAGGCCTGCTCAGCGAGGAATGAGCTGCATGACGCTTGATCCAACACTGCCGCTGCAGCCGCGGCTGGTGCCCAAGCGCCAGTTGCCGCGTTTTGGCTTCCATCGCCACACCGAGCGTCTGAACGGTCGCCTGGCGATGCTCGGATTCATTGCCTTGGTTTGTCTGGAGTGGCAGTTGGGCCATGGGTTGCTGGCGTGGCCCTGAGTCCTGATCGTTTGCCTGCGGCTGTGCCCCTGCTCGGCTTAGGTCTTGCTGCTTTAGAAGCCAAGGCCAAGGCCCAGGGGCAGCCTGGCTACCGAGGTAAGCAGCTTCACGATGGCTTGTATGCCAAAGGCGCCCGCCGGCTTGAGCAGATCAATGTTCTGCCCAAGCTCTGGCGCGAGCTGCTTGCAGGCGAAGCTCAAGAGACCGGCGCTGATCCGATCGGTCGCTCCAACGAGCTGCAACGCAGTGTGGCCAGGGATGGCACCACCAAGCTGTTGCTCTCCACTGCTGATGGCCTCACTCTCGAAACCGTTGGCATTCCCAGCAAAGACCGTCTGACGGTCTGCGTGTCCAGCCAGGTGGGATGCCCGATGGGTTGCCGTTTCTGCGCCACCGGTAAAGGCGGCCTGCAGCGTTCCCTGCAGGTGCACGAGATCATCGACCAAGTGCTGGCCATCCGCGAGGTGATGCAACAACGCCCCAGCCACGTGGTGTTCATGGGCATGGGCGAGCCCCTGCTCAACACCGAAGCGGTGCTCAATGCGATCAACTGCCTCTGCAGCGACCTGGGCATGGCCCAGCGCCAGATCACCGTGAGCACGGTGGGTGTGGCCGGCCAGATCCCCAAATTGGCCAGCCTTGCCACGGAGCGCCTGGGTCGCAATCAGTTCACCCTGGCGGTGAGCTTGCATGCCCCAGACCAAGCGCTGCGCGAGGAGCTGATCCCCACGGCCCATGCCTATCCGATTGCCAAACTTCTCGATGATTGCCGCAACTACGTGGCCAACACCGGCCGGCGCATCAGTTTTGAGTACATCCTGCTGGGCGGCCTCAACGACCACCCCCGCCAGGCTGTGGCCCTGGCCCAGTTGCTGCGAGGCTTCCAGAGCCATGTGAACCTGATTGCCTACAACCCGATCGACGAGGAAGATTTCCAGCGCCCCAGCCCGCAGCGTGTTGCGGCCTTCAAATCTGCGCTGGAATTGCGCCATGTGGCGGTGAGCGTGCGTGCCAGCCGGGGACTGGACGAAAATGCCGCCTGTGGCCAGTTGCGACGGCGCCATATCGGCTGAGCCGCTTCTCTGTTCTCCTGAGCTTTCTGTGCAACCGATCGACTGGCTGATCCTGATCGCCTACCTGGTGGGGAGCCTGGTGGTTGGACTTTGGCTGTCCCGCCGGAACAACTCCGAAGACGACTACTTCGTGGCCGGTCGTCGCCTCAATGGCTGGATGGCCGGAGCCTCAATGGCCGCCACTACCTTCTCCGTCGACACCCCGCTCTATGTGGCGGGACTGGTTGGGGTGCGCGGCCTGGCGGGCAACTGGGAATGGTGGAGTTTTGGCGTGGCCCACGTGGCCATGGCCGTGGTCTTCGCCCCACTCTGGCGTCGAAGCGGTGTGCTGACCGATGCCGCCTTCACAGAGCTGCGTTATGGAGGTGCCACCGCAGCCTGGTTGCGGGGCCTAAAGGCCTTTCTCTTTGCTCTGCCGATCAACTGCATCGGCATCGGATACGCCTTTCTCGCGATGGCCAAGGTGAGCGAAGCGATAGGACTGACCTCGACACCTCAACAGCGCTTGTGGTTACTGGGAGGCATCGGTTTGCTCGTGCTCATCTACACCGCCGCGGGCGGTCTTTGGGCTGTCGTGGTGACCGACCTGTTGCAGTTGGTGCTGGCTCTTGCCGGTGCCGTGGCGGTGGCGGTGGCGGCCGTGCACGCGGCCGGTGGAATGGACGCGATGCTGATCAGCCTGCGGGCCCTGGATCGTCCCGAGCTGCTCTCGATGGTGCCCTGGAACGTGCAGGAAGGGCGGCTGCGCTGGATCGACAGCGCAGGCATCAGCGTGGGCACCTTTAGCGCCTATATCGCTTTGCAGTGGTGGAGCTTCCGTCGCAGTGACGGTGGCGGCGAGTTCATTCAGCGGCTCTTGGCGACCCGCAACGAGGCAGAAGCCCGCAAAGCGGGCTGGGTGTTTCTGGGGGTGAACTACCTCCTGCGCAGCTGGCCCTGGATCGTGGTGGCGCTGGCAGCGGTGGTGTTGCTGCCTGATCAGACTGACTGGGAGCAGAGTTACCCCTTGCTGGCGGTGAAACTGCTGCCACCGGTCGCTCTCGGCCTGGTGGTGGTGTCTCTTGTGGCGGCCTTCATGAGCACCGTGAGCACGGCCGTGAACTGGGGAGCCAGCTACCTCACGCACGATCTCTATCAACGCTTCATTCGCCCTGTCGCCAGCCAGCGGGAACTTTTGCTCATGGGCCAGCTGGCCTCGGTGCTGCTGGTGGTGCTTGGGGTGATTACGGCTCTAGTGAGCACCAACATCGGCACAGTGTTCCGTTTGGTTATTGCTATCGGTACGGGACCCGGTGTGGTGCTGGTACTGCGCTGGTTTTGGTGGCGAATCAATGCCGCAGCGGAACTGGCGGCAATGCTCGGGGGCTTCCTGGTGGGAATGGCCACGTCCGTTGTGCCGGTTCTGCGGATTGACGATTACGGCATGAGGCTGCTGGTGACCACCCTGCTCACGGCCGTGCTCTGGCTCGTGGTGCTTTTCTCCACACCGCCGGAATCGGCCGAAGTGCTTGAGCGATTTGTTGTAAAAGTGCAGCCTCCCGGTCCTGGTTGGCGCCATTGGCGCGCGCGCGCGGGCGTTGAGCCGTCTGAAACGCTGCTGGATCTGCTCAGTAAGTTGATATTGAGTTGTGCTGTGCTCTTCGGCGGACTGCTGGGTATCGGCGGTTTCCTGCTGCACCTACAGCTCTGGGGCTGGGGAGGGTTGGTGGCGGCGGTGTTGGGCTGCCTGGGGCTCTGGCGCCGTCCCACCCTGATCGCCAGACTCAGATAAGTTTTGCTGATTCTGGAGGATCAGCTTCAGGGTGCACAGACCAGGCACAACTGGGCGAACCCTATGCCTTCAGAATGGGGATCAACCCGTCCACGGTCTGTGTCCTTCCTTCGCTCCACCTTGCTGCCGGCCGTGATCGTGCTGTTGTTCGGCTTTGCCCTGTTCGTTGTGAGTGCCCGGCTTTGGCTGCCCGGGGACATGTTGGCCCCGGCTCCTGCGGGCTGAGCGGGGAGCAGAGAAAGCCCATGCCGGAGTCTGTGCCGCCGTTTTCCACCAGCCCCGCCGAGCTTGGCTTCGATCCGGAACTGCTTGCCGGGGAGCTGGCCGAAGAGCTGGCCGTCGATCTGCTCGATGCTCTCGACACGATTGAGCTGTCCAGCGCCGACATCGCCGCCGAGTGCGATCTGGGTCTTGAGCTGCTCGCCCTTGGCCGCCACGAAGACCGCATGCAGGGGCTGCGCATCTTTTGCGAGCACCGCGACCCCCGCGCCATTCCGCTGCTGCTGCCCCTGCTCGAGACGAGCTGTCCGATCCTGCGGATGAGCGCCGTCTACGCGCTCGGTCGTAACCCCGACCGGCGGTCTGTGGAGCCGCTGCTCAGCCTGTTGCAGAACGACAGCAACGGCTACGTGCGCAAGGCCGTGGCCTGGAGCCTGGGTAACTACCCCGAGGCCCCGGTGCTGCTGCCGTTGATCCGGGCCCTCCAGGTTGATATCGCGGCGGTGCGCCTCTGGGCGGCCGGCTCCCTCGCCGATGCGGGCAGCACCGGGGCGGCCAAGGCCGACCAGGCTGCGGGTCAGCTGTTGCTCAGCCTGCGGATCGACAGTGAGCCCGCCGTGCGCAGCAACAGCGCCTGGTCGCTCGGACGTCTCTACGACCATCTCGTTGAGCCACGCCAGAGGGTTCTGGTCGAGGCGCTGGTGCTTGTGATGCTCCAGGACATCGACGCCACCGTGCGCGATGAGGCCAGGGTGGCGTTGGAGCAACTCGAAAGCCCCGCCGTTCTTGAGAAGATTCAGACGCTGGTGGAAGAGGGGCTTCTGAGCTGAAGCGGCTGCTGGCTGTCAAATCTCTGCTGGGATGGCAGTCTCAGCTGAGCTGGAACCCGGTTAATGTTGAGTGCCACGACTGACCTCGTGATGTCTCAGCACACCATTCGTTTTCGTATTCGGCCCGACGGCCGGGTGGAAGAGGTGGTGGAAGGAGTGTTGGGGGCCGGCTGTGAACAGCTCACCGAGCGGATCGAGGCCAGGCTTGGCACTGTTCAGCAGCGCCACAGCACCTCCGAAGCGTTCCAAGCCCAGCCCCAGACCCTGACCCCCAGCCTGCCCCTTCAGCAGTCGGCCTCCTGAGTTCAGGTCTCTTTCTTTTCCTTCGTTCGCCAGCCGATCCGATGTCTCACTTCAGCACCGTCAAAACGGAACTCAAGGATCGCGCCGCACTCCTTGATGCCCTGCGTGACCTGGGCCATGAGCCTGAACTGGGTGAGCGTCCGGTGCGGGGTTACCGGGGGCAGACCGTGCTCGCTGAACTGGCCCTTCCCCAGACCGAAGGCGGTGACATAGGTTTCCGCTGGAACCAGGAATCCGGCAGCTACGAACTGGTGACAGACCTGGATCTCTGGAAGCAGCCGATACCAGTGGAGCGTTTCCTGGCCCAGCTCACCCAGCGCTACGCGCTGCATACGATCCTGGCGGCCTCCACCCAGGAAGGCTTCCAGGTGAGTGAACAGTCGCAGCACACCGACGGCAGCATTGAACTGGTGGTGACCCGCTGGGACAGCTGAGCTGATGGATCCTTCGCTCGCCTTCACCGCTCCGGCCCAGGTCCGGCCCAGTGCCAGCGGCGACGAGCCTCTCCTTGGAGGTTTGTTGCGGCAAAAAGCAGTCTGGGTGGATGAAGCCGTCTGCATCGGCTGTCGCTACTGCGCCCACGTGGCCGGCAACACCTTTTTGGTGGAACCCCTCTGGGGCCGTTCCCGCGCCATCCGCCAGGACGGCAACAGCACCGAAAAGATCCAGGAGGCGATCGATACCTGCCCGGTCGACTGCATTCACTGGGTGGCCTATGAGGAGGTGGCGGCCCTGGAGGAGCGTCTGCAGAACCAGGAAATTCAGCCGCTTGGGCTGCCGTCTTCCTCCCGTATGAAGCGCACGCTGCCCCGCCGTTGAGTGTGCCCACCCGGCGGTTCGGGCGCACCGGACTGGCCATGCCGGTGCTTTCCCTTGGTGGCATGCGCTATCAACAGAGCTGGAGCGATCTGCCCGCCGATCAGATCACTGCCGCGAGCCAGCAGCAGGTTCGGGCCACCCTCCAGCGCGCCGTGGCGGTCGGGATGCACCACATCGAAACGGCACGCCATTACGGCACCTCGGAGCGGCAGCTGGGCTGGCTCCTGCCCGAGGTGCCTGATGCCCAGCGGCTTCTGCAGACGAAGGTTCCACCCAACCCCGACCCGGCCGTGTTTGAGGCCGAACTGGAGCGCAGTTTCGAGCGGCTGGGGGCTCAGCATCTCCACCTGCTGGCCATTCACGGCCTCAACCTTCCCGAGCACTTGGAGCAGACCCTGCGCCCCGGTGGCTGCCTGGAGGTGGCCAGGCGCTGGCAGCAGCAGGGCCGGATCGGCTCGATCGGTTTCTCCACCCATGCGCCGCTGCCCCTGATTCTCGAGGCGATCGAATCGGACGCCTTCGATTACATCAACCTGCACTGGTATTTCATCCGGCAGCAGAACGGTCCGGCGATTGAGGCCGCCCGCGCCCACGACATGGGCCTCTTCGTGATCAGCCCCACCGACAAAGGGGGCCACCTGCATAGCCCTTCGCCGCGGTTGAGCGAACTCTGCGCGCCGTTGCACCCGATCGTGTTCAACGATCTGTTCTGCCTCTCGGCTGCCGGCATCCACACGATCAGCGTGGGTGCGGCCGGTCCGGCCGATCTCGACCTTCACCTCGAAGCAGTGGCGTTGCTGCCTGAGGCCCCCCGCCTGTTGCCGCCGATCCTGGAGCGGTTGGAGAACGCCCGGGCCGAGACCCTCGGCGCAGCCTGGCTGAAGAGTTGGCCCCTGGGGCTGCCGGAATGGCCCGACACTCCCGGCGGCATCAATCTGCCGGTGCTGCTCTGGCTCCATAACCTGCTGGAGGCCTGGGATCTGGAGAGCTATGGCCGCGCCCGCTATGGCCTGCTGGGCCAGGGCGACCACTGGTTCCCCGGAGCCAATGCCGATGGGCTCGATCACAGCGTTTCTGAGGATGAGCTGCTTGCCGTGCTCGGCGGCAGCCCCTGGGCCGAGCAGATCCCAGATCTTCTGCGCCGCCTGCGCCAGCGGCTTGGGGGCAGCCCCAGCCAGCGTCTGATCACGGCGGACTGACGATCCAGTTCGGGGTGGCTGCCAAACAAGCAACAGCCGTTTGAATCAGAGGGCGCCGAGTGGCAACTTGGCAGGTACGCCCACGGGCCTGGGATAGCTGGATGGACAGGGGGCCAGGGGCCGGATCACCACCGCGTGGCGCACTCCACGGCCGCAAGGGAGGTCACAGCGCTCCACCCGATCGGCGCTCGCCAACAGTGGCTGCAGCGCCCGCTCCAGGCTCTGCTGATCGGTTGGCTCCCACTGGCCGCGGTACAGCAGGGCTTGGCCACTTGGAGCCAGCAAGGGCACCAGATATTCCGCCACCACTGGCGCCGCCGCCACGGCCCGGGCCAGGGCCCAGTCGAAGCGGCCACGGCAATCAGGGTCTTGGCCGGTGGTCTCCGCTCGCTCCCAGCGCACCGTGACCCGCTGGGCCAGTCCCAGGCTGTGGGCCATGGCTCGCACGGCCTCAGCCTTCCGGCCCACCGAATCGAGCAGGGTGACTTGGGCCTGGGGTAGGGCGATCGCCAGGGCCAGCCCTGGAAAACCGCCGCCGGTGCCGACATCGATCAGCGAGAGCGCGGTGGGCGGTTGCCGCAGCAGCCGTTGCCAGGGCCAGAGGCTGTCGTAGAGCTGGGAAATCCAGTAGTCATCCCCCTCAACAAGCCGGGTGAGGTTGAGGCGGCCGTTCCAGTGGCGCAGAACCTGCTGCAACGCCAGGAACTGTTCGCGTTGCGTTGGGGATGGCTGCCAGGCCAGACCGGACCACACCGCGTCGTCCTGCTCAGCAGCCATCCACGCATCAATCAGGGAAGCTTTCTCTAGGATGGCGCAGTCTGCAGGCGTGGTTGGTGGCAGGTACAGAAACCGCCTCGTCGGCCCCGAATCACTACCAGTTGCTGCAGCTCCCCCAGAGCGCCACCGCCCAGGATCTGCGGCGAGCTTTTCGTTCGCTCAGCAAGCTCTATCACCCTGATACCACCAGCTTGCCGCCCGCCGACGCGGAGAACAGCTTCCGGCTTCTGCAGCTGGCCTATCTCACATTGAGTGACCCCAATCAACGCCGGGCCTATGACAATCAGCTGCAGGTGGTGGCACCCCCGCCCGTTCTGGTGCGGCGGGTGGAGAGGGTCCAGTCGGTGCGCCGGGCCCTCTCGGGCGGCGAGTGGTTTGCCTTGGTTCTGCTGGCGGGAGCTCTGCTGCTGAGCCTGGTGCTCGGCATCAGCCTGGCCTGGTGGCGGGGAATGGAACTGGTCAGCCCCACCATCAGCTGGCTGGAGGCCCCAGCGGTGCAGACTGCCCTTCCGCCAACAGACGACTTCGGGGATGACCGCGCTGCCATCACCTCACATCCCCCTCTACAGCCATCCGTTGCCGGCCCTTGAGCGCTGGTTGGTGCAGCTGGGTGCGGCCCGGAGCCAATCCGATCCCAGCAGCTGGGACCTACCCCAGCCCCTCTGGAGCGCCCTGATCGAACTGGAGATCGAGGAACTCAAGGTGAGCTGGCAGCAGCAGGGCCGCACCACCGTGCGCTTGTTCTCCTACGGGCTCTCCCGTGCCGACGTGGAATCAGCCATCCTCGCCGGGCCCTGATCCCAAGGCCAAGTCCGATCCTGATTTCCGCGCTGGATCAGAGCTGGTCGAGGCTGTCCTCGATGGCGGCGTAGCAACGCTCCAGCTGGGCGTCATCAAGGCAGAGCGGCGGCAGCAGATACACCACATGGCCCAGGGGCCGCAGGAAGACGCCATGGCCAAGGGCATGGCGCTGGATCTGGCGGCCGGAGCTGTTGAGGTATCCAGGATGGTCGACCTTCAGATCGAAGGCTGCGATCGTGCCGCGCAGGCGTGGCCGGCAGACCCTCGGGTGGCGGGTCAGGCGCAGAAGCAGCGGCTGATGGCGCGCTTCGAACCTGCCGAACAGATCCGGCCGTGCTTCCAGCAGGCTCAGGCTGGCATTGGCGGCGGCGCAGCCCAGCGGGTTAGCGGTGAAGCTGTGGCCGTGATACAGGGTGTGGGCAGGGTTGTCGCTGATGAAGCCCTGGTAGAGGGCTTCGCGGGCCAGGGTCACCCCCATCGGCAGGAAGCCGCCGGTGAGCCCTTTGGAGAGGGCCACCAGGTCAGGTTGGAGGCCGGCGGCCTGGGCGGCAAACAGGGAACCAGTGCGGCCGAAGCCGGTCATCACTTCATCGGCGATCAACAGGGCCCCGGCCCGGCGCACGCGCTCCTGCACTCCCCGCAGAAACTCGGGCCGCACCATCGCCATGCCGCTGGCCCCCTGCACAAGCGGCTCAAGGATCACCGCGGCGGTGGGCACCGCCAGCAGCTCTTCCAGCTTGGCCAGGGCCGCGGCTTCCTTGGCCTCTACCGCTTCGTCGTCCCACCAGGTGGCCGGCCAGGGGGCCCGGGCGACGGGGCAGAGCAGGGGCTCGAACGGGGCGGAAAACAGCGACCGTTCGCCCAGGGCCATGGCCCCGAAGGTGTCGCCGTGATAGGCCCCCTCGAAGGCGATCAGCTGGCGCCGAGGGCTGTCCTGGTTCCGCCACCACTGCCAGGCGATCTTGAGGGCCACCTCCACGGCGGTGGAGCCGTTGTCGGAGAAAAACAGACGCTCCAGGCCGCTGGCGGCGCTCAGTCGCATCGAGAGACGCTCGGCCTGGGGGTGGCGAAAATTGGCGAAGATCACCTGTTCAAGCTCCAGGGCCTGGGCGGCGATCGCCGCGGCGATGCTGGGCTCCGCATGGCCGTGGAGGGTGACCCACCAACTGCTGATCGCATCGATCAGGCGGCGGCCATCGCAGAGTTCCAGTAAGGCGCCGCTGCCGCGGATCACGGGCAATGGCGGCTCACTGCTGGCCACCTGGGTGGTCGGATGCCAAAGGTTGGGGTGCCACGTTGAGGACAGGCTCAACGGCAGCGGGGGTCAAGCTTCGCGGCCCTCGCGTCCAGCGAGCAGTTGACCCACTGAACCGCCGCCATTTCGATATCGGTGAACAGCACCAGGATCCCGCCACAGAGCAGGACGACAGCCGTGCTGACCAGCAGGTTGGTGCGTGTCATCAACCCAGGTTACAAGTGAGGCTCGCTGCCAGACCGGAGTCGCGCCAGGCCGCAGCCAGGGTATGGGCCGAGAGGGTGGCCAGCGGCGGCAGACAGCCGAGAATGGGGGCCCCCGTCAGGGCCGCCAGGGTGCTGGGGTTGTCAGGATGGGCCGGGCCATTGAACACCAGGCCCAGCAGTGGTATCCCCCGCTGGGCCAGCGCCTCCACTGACAGCAGGGTGTGGTTCAAGGTGCCCAAGCCGCTGCGGGCCACCAGCAGCACCGGCAAGCCCCAATGGCGCACTTGTTCGATTTGAAGCAGGTCGCGGTGCAACGGCACCAACAGTCCGCCGGCTGTTTCCACCACCAGCGGCCCTGCCCCGGCCGGCAGCTCCAGGCGGCTTGGATCGAGCTGGTTGTTTTCCAGCTCGCCGGCCCAGTGGGGGGAGACCGGATGGCTGTAGCGGTAGGCCTCCGGCAGGATCCGCCCTGCGGCCTCGGCCTCGCTGAGGCCCAGCAGGCGCCTGACCCGCGCGCTGTCGCCGCCGTCTTCGAGGCCGCACTGCACCGGCTTCCAGTACCGGGCCTCCAGGCCCTGAACCAGCAGGGCGCTCACCACCGTCTTGCCCACATCGGTGTCGGTTCCGCAGACGATCAGCCGCTGGGTCATGGCAGGGATGGGGAGTTCATGGGGCGGGTTTCTGCCCCATCATCAGCAGCATCTCCCAGCTGAGGCGCTTGCCGCCACCCCGTGCAGCGGGGACGGCGGGCCAATGGGCCTCGATCCGGCGCCACTCTCCGGGCCGCAACGGGGCCACAGGGCTGGCGCCGGCTCCAAGGGTTCGAATCCGGCGCAGAAAGGTCAGGGCGCTCGGAGCCTTGCGGCTGAAGTGCAGGTGGTCGACGCGCGCGATCCGCAGGTGACGGCTGGCCATCTCCACCAGGCGGCAGGCCACGGGCAAGGGCAAGGCGGTGCAGGGCAGGCCGGCCGCTTGGGCGGCCTGGCGCCACTGGGGAAAACTGCCGGCCGTGGGAACCGCCAGGGCCAGCCAGCCCGCCGGGCCCAGGGACTGACACCACTGCTCCAGTTGGCGCTCGGGTTGCTCCAGCCAGTGGAGAGCAAAACTGGAGACCAGCAGCGAGGCTCCCTGCAGTTGGCAGGGCAGACCCAGGTTGAGGTCCCAGGCGAGCCGGTCTGCGGCCTCATCCTGGCCGAGCAGGGCGGCGCAGTTGTCCACTCGCAGCAGGGTCAGGCCAGGACGCTGCTGTTCGATCGCCCGAGCCAGCAGGCCCGTTCCTGACCCCAGATCGCCGCAGGGGCCTGACGGGAGGGGAAGGCCGCGGCAGTGGTGGGCCAGGCGCCAGGCCACGGCCCGTTGCAGCTCTGCTTCGCGTTCATAGCGTCCTGCCTGGCGCTCGAAGCCGCCCCTCACCCGTTCAGCGAAGTTCGAGGCAGGCCGAACCGCCGGGTGGCTGTGCCCGGCGCTGCCCATCAGGGCCTCTCCAGCCAATCGAGGACCGGCTCCAACAGGTCGGCGCCCAGCAGGCTGTGGCCTGCCGCCTCGATCAGCCATCGCTCGGCCAACGGCAGTGACTGGCGCAACAGCAGGCGGCAGATCGGTGCCACGACCCCATCCTGACCGGCTTCGACGATCAGCACCCGGGCCTTGGCGGGGAATCCGGTTGGCAGGCCGCTGAGGGTTTCCATGTGGCGCAGGTCATGGAGCAGCCGCTGCGCGTCGATCGCTTCGCTGGGGTCGAGCCCCGGGCCGAGCGGCAGGAGGGTGGCTGGATCCGGTGCCGCAGCCTCGGTGAGGAAATCGCGCAGCATGGGCCTGCCGTCTCCGGCCTCCAGCCGCGCGGCCATGCCCTGCAGGGCCGTGCGCCAACGCCGCCCACTCCGACCTTCCGGCAGAAAGCGCCCGAAGCTGGCCAGCAGCACCACTGCATCGGCCTGCTCCAGCACCGCGGCCGGCAGCAGGTGCAGGCCGAGCGAGTGCACCATCACGGCCCGCCTGCTCTTCCCTGCCTGGCCGGGGAGCCACTCAGGGGAACGGGGCGCCAGGGGGCCATAGCCCCGCTCCCCGCTGCCCCAGGCCCAGCCCCGCCGTTCGGCGGCGACCTGCCAGGGTCGCCATGCCCGGCTGTCGCCGCCCCAGCCGTGCATGGCGATCAGCTGCGGCGGGCCAGGCTCCTGGCCTTGTGTCTCGGCAGTAACGACACTCATGACGCGCCTCGCTGGGGTGGCGTGCCCAGGGACAGCAGCAATCGCTCCAGGCTTCCGGCGGGAAGATCGCGGCGCAGCACCAGGCGCAACCTGGAGCTGCCGTCCGGCACGGTGGGCGGCCGGATTGCCACGCTCAACAGGCCGCCGCGCTCGAGCTGGTGTTGCAGGGCCAGGGCCCCATGCGCTGCGCCCACCGGCAGCGGCAGGATCGGGCCTTCCCCGGCTGGCCGCCCCCAGCCCGCCTGCTCCAGGGCCAGCCGCCAGTTGCGGGCACGCGCCTGCAGCTCCAGGCCCATCGAGGGCTCTTCCTCGAGCAGTTCCAGAGCCGCCAGGGCGGCGGCGGCCAGGGGCGGGGCCAGGGCGGTGGAGTAGCGGAAGGCACCGGAGGTCTGCAGCAACCACTCACCGATCGGACCATCGCCGGCCAGAAAAGCGCCGCCACTGCCGAAGGCCTTGCCGAAGGTGCCGCTGATCAGGCTGACCCCCTCCAGGCCATGGGCCAGCCCGCGCCCACCGGGGCCGAGCACTCCGAGGGCGTGAGCCTCATCAACCAGCAGCAGGGCACCGTGGTCCTGGCAGAGGCCGGCGATGATGGCCAGCTCAGGACTCGTCCCCTCCATGCTGAACAGGCTTTCGGTGAGCACGAGCAGCCGCTGCTGAGGATTCTCGCGGCGCTGCTGTTGCAGTAGGGCCTCCAGCGCGGCGTTGTCGTTGTGGGCGAAGCGCCGCAACCTGGCCCCACTGGCGCGCACCCCAACCAGTAGAGAATGGTGAATCAGGCGGTCCGCCAGCACCAGGCTGTGGCGATCAGCCAGGGCGATCACCGCCGCCAGATTGGCCTGAAAGCCGCTGGGGAACAGCAGAACCCGCTCCAGGCCGAGCCAGGACCCCAGCCGTTCTTCCAGGGCGGCGTGGACCGGCCGGCTGCCGCTAATCAGGCGCGAAGCTCCGGCTCCGACGCCTTGCCCGTCGATCGCGGCGTGGGCCGCCGCCCGCAGGCGCGGATGGGCGCTGAGGCCGAGGTAGTCGTTACTGGCCAGATCCAGCAGCAGGGGAGCCTGGGGCTGGTCGGCCTGAAGCAGGCCCGGGCCAGCGGGGCTGAAGCTGCGCAACTGGCGGCGCTGATCGGCGGGAAGCCTCTCCAGGGCTTCGCTCAGGGGGGAGAGGGGGGCGACAACCACGCGGCGGCAGGCCAAAACCGGGCATCGGTAAGGCCTTGCAGTCTGCCCAATCGGCCCGCTGCCCATAGAGTTTGTGCATGCTCACTGTCGGCTCCGACGCCCCACGCCCCGAGGCGGGGCGCGATTCACCTGCCCCCCCAGTGCCTGGGATTCCCTCGGCTGAGGTGCCTGCCCTTGAGCAGCTCTTTCCGTTTCCGCTCGATCCCTTCCAGCACGAGGCGATCGATGCCCTCAACCAGGGTCATTCGGTGGTGGTCAGCGCTCCAACGGGTTCCGGCAAAACCCTTGTGGGCGAATACGCCATTCACCGGGCCCTGGCCCATGGCCAGAAGGTTTTTTACACCACGCCGCTCAAGGCCCTCTCCAACCAGAAACTGCGCGATTTCCGCGAGCAGTTCGGTGCCGATCAAGTCGGCCTGATGACAGGCGATCTGAGCACGAACCGGGAGGCTCCGATCGTGGTGATGACCACCGAGATCTTCCGCAACATGCTCTACGCAGAGGTGGATCGGGGGGACGATCCCCTCGCCGATGTGGAGGCGGTGGTGCTCGATGAGTGCCACTACATGAACGACTCCCAGCGCGGCACCGTCTGGGAGGAATCGATCATTCACTGCCCGCCGGCGGTCCAGCTTGTGGCGCTCTCGGCCACCGTGGCCAACGCCGGCCAGCTCACCGACTGGATCGAGCGGGTGCATGGGCCCACCACCCTGGTGATGAGTGATCACCGGCCGGTGCCTCTCGCCTTCAGCTTCTGCAGTGCCAAGGGGCTGCACCCCCTGCTCAACGACGAGAAGACCGGACTGCATCCCAACTGCAAGGTGTGGCGTGCTCCGAAAGGCGAGCGTCGCAAGGGCAAGAGTTCGAAACCACCCCAGCCGGAGGCGGCGCCCCTGCCCTTCGTGGTGGCCCAGATGGCCGAGCGCGACATGCTGCCGGCCATCTACTTCATCTTCAGCCGCCGCGCCTGCGACAAGGCGGTGCGCGACCTGGGCCGCATCTGCCTGGTCAACGAGGCGGAGCAGGCGGTGATCGGCCGCCGGCTCGATGCCTTCGTGGCGGCCACGCCGGAAGCGGTGCGGGAGGGTGGCCATGCCGATGCGCTCCTGCGCGGCATCGCTTCCCACCACGCCGGTGTGCTGCCGGCCTGGAAGGAACTGATCGAGGAACTCTTCCAGCAGGGGCTGGTCAAGGTGGTGTTCGCCACGGAAACCCTGGCGGCCGGCATCAACATGCCGGCGCGCACCACGGTGATCTCGGCCCTCTCGAAGCGCACCGAACGCGGCCACCGGCCGCTGATGGGCAGTGAGTTCCTGCAGATGGCGGGCCGGGCCGGCCGCCGTGGCCTCGATATTCAGGGGTATGTCGTCACGGTGCAGAGCCGCTTCGAGGGGGTGCGCGAGGCCGGAACCCTGGCCACCAGCCCGGCCGATCCGCTGGTGAGTCAGTTCACGCCCAGCTACGGCATGGTCCTCAATCTGCTGCAGCGCTATGAGCTGGCCAAGGCCAAGCAACTGGTGGAGCGCAGTTTCGGCCGTTATCTGGCCACCCTCGATCTGCTCGATGATGAAGCCCGCATCCTTGAGCTGCGCCAGCAACTCGACACGCTCAGTGGCCCGGTCAGTGATGTGCCCTGGGAAGACTTCGAGGCCTACGAGAAACAGCGGGAGCGGCTGCGGGAGGAGCGGCGCCTGCTGAGGATCCTGCAGCAGCAGGCCGAGGAAACCCTGGCCAACGAACTCACCCTGGCCCTTCAGTTCGCCAGCGAGGGCACCCTGGTGAGCCTCAAGGCCCCCCAGCTCCGGGGACGGGTGACCCCGGCGGTGATCGTCGAGAAGCTGCCCGGCCCGGGGCAGTTCCCTTTGCTGCTCTGCCTCACCGACGAGAACGTCTGGATCCTGGTGCCCTGTCAGGGCGTGGTGAGTCTGCATGCCGAGCTGAGCTGCCTGCAGGTGGCCAACCGGCCGGTGCCTGAGCTGCGCCATGCCGGTGAGCTGCGCCACGGCGATCAGCTCAGTGGTGGGCTGGCTCTGGCGGTCAGCTCGATGGCCAGTCGCCACGACATGGTCACTCCCCAGTACGACCTGGCCGGCGAGGTGCGTGCCCAGGCCGAGCTGGTGCGGGAGCTGGAGGCGGAGCTGGAGCTTCACCCCGCCCATCGCTGGGGTGACCGTCGCCAGCTCAAGAAGCAGCGGCGCCGCATGGAGGAACTGGATCTGGAGATCGAGGAACGGCAGCGCCTGCTCCACCACCGCTCCAATCGCCACTGGGACACCTTTCTCTCCCTGATCGAAATCCTCCGCTTCTTCGGGGCGCTTGCCGGCGCCGACGGCCTGGAGCCCACCGAGGTGGGTCGCACCGTGGCGGCCCTGCGGGGGGATAACGAGCTCTGGCTGGGTCTGGCCCTGATGAGCGGTCACCTTGACGCCCTCAACCCCGCCGAGCTGGCGGCGGTTTTTGAAGCGATCAGCACCGAAGTGAACCGCCCGGACCTATGGAGCGGTTTCCTTTCGCCGCCCCTGGCGGAGGAGGCGCTGCACGATCTCGGTGGGCTGCGTCGGGAGCTGTTGCGGCAGCAGGAGAAGGCCGGCGTGGTGGTCCCGGCCTGGTGGGAGCCCGAGTTGATGGGTCTGGTCCACGCCTGGGCCACCGGCACCAGCTGGAGCGACCTGATCGCCAACACCTCGCTCGACGAAGGCGATGTGGTGCGGATCCTGCGCCGCACCGTCGACCTGCTGGCCCAGGTTCCCTATGCCGAAGCGATCAGCGCCCAGCTGCGTGGCACAGCCCGCCAGGCCCTGCGAGCGATCAACCGCTTCCCGGTCTGCGAGCTGCAGGATTCGACAGCGGCTTCGCCTGCCGCGCTGGATCCGGTTTGACCAGGCTGTTGAGCATGGACCGTTTGCATCCACTGGGATCCGGCCGTTTTGCCTGCGAAATCCGTCCCAATTGTTTGCTTGAGTGGAGCGCCACCCCCAGATTGATTTGGAAGAATAAAGGTGAATTGGTGCCTGGCTGGTATGACGAACGAATTAATAATCGCTGCTTCTGATGATGCCAGAAGCTGTCTGCAGAATCTTCAGCGTTAGCAGGCAGGCCGGATATGGTAAAACCAGAAGTCTTCGAAATCACTCGGCAGGTCTGGTCTGCTTATTGGCCTTGTTGCTTTTCTTGGTAAAACCGATCCAATAAGCGATCGGCTTGCCTGCCACCTGAGACAGCCGATGATTGATGCGACGGTACCAAGCTTTCTGCGCCTGAGGCCTCTATCCCTGGGTCATGGTCTGATCGGAGGCAAGCTTCCTATGGATCTGTTGGTCGTTTGGATCTGTTGATTTCACGGGCATCACGCAGGAATTGCATGCAGCGCCATAACGTTTTCTCATTGCCTCACATCCCTGGCTTTGGGCCGATTCCATGCTCCGCTTCCTCCATACGGCTGATTGGCAGCTCGGCAAGCCTTACGCCCGCGTCAGCGATGCTGACAAACGGGCCCGTCTGCGGCAGGAGCGGCTGAGCGCCATCGGCCGGCTTGGAGTTGTGGCGTGCCAGCAGGGGGCAGCCTTCATTGCGGTGGCTGGCGATCTGTTCGATTCCCCCCAGCCCACCCGCGCCGATGTGTCGGCAGCCTGCAGTGCCATTGGAGCCCTGAAACTGCCGGTTCTGGTGATTCCCGGCAACCACGATCACGGCGGTGCTGGCAGTCTGTGGCAGGAGGCCTATTTCAAGGAGGAGAAAGCCCAGCTGGCCCCCAACCTGCAGGTGTTGCTGGATCGGCAGCCCTTCGCACTGGGCACGATCGGCCTGCCGGGTGGAGTGCTGCTGCCCTGCCCGCTGCTGCGCAAAGCCGAGCCCCTCGATCCCACCGCCTGGTTGCGACATCTCGACTTTTCGCCCTGGGTCGATCAACCACGCATCGCCATCGCCCATGGTTCGATCCAGGGTTTCGGGGCACTAGAGAGCTCCGACACCGACGACGAGAACCCTCCGGTGCCCACCAACCGCATCGATCTGGCATCCCTTCCTGCGGCGGAGATCGACTACATCGCCCTTGGCGATTGGCATGGCCTCAAGCAGGTGGGGCCACGGGCCTGGTATGCCGGCTGCCACGAGATGGACCGCTTTCCCCGCTCCGCCGATTACTGCTCCGGTCAGGTGCTGGTGGTGAGTGTCGCCCGTGGCGCCCTGCCTGAAGTTGTACCTGTGCCCACAGGCGGCCTGCGCTGGCACCATCTCCAACATCGCTTCAACAGTGACGACGATCTCGGGCGTCTGGAGCAGTTGCTGCGCGATGCGATCGGTCTCCGCAGCAATGAAGATCTGCTGCTGCTCGAACTCGACGGCAGCCTCAGCCTGGCGATGGCAACCCGGTTGCAGGATCTGCTTGAGCGCCTTGAGGCCCGGCTGCTGCGTCTCAAGCGGCGTGATCGCACCAACGTTGCCCCCGATCCAACCGAGTTGCGGCAGCTCACCGAGCGTGCCGGTGATCCCCTGGTCGCTCGGGTGGCCCAGCGGCTGCAGCAGCTGATCGAGGCCGGCAAGGGCAGTGGCGATTCCACTGGTGCAGATGTGGTGGCCCGCATGGGTCTGCGCGAGTTGTACCGCGCTTGCCTGAGCGGCCATGCCGAAACGGCTGGCTCCCCCTAGAACCGCAGCCGTCACCACCACGCATCACTTCGCAGACCGGAGAGAACCAACCCCATGCGCCTGCTCTCTGCCCGTGTCCGCGACTACCGCCTCCACCGTGATCTGACGGTGGCGTTCGATCCACGTTTCACGGTGATTGCTGGCCCGAACCAGTCCGGCAAGAGCACCATTGCCGAAGCCCTTCATCGCGCCCTGTTCTTGCCGGTCAAGACCGGGGGCAGCCTGCTTGATGCGATGAAGAGCGACCCCTTCCTGGCCGATCCCGAGGTGGAATTGACCTTCAGCTGCGCCGGCGACAGCTGGATCCTGCGCAAACGGTTTGCCGGCACCCGTGGCAGCGTTTCGCTGCAGGATTCCGGAGGCCGGAGCCTGCAGGGGGAGGCGGCAGAGGAACGGCTGGCCCAGCTGATTGGTACGGCAGCTGTGGCCCGCACCCGTGCGGCGGCTGAGCAGCTCAAGGAACGTTGGGGGCATTTGTGGGTGTGGCAGGGATCGTCCAGCGACAACCCTCTGGGCCTGCCCAGTTGCAGCTATGACCATGACCGCTTAGTTGAGCGGCTGCAGGCCGGTGCTGACCTGGGGGTGCAATCGCCCCTTGACCTGGCCGTGCTCGATGACATCCAGAGGCGCTGGGCTGAGGTGTTCACGGCCGGGGGTAGCAACCGCACCCCCCAGGTGCGCAAGGGATCAGCCCTGCAGCTGGCCGCCGCCGCCGCTTCCGCCGCCCGCGATGATCTCCAGGACATCGAGGACAGCCTGCAGCAGCAGCAGGGATTCCAGCAGGCGTTTGATCAGGCTGTCGACATCCAGGCCCGCATCGCTTCTGAGCTGCCCCGCTGCAGCGAAGAGCGCCAGGCCCTTGAAGGCCGCCTGCGCCGCAGCCGTGAACTGATCACGCGTGTGAATCAGGAGCGCCCTGTGTTGGAGGGTCTGCGCAAAGAGTTTGATGATCGCGTGGCCGACAGGGAGCAGCTGGAGCAACAGCGCAAGCAGGCCGCCGCGCTCGAAGCTGCTCTGGCTCCGAAGACACGGCAGCAGGCCGATCTCGACAGCAGGCAACGGGCCGTCGAGCAGCAGCGTCAGTTGGCCCGCGGCCAGCTCGAAAGCCTGCGGCAGGCCAGTTCCGAGCGCACGGCATTGGCAGAGGGGATCGAGCAACGGCTTCGCTGGTCCCGCCTCGAGCAGCGACGGCAGCAACTCGCCAGCCGTCTGCGGGCTGTCGTGCAGCTGCAGGCGCGTCTGGCGTCGCTGGAGAAGGATCTCGCTGTGCTCCCGGGGATCGATGCCCCGGCGGTGGAGCGCCTTCGCCAACGGCAGCAGGCGCTGCAGGCAGCCCGGGTCAGGGCCGAGGCGATGGCCGCCGGCATTGAGGTGATCCGCGCCGGCCAACCGGTGCGCCTCGATGGGGACCTGTTGGCGACAGGCGGCACCAGGATGCTCTCTGCCATGGCCGTTCTTGAGGTAGGCGACGACGTGGAGCTGCGTTTGGTCCCCGGGGGAGGAACAACGACTGCCGAGGCCCTGCAACAGCTGGAGGTGAGTGGGGCGGCCCTCAGCAAGGAGCTGGCGCGCTGGCAGCTCGACTCCGTGGATGCCGCCGCCACAGCGGAGCGACGTCGCAGTGACCTGCTGGGTGAGCGGGAACGGCTGCTGGAGCAGCGTGGCACTGAAGATCCGTCCTCCATCCGCCAACACCTCGATGATTTGCTGGAGCAGATCGAAGCGCATGCCGCTGACTTCGCCCCTGCTCACTCCAACTCCGATTCCAACTCCACCAACTCCAACTCAGGCCTCGATCAGGACCCTGAGACTCTGATGGCCCAGCTGGAGTCCGACCTGCGGATCGCCCGGATCGCCAGGACGCAGGCCCTCGATGCCGAGCAGCGGCAGCTGCATGTCGTCAAGCAGGCGGAGAGCGCGCTCGATTCGATCCAGAACGCGCTCAAGTCCGCCGAAATGGCCCTCAACGAGAGTCGGAACCAGCTGCTCGAGGCCAGGACCCGAATCGATGCCGTGTTGCAGCGCCGCGGCTCCGGCGAAGCCCTGGAGGCTGAAATCGCTGACCTGGTTGGACGCCGCCAGCGTGGAACAGCCAAACTCAGCGAGCTTGAGGCGGAATTGTCCGCTCTGGCTCCGGAGGCTGTGGAATGCCAGGCCCAGGCTCTCGATCAGACCATCAGCTCGCTGCAGCAGCAAGAACGGGAGGCGAGCGAGGCCCGCATCCGCGCCGAGGGCAAGCTGCAGGGCGACGGGCAGGTGGATCGCAAAGCTGAGCTGGAGCAAAAGCAGGCCGACCTGGAGTCGCGGCTCGCCGAGCTCGAGCGCCTCCAGAAGGAGGCCGACATGCTCGCGCTGCTGCGGCGGTTGCTGGAGGAAGAACAGAACGCCATGGCCAGCCAGTACGCCGCGCCTCTGACCAAGCGCATCGGCGCCTATCTGGCCCATGTCTTCCCGGAGGCTCCGCGCGCGAGCCTCGACTACGACGCCCGCAGCGGCTTCCGTAGCCTTCAGTGGCGCCGTGGTGGCGAGGCGGCTTTTGCCTTCGAGCTGCTCAGTACCGGTGCACGTGAGCAGTTCGCTGCCGCCCTGCGGGTGGCGATGGCCGAGGTGCTGGCGGAGGCCTACGACGGCAGCCTGCCCCTGGTGTTTGACGACGCCTTCGCCCATTCCGACCCAGAGCGCCAGGCCGGCGTCCAGCGAATGTTGCAAGAGGCAGCCGACCGAGGGCTGCAGGTGATCCTGTTGACCTGTGATCCGGCCTCGACCGTGGCGATTGAACCGGCGGGTCGGGTGTGGTTGGGCGGGGCCGGCTCCCAGATGCTGTAGCAGCCTGCATGGCCGGTTCAAGATGGCCGGGAAGGCGATCGGATGCCATGCCGTGGTTTGTGAAGCTCGAAGAAGGTGTGGTCGACCGCGCCCGCTTCGATCGTTTTCTCCCCGACCATCTCACCTGGGTCAGGGAGCTTGAGCTGCTGGGCCATCACCCGAGTACGGGCTACTGGCGTGAGTCACTCGGCAGGAATGGCAGCGGTGCCGGTGGCATGCTCCTGTTCCAGGCCGGTGATTTTGCAGAAGCCGAAGAGATCGTGCGCGGCGATCCGCTCATCGCCTCAGGCTGCGTGAGTTGGGTCTTGCATGAATGGCGGGTCGTGGCGGGGGAGCTGGGCCGCGGCAAAGCGCCTAATGGCGAGCCAAAGCCAGAGCCAGAGCCAGACGCAGAGCAGAAGTCCTGAGCTGTTTCAGCTGCTCTTCGCGGCTCTGCCGAGCCCGTCGCTGTCGGCGCCGAAGAAGCCGGCCAGGCTGATTCCAGCCTCGTGGGCCGCCACAGTGACCCGGAGTTTCTGGTCCTCATCGAGCCCATCCCAGAAGGCGTGGAAGAGATCAAGCGATGCCTTGCCGGCCCCCACGGCCCCCAGCAGCGAAAGGGGAAAGGCCAACCAAGGGAAAACAAGCAGCACCACCGAGAGCACCGCTCCCACGGCAACGCCGGTCTTGGCTGTTTCCATGCTTGTGCTGAGGATCAGTTTCAACTGGGTGGCGCGGTCGATCTCGCCTCGCTTGCGCAGGGCCTCGGTGCGCAGGGCGGTGAGCAGGGCCTGGTAGATCGCATAGGTGAGCACGCCGCCGACGGTGGACTCGGAGATGAACTCACCACCACCGAAGGCTCCGCCGTTGGCGTTGAGATCGACGCTGGCAAAGCCCGCTAGGGGGGCCACCTCCCAGCCGGCGCGTGGAATACGAAAAGGATCGTGTTCGCGGGACATGGCGGAGCAGAGAAGAAGATAATTCTGCTTCAAAACCCGCCGATTGGGCTGTCAAGTGCGGTGGTGGGCTGTGGGCTCATCGGCCAGCTGCACTGGTTGCCAACCAGCGAGCTAATCGGGGAAATGGCCTGGTGAGGCCACCTCGATTCCCCTACAGACCGGCCTGAGGAACCTCTGGGAATGCGATGGCTTTGATTGCAGTGGCATTGGATGGGCAGGAAGCACATCGAGGTGTGGGCACCATCAAGAAAGGGCTTCCGCCGTGGCCTTTGCAAACTCAGCAGGAGCAACTTGCTAGTGATCCAAAACTAAACTATGGGCCAAAATTATAGACTTCGTGCCCGTTTCTGCGTCTTGATCTTTGGGTCGACCAGGAAGCTGGCCCCTGAAGTTTTTGACAGAACTTTATGATTATGATAAAATAGATTCCTTCGCAATCAGTTCCATACCTATCTCCAAAACCGCTAGCCGTCAGCAATTCGAGGCTGAGATTTCAGGCGTTCTTCCGCGTGACCCAGCCCTGGTGCTCGTCACTGATCTCGATGGAACCCTGTTGGGCGGTTCACCTGAGAGCCGCCGTCAGCTCTATGGCTGGTTGGCTGATCAGCGCCAGGAGGTGTTGCATATTTTCTGTACCGGTCGGGATCGTCGGGCCGTGCGCGCCATGCTCGATGGCGGTGTCCAGCCACCGCCGCCAGCTCCCCACCTGGTGATCGGGGATGTGGGCTGCACGGTCGCCTGTGGCCTCAGCCTGGAAACCGTGCCGATGGCCGTCGATCCGATCGAGGCCCAGTGGAAGGCCGTGGCCCCCTTGGTCGATGGTTGCCTGGACGGGGTAGCCGGGCTCAAGCGCCAGGCCCAGCCCCCCGAGCGCCGTTACGCCTACAACTACGAACCCGAAACGTTTGATCCCTCCATTCTCGCCAGCCTGGAGAGCCTTGGGGTGGATTGCCTGCTCTCCGATAATCAATTCCTCGACCTTCTCCCGGCAGGAGTGAACAAGGGCTCTACCCTGATGCGCCTGCTCCAGCTGCTGGACCTTCCCCCCGAGCGTGTGGTCACAGCAGGTGACACACTCAACGATCTCTCGATGTTCCAGACCGGTCTCAAAGGGGTCATGGTTGGAAATGCGGAGAGCAAACTACGTGCCCTCCATCCCGAACTCAAAAACATCTACCTGGCCCAAGACCATGGCTGCGCAGGAATCATCGAAGGCCTGCGTCACTTCGGCATGGTGGCCCCCGATTGAGCCGGCCAGGGCTTAAGGACAAAACTTAAAGATCAGCTGGTTCGCCGTCGTCGCGGTTGATGCTCACCCCGAAAGGAGCGAACAGGAAAACCAGTTCGCTCAGCCGTTCTTGATGGCCATTCAAGGCGTAGACGCCACCGGCCACAAAGTCCGCGGAGCGCTGGGCTTCCTCGGCAGGCATGGAGCCGAGATTGAGCAGCACCGTTTTGCGCTCACGCACGGCATGAACGGCATCGAGCACGTCTTCGAAACGCAGCGGTTCCATCAGAACCACCTCCGGAGGCAAGTCGGGGAACCGGCTCATCGCCACAGGGTGCCACGCACAGCCAGGAGGGACCAGCACAACGAACGACTGAGCCTGGTGGGCCGCTCATGGATCAGGCAGAAAGTCTTCGCTGTTGAGATCGGGGCGCCGTTTCAGGGCAAACAGGGTGCCGGCGTTGCCCCGGCAAACCCGCAGCTCCTGATCCAGCACTGTCATGTCGAGCCAGGCGGGAGTGCTCTGCTGCACCCGGCGGAATAGTTGCAAGCGCTGATCACCGAGGCGTGGACCAAGCCAGCCCCCCTTCTGGAAGGACACATTCACCCGCTGGGCACCCACCACCTCGAGTCTGGCCTCGATGCCGATCGCCGCCAGACCACCGAGAGGGCCGGCCGGCCGCAACAGATTCATGCCACGGCCCACCTCCGGCCGCAACACCTGCAGATTTTCCAGCCAGGGCGCCACCATCAGATAGGGGAGGCTGCTACTGCTCCAGCGCAGCTCCCAGACGCCGGCGAGCGGAGCGTGGCCATCGGCAAGATCAGCTGGAGCCTCCTGCTCCAACGCCTGGATCAGCTGTTCAATCTGGCGGTCGGTGTCATGGCCTGGATTGGCCATGGCCTGCAGCAATTGATCACGGTTTGACATGGCCTCGGGCTTGGAGGGTAAAGGTCAGGTGAAGATCGGAAGTTCAAAGACCTGGAATGCCAAAAGGTCACAGGCGAGCTGTAGGCTGAATGCGGTTCATAGACCTCTGGCTAGCTCACAATTGGGCTAGAGCCCTCGACGGATCAGTTCAAGTTTTTTTACGTTACATGACAATTTACATAGGCAACCTTTCGTTCGACGCCGAACAAGAGGATCTCCGTGACCTTTTCAGTCAGTACGGAGAGGTTCGTCAGTGCAGCCTGCCCCTCGACCGGGAAACCGGCCGTAAGCGCGGTTTCGCCTTCGTTGAGCTGGCCAATGA
>JABMPN010000007.1 GCA_013203655.1 Cyanobacteria bacterium bin.51
GCAGCCAGGCTGAGAGATAGGCACTATTGGGTAAGTCCCAAAGCTTTTCCCATAGATAAATCACCACAAAACCACTGAATAGTGCCCATGCCCCCCAGCGATTGAGCCATTGTGTTGGCCACGGCAGCTGCTGGCGAGGGAATAACCACAGCGAGGCACGTCGCAACCATTCAGCCGTAATCATGAAAGGACAAACGGCGCACCAAAGGCGGCCAATGAATACAAAAAACAGTAAGTAGCCAGGCCACCACCAGGCCCAGAAGAAATTCAATGTCACACTGCTATCTCGTGTTTGCGGTCCCAGAAATCCAGCCAAGGTCACCGGCAAAAATAGCGCCATCATCACAACCCACAGACCTTCGGGGTACCAACGGCTTAGCAACAGACTTCGCAGCCAGGGAATCTGAGTCAACAGATCGAGGCGGAAGGCATTTTTTTGCCGACTGCACCGACCAAAGAGCCTGCTCTGGAATCAGAATCTGCCCGATAGGGGTCATGGTTACCGCACGGTTGATAATCGCCGCTAGCTCAGTGATATTGCCGGGGTAGGCATAGCTGATAAGACGGCGCAGATCTGACTGAGCGAGGGTCATCAGTGGACGATTCTGAGCATGGCAAAACTGCATGAGAAAGTGGTTGGCAAAGGCTGGAATATCGGATTGTCGCTGCGAGAGGCTAAACAGTTTTATTTCCATTCCCTTAACCCCTGATAGCATCAACTTCTCTGGAGACGCGTAGATGATCCGCACCCACGACTGAACAATCATGGGGATGAGATTCGGTGCAGCATTAGGCTGAATATGCCTGGTATTGCAATAGTTGGCTACACGAGTCTGATCTTCCTCACTGAGAGCCTGAAGGTTACTTAGCAGCAACGTTCCGCGTTCCATCAGTTCAATCAGCCCGGCTTTATGGCCATCACGGCCAAACAAGAGGTCAGTATTGACAATGCCATTCGCTGATTGAGGTAGATGCGCACAGTCCAGCTCCGCAAATGGTTGGTCTACCAGGCCAGAGCAACTATGAATCAGCCCGGCCACGAACGTTATGCCGGAGCCCTTCGGCCCTTGAAGCCCGACAGGCTGGAGCGTCGCGGCAGCCTGGTCAACTTTGTCTTTCAACTTCTGGCTAAATTTGCTGCTGCCCAGGATGGACTCACCAGCGGGGACTGCGCAGATGTAATCCCGCAACCCCTGGATACGTTGTTGCTCCCAGGCGATACGGGTGCTGAAGGTATTGAGGTCCTGGGCCAGCAAGGTGTTGAACAGGTGCTCCATCTCGGCGTACTGATGCAAGAGCTGCCGGAATTGATGCTGGGGCAAGAACCAGATCTCGCTGGCTGTCAGCGCGATTGCCTGGGTTTGGTGCTGGACGCTGCCTGTTTTTGCCAGGAGTGATACGTAGCCAAAAAGCTCACCTGCACTGCGCTGGCGAATGAGTGATTGACCGATAGGTGAAAGCCGATAAATTCCAACGCCCCCCCACTTCAGCAGATACAACCCAAGAGATGATTGACCTTCACTGTAGATCAGCGTCCCTGCTTCAGCCTTCAGCAGGTACAACGAGCGAGCCAACTCTTCTCGGGCTGCGTCGGGTAGCTGCCCCCACAGACGATGGAATTGCAGCCATTTTGAACACTCTTCAATGAGATCCAGATCCTGGACGGGCAATCCCACAAGGCCCATTCCCAAGGGGGGATGATCGAGGTCGGTGAGGTTTGGCGAGGAAGAGAGGTCAACCATACTCTCATTCTATTGGCTTTCAGTCTCAACGAAAAACTGTTGTGATAAAGCCGGTCATTTGTTCATGTCATGACTCGTTTTTAATCAAGCCAGGCCCCAACTGTTTGTCTACAGCCTCGGGATGCCGGCATGTCTCATCTGGACATGCCAATGGTCATGGATTGGTCCTATGTGTCCTGTCGATGGGAAAGGGGCGCAAACAGTGCAGCAGGTCGTCTATCTCCGTGGATCCAATTCGAGCGGACGCAGCCATACCTGGAGTTCTGGCTGCTGCTTCCGCAGCTTGGGAGGGAACGCCTCGGCAATGGCGCAATCTGGGGGATCCCAAGACTCAGCAGAATGGTGAGGGCGCCCACCATGGCCACCAGGCTCAGATCAGCCCGCCCAGCAGGATCCAGCCCAGGCTGCTCAGAGCCGCCACCACGCCCAGGCCTGCTGGTTGATCAGCAGACTGTTCAAAGTAAGAATCGACATCAGAACCACCTGATCGGTCCGGGAATCGGGGATGCGGATGTCAGCCAGCAAGGGGATCAAATTGCTGAGCGTATAGATAACGTTGAAACAGAACTGGGTGGCGCTCCATGGCGGGCTGGACTCCAGCCGGCTGGATCAGCAATGGCGTGAATCGCCACCAGCAGCCAGGCAGCCCAAAGACCGGCCAGTCGCACCGCATAGCCGAAAGAGGCGGCTTCTGCCATCGATCCCAATCCCCAACGCGGCGGTGGGGCAGGTGGCGTTGCAGGAGAATTTGCAGCACACCTGCAGCATCCTCATGACCTCCTTTGCAACAGGGAAGGATAATTGCATTGTGAAGGGTTTGTCGTGTTGCGGTTGATCGGCAGATCCACCCGTCAGAGTCGGAATGGGCCAGTGCGTCTATGGCGCTCCGATCGACGGCATCGCTCCAGCAGTCAGCCAAGCAGGGTGAGGTCGATGCGTTTGCGCACCCTGTCGGGCAGGTTGCGCGAGATCGGGCAGAGCTTCATGCGCTCCTGCATGGTGGCGATGGCGTCGGCATCAGGGTGGCTGCTGCGCAGCCTGAACTGAAACGTGCGTTCGCCCATGGTGCCTGGAACGGGGTGACGGTGAAGGGATGGGATCGTTGGCCCTGAATTACATCGCTACCCGGTTCCAGGGCATGGCGGCCAGCAGCCGCGCCATGCCACAGAAGCCGCTGATGCCGGCGAAGGTGAGCCCAGCGCCCACGAATCCACTCAGCCAGAGCCAGCCCGGGGCCACCGCCTGGCTCAGAATCACCCCCAGCAGCACCAGGCTGCCAGCCGCGATCTGCACCTGGCGCATCAGCGGCAACGGTGCCCCCTTGAGCTTGAGTACGGAAAAACCGGCCTGTTGCCAAGCGGGCACGCCACCGATCAGGTCGGCAACCGGGTGGGGATGGCCCTGCTGGAGAAGCTGGTTCAAGGCCTTGGCGCTGCGGTTGCCGCTCTGGCAGACCAGCACGAGCGGTCCGCTAGGGAGACCGGCCTGGGTGATGCGCGAGAGGGGAACGTTAAGGCTGCCGGTGATGTGGCCGGAGGCGAATTCCATCGGTTCGCGCACATCAATCACCGTGACGTCGCGGGCAGCCAACTGGTCGGCCAGATCGTGGGCGCTGATGCGGGCGTGGTCGGTGATGGTGGTCATGACGGTCAGAGGAAGGGGGGGGATTGGGAAGACTCAGGCCTCGTCGGCACCTTCGAGCGGGTAACCCTCCGCCGCCCAGCGGTTCAGCCCGCCGCGGAGGTTGGCGACCTGCTGGCGGCCGGCCTTGAGCAGCTGCTGGGTGGCCAGGGACGAGCGGCTGCCTGAATGGCAGACCACCACCAGTGGGCAATCGACGGGGATCTCCGTGGAGCGGCTCTCGAGCTCCGGCAGCGGAATCAACAGGCTGCCGGCCACCCGGCCGTCCGGTCCATGGAATTCCTCGGCGGAGCGCACGTCAAGCACCGTGACATCACTTTGATGGGCAGCCACCCAAGCCGGCGTCAGTTCGGGCAGGCCGGCATAGCTGCGCATCAGGGGTGCCCAGACAGGAGCGATGGACGCTTCGCGGGGCTTGCCGGAGCGCATGTTGCCGGGAAGGGCCTCGGCGATCCTGTGGGGATGGGGGAGTTTCATGTTCTCCATATGGCCCACGAAATCCCGCTCGGTTGCGTTGCCGCCCAGCCTGGCGTTGAAGGCCTTCTCTTCGGCCACGGACGTGACGGCGCGGCCGGTGTAATCGTGGGCGGGATAGAGCAGGCAGCTGTCGGGCAGCGAGAGAATCTGCTCGGTGATCGAGTTCCACAGGGTGTGGGCATTGCCCTGCTGGAAGTCGCAGCGGCCGCAGCCCCGAACCAGCAGCGCATCGCCGCTGAAGGCCATCGACTGGTCGTCGAGCACGAAGGTGAGGCACCCCTCGGTGTGGCCTGGGGTGGCGCGCACCTCCACGGAGCGGCCGCCGAAGGCGACCCGATCCCCATGGGCCAGGGGCCTGGTGACGTTCTCGGCGCCGGCGGCGGCGGCCAGGCCGATGGCACAGCCTGTGGCCTCGTGCATCAGCCAGCTGCCCGTCAAGTGGTCGGCATGGGCATGGGTGTCGATCGAGGCCACCAGATCAAGGCCCAGCTCACGGATCAGGGAAAGGTCGCGGCCGTGCTGCTCGAAGACCGTGTCGATGATCACCCCCTTGCGGGTGGGCACATCGGCCAGCAGGTAGGTGAAGGTGCCGGTGTCGGCATCAAACAGCTGCCGGAACAGCAGCGGGGCGCCACCGGCGGCGGCGGCCAGGGAGAGGGCAGGTGCGGGAGCGACGGCCATGGACGATCGATCACCAACTGCTATGAGCTTAACCGCATAGAGCGTGTCAAGGCAATTCCCGCCCAAGCCGGTTACGGCTCGCCGCAGGGGTGGAGCTGGCGGGGGCTCCATGGCCGCGCCGGCTGCCGGATCCATGCCGAGCCCACAGCTCTTCGATGAACTCAGCGCCTTCTTCCGTCTCCTGAGCGAGCCGGCCCGCCTACAGCTGCTCTGCCAGCTCAAGCACGGCGGTGCCATGGATGTGGCCTCACTGATCGAAGCCATGGGCTTCAGCCAGTCGCACATCAGCCGCCAGCTCGGCCAGCTGCAACGAGCGGGGCTGGTGAGCTGCGAACGGGTGGGCACCCGCTTGATCGACACCGCCGATGAACCCCTGGTTGACGATCTCTGTGTGCTGGTGATGGGCCGCCTGCGGGAACGGCTGGAGCAACAGCTCGAGCACCTGCAGGCCGCCTGATTCACCGCCTCAGACCAACCGCGAACCGCTGGCTCTTCGCCGCTGGCGCGGATCAAACACGGCGGCAATCGTGCGAATCAACCAGCGTCCTTCCGTGCTGACGAGAAAGCCATTGGGTTCCAGCTGCAGCAGGCCATCGGCCTCCAGAGCCTGCAGGTCGGCCCACTCGGCCGCAAACCGCTGGGGCCCTTCAAGCGGCTCAGCCGCTGCCCTGGCTTCCATACCTTGGCCGGGGTGATCCACGCCGCCGAGATGGCCGAAATCGACGCGAAAATCACACATCAAGCGTTGGATGATGCGACGCCTGAGAAGTTCGTCGGGATCCCGCACCACCAGGCCCCGCTCCACCGGCAGCACACCGGTTTCCAGTGCCGCCACGTAGGCCTTGAGATCCCGCTGGTTCTGGCTGAACAGGTTGGGGTACTGGCTAATGGCCGTGACGCCGATCGCCAGCAGATCGAGTTCACCTGCGGTGGTGTAGCCCTGGAAATTGCGGTGCAGGCGACCGGCCCGGGCCGCCACGGCCAGGCTGTCGTCCGCCAGCGCGAAGTGGTCCATGCCGATGGCGTCATAGCCGTGGCTGGTGAAGGCGTCGTAGGCGGCCTGCAGCATCTGCACCCGCTCCCGCTGGCTGGGCAGATCATCCGCGGCGATCTTGCGCTGCAGCGGCAGTTGCTCGGGCAGGTAGGCGAAGCTGAACAACGACACCCGATCAGGCCGCAGCTCCTCCACCAGGGCGATCGTGCTGGCGAAACGCGCGGGCGTCTGCAGCGGCAGGCCGCAGATCAGATCAACGTTCACGCTCTCGAAGCCCGCGTCCCGCACCCAGCCCATCGCCCGCCGCAGCTGATCGGGCGGCACGATCCGGTTCACTGCCGCCTGCACTTCAGGATGGGCATCCTGAATGCCGAAGCTGATGCGGTTGAAGCCGAGGCGACGCAGACCTAGCACCTCCTCACGGCTGAGGAATTCCGGATTCACCTCGATCGAGGCTTCCAGATCGGGGGCCAGATCGAAGTGGCGGGCGATCAGCGCCCACAGCTCCGCCTGCTCCACCACGCTCAGGTAGTTGGGGGTGCCGCCGCCCCAGTGCAGCTGGCTGAGGCGGCGGCGCTGACCCGACGCCTGCTGGATGAGCTCCAGCTCGCGGCCCAACGCCTGCAGGTAGGGGCCCACCACCTTCGAGCCGGCCTGGGTGGTGATCCGGTTGCAGCCGCAGTACCAGCAGGCATGGCGGCAGAAGGGAATGTGCACGTAGAGCGACAGAGGCTCGCTGCTGGGCCGGGCCAGCTCCGCCGCCAGCTCGCTGGGGCCCACGCCGGTGTGAAAGCTGGCGGCGGTGGGGTAGCTGGTGTAGCGGGGCACGGGCTTGTCGTGCTTCAGCAGCAGCTGCAGCGGATCGAGGCGGGCGGGCGCGGTGGTGAGCATGGGACGGCGGGGGTGGCGGAAGACAGGGGAGCGTGTAGCAGCGGGTGGGCCGGGGGCCTTTGGGCGGTGGAAGGCGGAGCGGCAGGCCCGGGCCATGAGACTCAGGCCGCGGCCAGGGCACCGAGTTCGGCCAGCAGGCGTTGGGTGTCCTGGAAGGCCACCACCGCTTCATCGAGCAGCTCGCTCTCTTCTGCCTCGCTCAGGTCGAGTTGCTCAAAGGCGTCGTGCAGGGCGGCCTTGAGCACGGGCAGCGGCTGATCGAAGGCCCAGAAGCGCACCGCCGGCAGACCATGAGCAGCCAGGATGACGTTGGCCTGCTGGGCCAGCTGCTGGCCACCGGAGAGGTCGCCGCCGTAGCGCACATAGACGTGGGCCAGGAAGCGGTGCGGAGCCTGCTGGGCCAGGGCCTGCAGATGCTCGAGCCAGAGGGCGGCAGCGGTGGAGCGGGGGGTGGCTGGGGCCGCCGCCAGGGCTGCCACATCGGCAGCGAGGGCGGCGCTGCGGGCCAGAGCCGCCCAGGGGAAATCGATCGCCCCGAGGGCCGCGGCCAGCTCGGGCCCGTGCTGCTCGATCAAGGCGTAGCCCGGGCCCAGGGCACGGATCAGGGCCGCCAGCTGCAGCGGGCTGGCCTGGCCGTCGAGCAGCGCGCGCGAGAACTGCATGCCTTCGGCCTGGTGGTGGGCGGCGCCGATGCGGCCATGCAGGCGGCGCACCCGCGGGCCGAAGCCCTTGCGGGCCACGAGGTCGGCGGGGCTGGCGTGGTCGGAGAGCGAGCTGGAGATCGCAGCAGGGTGGGTGGTGGTCATGGTGAAGGCAACCGGGGTGTGGCCGGGCGAGGGCCGAACCAGCCAACGGTATCGCGCTACCGTTATGTCGTTGTTTCATCGTTGCGGTTTCGTTGCAACGTTCAGTGCCCATGGCTGTCACGCCGTCCAGCTCCTCAACGCCCTCCACCACCAACGCCGCTGGCACACCCACTTCCGGTGCCCGCCTGCTGCCGCTGCTGCTGGCACCCGGCGGCCAGCTCAGTGGGGACGGCCAGCTGCGGGAACTCATCGCCGAGCGGCGCGAACGTCAGGGCGACCACGTGGAGCTCTGGCACCTGAGCCCGCTGGTGCTGGCGGCCCTGCTGCCGGAGCTCACAGCGGGTCAGGAAAGAGCGGGTCAGGAAGCGGTCGTGGCCGGTGATCCAGCCGTGATCACCTGGCTGCAGCTGCGCTTCGGCGGCAGCATGCACACCGCCCTGCTGGATCCCCAGCAGCTGCACAACCAGGCCGGTGGCCTGCCGCCGCGGGCGCCCTTGGCGGCGGTGACGCTCTGAGGGCTTCGTTCAGGGGCTCCACACCGAGGTGTCCAGCGCGACAGCCAGGCCCATCCATTCTTGGCCTCACTCCTCCCTGTTGACCAGGGCTGCACCCATGACCCTCAGCCCGCTCCGGGGCCCCCGCCATGGGGTTCTGATTGATCGGCTCCGCCACTGGCTCGATGGCATCGACCCGCGATCGGTGCGGCTCGCCCGCCTGCTGGTGCGGCTGATTCCGGCCCGCTGCCCGTTCGAGCGCCACGTGGTGATCGCCGGCCGCACCGTGCTGCACATCCCGCCGCTCTGCCAGATCAACCCAGTGTTCGATGAACTGATGGCGCTGCGCTTCCGTGCCCTCTGCCGCCTGGAGGCCCACCAGCAAGGTCAGCCGCAGGCCCGGCGGCAACGCTCCTAGCTCAACTGCAGGCCACCGGCTCCACCGACAACGGTTCGTTCATGGCGGCGCGGGCTGCCAGCCAGCGGTCTGAGGCGGGCATGGTCAGGCAGTCGTCGAACCAGGGGCCGCCAAGGGTGTAGTGCAGGATCTTGGGGGTGGCCGGCAGGGGCTGCACCCCCACCAGCACGTTCCATGCCGGCGGCAGCACGCCGATCTCCCCATCCGCCAGCCAGTGGAACTGGTGCAGCTCCAGGCCCGAAGCAGTGTTCACGAATTCCGGCGTGAGCGCCGTGCAGCGCGCGCAATTGAAGAGCATCACCGACGACCAGTTCTTGCGTCCATAGGGCGTCTGGGGCATGCCCTGGAACTTCAGCCCCTCGGCGCAGACGTGCTGGTGCTTGACCACCTGCACCGCATAACGCTGGTCGCGCAGGGCCCAGAGCTCGGCGAGATCCGCCAGGCAGAGCATGTCGGCATCGATGAACAGGGCCCAGCCCTGGTAGCCCGCCAGCCAGGGCACCAGGAAGCGACTGAAGGAGAAATCGGTGCTCTGGCGCGGATGGCGGTCCCGTTGGTACACCCCCACCAGCTGATCGAGCCGCACCTGGCCGATCAGCAGCGGCACGCTGGAGCGGGCCTGAAACGAATCGGCGAGCACGTTCACCGCCACCCGCTCACGCGGGTCATAACCGATGAACACGCGCGGGATCTCAACGCCGACTGGCGCGCCGTTCATGCCCCCTCCGCCGGCACCATCGGCTGACAGAACTGACGCAGCAGCAGCCCGGCAAAGCGCAGCTTCAGGCCCAACCTGCGCAGCAGTGCCCCCGGCTCCGACTTGAGCGCCTGCATCTGCTGAAAGCAGGCCACCAGGCGGTCACGCAGCTCCAGGTAACGGCCCTGCTCGAGGTCGAACACCCAGGGGAAGGCGCGGCGGGCGGTGCGGTTGGTCTGGTGCATCACCTCGGCATCGAAGCGGTGGGGATCCATGCCCAGCAGGCGGTAGAAATCGCCCCGCTCACACACGGTGAGGCTGTGGGTGAGAAACACCGACCAGAGGAAGAAACGGCTCAGCACCTTGCCGCGCAGCCCCTGTTTGAGGCCGGGCCAGCAGCGGATCAGCAGGTTGAAGATGTCGCCGTGGCGGTTCTCGTCCTGGCACCACGGCTCGAAGAAATCGAAAAGCGGCGCAAAGGCGTTGTCGGGGTGCGCCTTGAGGTGACGGTCGATCAGGATGTAACGCCAGTAGCCGATCTTCTCGGACAGAAAGACGGAATACAGCACCCAGCTGAGCGGGAACCAGGTGATCGGCCGCTTGGTGCTCAGCTTCGGCAGATCGAGCTCGATGCCTTCCGCCACCAGCGCCCGGTTGAGGAAGCCGGCGTGGCGGGCCTCATCGCGGGCCATCAACTGAAACAACCGGCCCAGCTCCTGGCGCCCGGCCTGAAACAGGCGGCGCGAGAGCTCCTTGAACAACAGGAAGCCGGAGAACTCCGACACGCACGAACGCACCAGATAGCTCTCGTAGGCGGTCTTGGCTTCCGGGCTGAGGCTGCGGAGCCGGTCGAGCGGAGCCTTGCGATCGAAGTGGTCGCGGTTGTGGTCGGCCTCCATCTCGGCGAGCATCGCCTCGAAGGCGGGCCGCTGCTGCTCCAGGTCGGTGCGGGCGGCCTTGTCGATTTCTGTCGTGTAGAAGCGGGGCGTCAGCAGGTCTTCGCGCAGGTGGGGCGCGGCCGCTGGGGCAGCGGCGGCTGGCTGGCTGATGGTGGCGGTCATCGGGAGGCGCTGGAGAGGGGAGTGGGGGCAGCGGCGGCGCGGGCATAGGCGACGGCATCGGCGCCGAAGCGGTGCTGGTGGAACCAGTCCTGCAGGTCGAGCAGCCAGCCGAGCCGCTCAGCGCTGCCGGCGGGGGTAAGACCGGCGAGCTGGGCCGCCTGGCGGTGGCTGACGCGGTGGCCAGGGCAAAGGCAGCCCGCCTCGGCCAGCCAGCGCTCCTCCAGCCGCAGATGCAGGCCCAGCGCCCGCACCAGCTGCTGGCAGCGAGCGAAGCAGGGCTCGCCATCGATCAGCTGCTCCAGCAGCGCCTCGATGCGGGCGTGCTGCCGTTCCAGCAGCTGGCTGCGCTCAGACCAGAGCCGCGGCCAGCGCCGGTGGCGGCCGGACCTCTGCCGGCGGGCACGCGGCAGGGCGGCGGGCTGGGCGTCCGCCGCCGGCGGCTGGGGAGGCGCGGCAGAGGAGGGAGCAGGGAGCGTCAGCACCAGCGGCATTGTTCAGCGCTATAACGACATCGTGATACTAGAGGATGACCGCCCGGGTGCAACGGGTCGGGCGGCGCCGGGCGCGCGCTGCGGAGCGGCCTTGGGCCGCAACATTCCGACGGTTTCTGGCAACGCTGTTGAGGCCGGGGCCAGCGTGGCCTGGATCTGGCCAGCTTCGACACGGGTGGTCAGCGCTGATGCTCACCCTGATGCCGGTGCTTTCGACCAAGGCGATGGTGATTGCCTGGTTGTTGCTGCCCTTCCTGGCGGCCGTGCTTCCACCGCTGGTCCGCTGGCTGGCCCTGCTCGGGACCTACGGGGTGGCCCTGAAAACGGATGCCTTCGCGGTGCCGTTCCTGCTGCTGCTGATGGTGCTGCACGGCGGCCTGTCCTCCGCCTTCGTGGTGCAGGACCTGATCAGCCTTTACGTGCCCTTGAGGTGGTGGGGATCAGCGCCTTTCTGCTGATCCTGATCAGCCGCTCCGACCGCTCGCTGTGGGTGGACCTGCGCTAACTGCTGATCGGCCACACCGTGATGACCCTGTTCCTGATCGGCGCGGCACTGGTGTATCTCGAGCGCGGCAGCGTTCGCTTCGAAGCCGTGGCGGGCACCACCAGCATCGCCGCCCTGGCCCTGATCCTGGTGGGGTTGCTGATGAAATCCGGCCTGTTTCTCTCCGGCCTGTGGCTGCCTGTCACCCATGCGGAGGCCCCGGCGGAAGTGTCGGCAGTGCTCTCGGGCGTGGTGGTCACCGCGGGTATCGCCCCGCTGCTGCGCTTCAGCTGCGGCGTGCCCGCCCTGGGCCCGGTGGTCACGGGCATCGCCCTGGCCAGCGCCCTGCTCGGCCTGGTCTTCGCCCTCGCTGACGCCGATGCCAAGCGCCTGCTGGCCTGGAGCACGCTGTCGCAGATGGGGCTGGTGGCCCCCTCGCCGGTGGCCGGGGGGTTCTATGCCCTCAGTGATGGCACCGCCAAGGCGGTTCTGTTTCTGGTGGCGCGCCGCTTCCCCAGCCGCGCCCTGCAAGGCTGGCGTGACCGCCCCCTCCCCGCCGGAGTGTGGTGGCCGCTCTGCATCGGCTCGCTCTCGATCGTGGGACTGCCGCCCCTGGCTGGCTTTGCGGCCAAGGCGGGCCTCAGCGAAGGCCTTTCTCTGCCAATGGATGTGGCCGTGACACTGCTCAGCATGGGGACGGTGGCGGCGTACGCCCGCTTCTGGGTGGCGCCGGTGTTCCGCCGGCCGGCAGCGGTGGTTGGACTGAACCCTGGTGAGGAGCCGCCTGAACCCGCCTGGTCGCTCGGCGGCGGCGTGGACGGGATCCCTGCAGAGCGCCTCGATCGGGCCGCGCAGGGTGCAGGTTCAGTCGCACCGGGGCTGGCGGCCAGCTCCACGATCCGAATGGCCGAGGGCCACGTAGTCGAAGCCGGCGAAGGCGTCCAGGCTGACGCGGTCGACGTTGCCCACCGTGAGCTCCCGCTCCGATTCGCAGCTGGCGCCGCCGGCCACGAAGGTGTGGGGCACCAGCACGGCGCGGTGGCCGGGTTCGCCCGAGAGGGCGTCGTTGAACAGGGCCACCGCCTCCACCTGATGCTCCACGGAGAGCGCCACGAACCGCGAGATCGCCGCCGCCTGTTCCTCCAGCAGCGAGACCCCGTGAAAGCTGCGGCCCAGATGCCAGTCAGAGGTGTGCAGCAGACGCATCGGGCCAAGGTAGGAAGGGGCGGCCGCCTATGGCTCCCGGTGTGCCAGCCCCAGCGCCCGCACCAGCGGTGCGAACGGCTTGAGGAACCGGCTTTCGTGCAGGCGGCCCTTGAGCACCCGGTGCCAGTACACCCACGGGAAGACCCGCGTTTCCACCAGAAACATGCTCCAGCGCTCCTGGGTGGGATCCACCAGGGCTTCTCGCCGGTGCGGGGATCGCTCTCGCTCCAGGTGCTGAGCAGCACCCGTTCGCCCTCCACAGCCACATGGGCCAGGGCCAGAGGCAGCGGGGCGGGACCGCGGACCACGGCCCCCTCCGGGTCGTACTGGCTTCCGTGGCAGGGGCAGATGAACTTGTTTTCGCCCCTGTTCCAGGGGACCACGCAGCCCAGATGCGTGCAGATGGCGTTGAGGCCGATGGCGCCCTCTGCTTCCACGATCAGATAGGTGGGATCGCCCTTGAGGCCCTGCGCCAGGCTGCGGTCGCCTTCGCTATGGCTGGCCAGCCAGCCGCTGGCCGCGATCGGATTGCCGAGCTCGTCCAGGGCAAGGGCACCACCCGATGAGCCAGCCTCCCGGGGAGGGATGAAGTAGCGCACCACCGGGTAGAGGGCGCCAAGCGCTACCCCGGTGACAGCACCGAAGGTGAGCAGGTTCATGAACTGTCGACGCCCCAGGCTGGGGACCTCGTCGTTGGACGGTAAGTGCGGGGTAGAAAAGCCTGGGCAGTGCCGTGGCTCAGCCCGCGGCAACGGCGAGAGCCGCCTGAATCTCCGGCAGGTGCACGGCATACATGCCCCGCAGGTCACCCACCTTGAAGTCGAAGGCCTTGTCGTCGGGGTAGTTGGCCTTGATGAAAGCCGGCCGACTGGCCTTGGTGCCGTGGCAGGCCAGGCAGCTCGGTTCGACGTTGATGCGGCGGTAGTAGTTCAGGCCGGCGCCCTGTTCAGCCACGGCCGGCTCCCAGAGCCCGTTGATCTCAGGGTGTCGGCTGAACAGATCGATCACCTGGCGCTCCTGAGCCTTGGCGGGGGCATGGTCGGGGTTGCGGTACTTGCTGGCCACCTGGCGAACCTGCCAGCCGTTTTCCTTGCCAATGGCGATGGCCCGCATTCCTACGGGCTTGCACACCTCCTTCATCGTTTCGATGGTGGGCTCCTCAGTGCGGCCCTCGAGCGTGGAGGCCAGGGAGATGCGCATCTGATCGAGCTGCTCCATCGCCACAACGGCCTTGGCGAGGGCCGCTGAATCAATCGGTGGCGAGGCCTCTGCTGCCAGGGCGGTACCCGGCCGGGCCGTCAACAGCCCAACGCCGACCAGCACCAGGAGCAGGGTGAAGAGGGCCAGCCATGGCAGCCGCTTGAGCGGAGTGGTGAACGTCATCGGATCAGGTGCCAAGAGGGGTTGGTGATGCTGCTGAACTCAGCAGCTTCTGGACGATGGCGATACCGCTGATGGCCTGCCAGCCGAACAGCAACAGCACTCCCCCATTGATGGCCACGTGCAGGCCCCGGGCCCAGTCCTTGCCCTTCTGGAGGGAAGGGCCCAGGGAGGCCGTCGCGATCACCAGCACGGCAACAGTCAGGCCGACAAAGAGGTGGGGGGCAATGATCAGCTTGCCGTTCTTGAGGAAGGTGACAGCCATCCCCCCGGCGGCGCCCAGCAGGGTCAGACCAAGGATCACCGCACCGAGCTGGGCGTGACGCTGGCCGAAGTGCAGGGTAACCATCGCCTTGCGTTCCTCAGCGCTCACCTTGCGGATCAAGCTGGCCTTGAAGCCGAGGTAGCCCGAGTAGAGCATCAGGCCCAACAGCACCCACATCAGCAGGGGGTGAACGAAATTCAGGGCGAAAGGCATGGCGCCTGGGCAGGGGAAGGGATCCGCGTAGTCGGAATCAACACAAGTCTGGCCAGGAGGACCGGCGATGAATCAGGAGGGATCCTGGAGATTGAAACGGCCCGGATCACTCCAGGCACCAGGTTTGCGGCTCAGTCCATTGAGCGAAGCATGATCGACTTGGTGAGATTCAAAGTCCCACTAACCGATCGCAGGCGCACTCAGCGCCACAGGGGTCAGCTCAACCGCCGCCAGATCAAGCGGGAAGTTGTGAACGTTGCGCTCGTGCATCGCCTCGATGCCGAGGCCGCCGCGGTTGAGCACATCAGCCCAGGTGTTGATCACCCGGCCCTGGTGGTCCACCACCGAGTGGCTGAAGTTGAGGACGTTGAGTTGAACAAACAGTAGCATTGTAAGACACTATGCCTTGAGAGACGTTATGAGTATTCATCTCGAAGGGCTGGTGCGGGTTGCCGCGCTGGGCCGCGCCGGATACGCCGACCCTTCTTGAGCCCAGTGATCGCGGCCGTTCTGCTTGCCCTGGCCCTGATGGTGCTGCCGCTCCAGGCCCAGGCAGCAGCCGACCCGCAGCGATGGAGCCTCAATGATTCCTAGGGCCATCTCTGGGGCCTGACCCTCTTCGAGCAGCCCGATCCCGCCCACCCAGCCGGCTGGCGCCTGCGCCTGAGCGATGGCCTCGGCGGCGCCTGGCTGCTGCCGAACCGCAGTGAGGAACTGGTGCGTTTCGGAGTGGAGGAAATCCCCGAGGCCACGGCCCAGTTCGACGCCGAAGCCATGGAGCCGAGGCCAAGTGAGGTGCTGCCGCTGCAGCTGGAGGCGCCGACCGATATCCGGGAGGGCACCGCCTTGGTCATGCTGCAACCCGAAATAGTGCGGGCGCTTCATGAGCTGCCAGCGAACCTGAGACATGACTGCGCGTAGGACTTTCGCTTCGTTGGTGGCCCTGCAGTGTGTGTATGTGGTCCACTTCTCGACACTCTTTTGCTGTCAAACCATCAGATCAGGGAACCTGGGATGGGAGCGGGTCGAGGTGCGGCAATGCCTCCATGCCGCTGAACAAATGCTGTGATGGAGCGAGGCAAGCTGGAGCCATGAGCTCCCCAGAACCGGCCCCCATCGCCGATCCGAGCCGCTGGGACCAGCGCTACCGAGAGGGCGGCGACGGCTGGGAACTGGGCCAGCCCGCCCCACCGCTGGCCCGGTTCCTGAGCAGCCATCCGCTCGCGCCCCAGCCTCCGGGCAGGGTGCTGGTGCCTGGCTGCGGACGCGGCCATGAGGCCGCCCTGCTCGAAGACCTGGGCTTCTCCGCCATCGGCCTCGATTTCAGTGGCGAGGCTTTGCGCGAGGCCCGCAGGCTCCACGGCGAGGCACGGGCCACCCTGCAGTGGCTGCGGGCCGACCTGTTCGACCGGCAGGCCCTGGAGGAGGCTGGCCTGACTCCCGGCAGCCTCAGCGGGATCGTGGAGCACACCTGCTTCTGCGCGATCGATCCCTGCCTGCGGGAGAACTACATCGCCACCGCATGCCGCCTGCTGGCACCCGGAAGCTGGCTGCTTGGGCTGTTCTGGTGCCACCGGCAGCAAGGCGGCCCTCCCTGGGGCAGCGACCCGGAGGTGGTGGAAGCGCAGCTGCGCCAGGCCGGCCTGGTGGCGGAAATCTGGAGGCCGGCCAACGGTTCAGTGGACAAACGCAGCGATGAATGGCTGGGCCTGTGGCGCCAGCCAGCACAACCCCCTTCATCTGAAGAGAACTCATCATGCTGAGCCAACTCAACGATCGAATGCAGAAGTGGGGCTTCTCCTGGGAGGGGCTGCGGGACAACCGCCATGGCGAGTGGTGGGTGCTGGCGCAGGTGATCCTGATCGCCGCTCACTGGTTGCCACCAACGCCTGCCCCCTCGGAACTGGGGATTCACTGGCCCCTGGCGCTGCGGCTGATCGGCGGGCTCACCGTCCTGATCGGCCTGGTCATCGGCGGCCAGGGAGCCCTGAACCTTGGGGACAGTCTCAGTCCGCTGCCCGAACCGATACCCGGAGCCCCCCTGGTCACCGAGGGCGCTTACGCCCGTTGTCGCCATCCCCTCTACCAGTCGCTGCTCCTCTGTTCCCTGGGGGTGACACTGGCCCTCGGCAGCCTGCTTCACCTGGGCCTGTTCATAGCGCTGGCGACAGTGCTCAGCCTCAAGGCACGACGAGAAGAGCAACGTCTGTGCTCAATGCACAGCACCTATGCCGATTACATGACATCCACCCCGGCGATCGTTCCTTTTTTGCCGGGTCTCGACTGGCGGTAGCCTCGGCCTTCTTTGATGGACGTTGAGCAGGGAATCTCTATGTCGTCTGTTGGCGTACTTGAGTTGTGATTGGCTTCTGTGGCTAGCATGAAGACGAAGTATTCTCCTTAGACATATGGATTCCGCCACGGTCGCGAGTTCCATCGCAAAACTTCTAAAGGCACGTTTTACCTTGCTCGGCATGCTGACTCTTGTCAGTACAGGAACCTTCTCTGCCGTTTTGGCTGCGCCTGTCATTCCCAACCTGATAGGCACATGGACTGTTGAAGGGAAGGGGGCCGTACTCTGCAAAGTCGAAGCGTCGAGATGCAAGACACACCATCATGGTGAATTCAGCGATCTGAATGCAGTTGCTCAGATCACCAAACAACAGGGACGGACTTTCCATGGAGTCTTCAAGTCTAAGTACGCAACTGAGAAGTTTGTCGGCACGCTCGGCCATGATAATGCCACCTTATACATTGTCGATGAGGATGGCTTTACGGATGGCAAGATCATCAGTCCCAGCATGATTCAGGTTGTTTATCGTCACACCTCCGAGCTCGATTCCGTCGTCGACGTTGGCACCTGGAGGCGCCGCTGAGTGGTCTTGATCCTGGCAGCCGCTTGGGGCCCTGGCAACAGGAGCAGCCCCAACGAGACCATCCCTGCTCCAGTGATGAGCTTTTGCCGGCGTCCCGTGAATTCGGACTCTGAGTTGCTCCTTTTCGCAAGCTCGGCGATCCCCACCAGCAGGGCATCGTTGGCAATGGGAACCACGATGCAGAGGCCGGGCCGATCTGGCCGGTTGGAGACTTCCATTCAGCCTGGACCGACTTCCAGGAGCGACGTCACCAGCCACCTGGGAATCAAGTCCTCCAAAATGACCTGGCAGGGAATCACAGCTGAATGCAGGCTGTGATTGACGACAGAAGGCCTGACCGCATTGGTCATTCACAGTCTATGAGCTCACAATCATTCCTTGTCGATAGCCAGACTTAAAAGCGATTTGACTCCCTATGAAAACCTCATTAGATTGCATTCCCTGCCTCTTGCGCCAATCTCTAGATGCGGCCAGGTTGGTATCATCAAATCCGTCGGTTCATGAGCATATTATCAAGGACGCGCTCAGCTGGACTGGAGGGATGGACTTGAATCAATCACCGCCTGCAATGGCGCAACGAATCCACCGACGGTTGCGCGAGATAACGGGGGTAGTTGACCCATACCGCGAGACTAAAGACTGGCAGAATCGCATTGCGATGGAATTAATCCCGGAGCTCCGAGCTGAATTTGAGTCAGCCAGCGATCCACTCTTAATGGCAGCCCGTCTGGCGATTGCTGGAAATGTTATTGACATGGGCAGCTACGGAAATCTCACAGAGGCGGATGTGCGACAGGAGTTGAAGCAAGCCCTAGCAGCACCGTTTTTCGGAGAAGAGACCAGGTTTTGTGATGCAGTCGCCGAAGCAAAGTCAATTCTGTATCTAGCTGACAATGCTGGCGAAATCGCCATTGATCGCCTGCTTATTGATCAACTCCTGCCAAGGCGTATTACCTTTGTTGTCCGCGGTTCGCCTGTCCTTAATGACGCCACGCTTATCGATGCAAAAATGGTGGGATTAGATCAGATTGTAGAAATTGTCGACAATGGCTCAGATGCTCCGGGTACCATATTGTCGGACTGCAATCAGGAGCTTCGCGATCGATTTGCAACTGCAGATCTAATTATTGCTAAGGGGCAGGGAAACTTTGAGACTCTCAGCAATGAGCCGGGCAATATCTTCTTCTTGTTCAAAGTTAAATGTCTCGTGATTGCTGATCTAGTTAACCAGCCAATAGGCACGCAAATGTTGGTGCATTCAAAGCTTTAGGTAGGCGATCGGGCAGGGCTGACTGAACGTCTGATCATGCTCTCCACAGTTCGCATGCCCATGTCCAGCCAAGTAGCCGGTTGATCGCGGAGAATATGACCAACATCGGGCCCGCGTGTTCAGGGCTTACTGGTGCCCCCACTGCCATGACCAGAAGGAGGCCATCAGCAAGAATGTCGCCGGATAGAAGCTCTCATAAGGGCTGGTTCAGTTTTTGGGGTCCACGTCAATGGCTTCACATGGCGTGTGAGATCTGTGTGCAATCAGCACATTTCTACCGGATTCTGCCGAATCCTTCCAAACGCAGAAACCAGTCAGGAAAAGAGATCATCACTGGATTCATCAGTCTGAGACTGAGGTCACCATGTTCCTTTGGGAGCACTAGGTCACAGGTTCGAATCCTGTCGCCCCGATTGACATCTCAGGGATTGGCCCGATCTGGCTGTCCCCAAAACGGTCCCCAAAATGCCTGCGGCGCACTTGGGCCAGATCAGGTTGAAAATTCTGAGCTGTTCACGACAGCCGCCCAATGAGGGCCGTGATCACGCTGGAGAGTTCTATGGCGACCTGGGTGTGGGGCTGGCTGCGTGATGCCACTGCGGAAGCTTCGCGTGGCACAACTGAGGGCCATGGTGTCGGAAGTGCTCAATAATCCAAGCTATGGGGAGAATGCCAATCGCCTACAGGGGGAGATCAGAGCGGCTGGGGGAGTGAGGGCCGCCGCCGATCTTATTGAATCCTGCATTCAGGGCTAACCGGGAGCTTGGAAGGCAGACCGGCTTGGCGAAAGGGAGTTGTCAAAATCCTTCAACTCGAACCAGAACAATCCTGGCATTCCCACCTTTAAAGGTGGGGGTAACCTGTGCGGAAGACTAGACTGATAGGGAAGGATCAACGGTCCGTAGTTGATTGAGACAGTACTGAAGCGGCAAGGGATTTGGTATCAGCTCTATATTTCGAGCTCTGAAGCACGCGAGATGCAATCTTTTGGAGATCAACGCCAGTTTGCTTGCCGTATTTCGCTTGAGAGAGAACGGAGGCTGCTAGTTTCTTGGCTATCTGCGAGGCCTTGGGATCATTCATAGTCAATGCGGCCAGACTGGAAATTTCTGGCGATGACTGATTTGTATTCTTGGCCATTTTCGATCCTGCTGATAACTACTGGATGAAACTTCATGCTTGAGAAAACCGGTCTTGCACGGCACTCTGCGCGAGGCAGGTTATCCGATATGTTGAGCGAAAACGGCTAGACTATGCTATTGGGAAACGATAGCTTCAACACAAGGCACCCAACTTCGGTCTTGAACGGCCGACGAAGCTCTCCAGCGGTGACTTTCAGGGAAGGTGTCACTCCTTGGCTGCCACTCAGGCGGCCGCGATTAAGTGTAGCGCGAGGATCGGATCGGGCTCCTCTGGTGGCTTGTTGATCCACACTTCTTCGGGTTGGCGCCAGCAGCGAGTGGA
>JABMPN010000093.1 GCA_013203655.1 Cyanobacteria bacterium bin.51
AGAGCATCAGCACGTCGTGTTCATCGGCTGCGGCCAGCGCCGCGAGGGTGGGGAAGGCAGCCATCCAGCTCCGCCAGAACGGCAGCACCACCGCCAGCTGGGTCTGCTGCAGCATCACTTCAGCAAGCCGAGCATTGAGCAGGTACAACCACTCCTTTACCGGGATAGGGCTTCCTCGTGTCCTGGAGGCCGTGGAGCGCCCTGTTGGCTTCACCCTCCGCCCGTACCAGCAGACGCTGATCGAACAGACCTGCGCTGCACTGAAGGCCCGGCAATCGCCGCTGGTGGTGCTGCCTACTGGCGCGGGGAAGACCGCAATGATTGCTGAGCTGGTACGCCTCAATCGCTCCACCGGCAGGCAATCGACTGTGATCTGCCACCGCCGCGAGATTGCTCTGCAGATCGCCAGCGCCGTCACCCGCCACACCGGCGAGGCCCCTGAGATGGTGACGGCTGGCAGCAGGCCGGATTGGTCTGCTCCGGTGCATGTGGCCATGGTGCCGACCCTGACCAGGCGGCTGGACCGGCTTCACCCCGGCGGCATGTTGCTGGCCGATGAATCCCACCATCTCGGCAGCAGCAGCTGGCAGAAGGTGCGCGAGGCCCTGGCCCCGGAGCTGTTGGTCGGCTTCACCGCCACGCCGATTCGCCCGGATGGCCGCGGCCTGGGTGGTGCGGGATTCGATGTCTTGCTCGAAGGGCCCAGCACCAGGTGGCTCATGGACCAGGGCTTTCTCTGCCCGTACGAGCTGTTCGCTGCACCAGCCCAGATCGACACCACCGGCCTGCGCACCGTGCGGGGCGACTACGACGTGCAGGGCCTGCAGCAGCGCGTGGTGGGCATCGCCGGCGACGTGGTGAGCACATGGCTGAAGCTGAACAAACCCCGCCTGCCGACCATCTGCGTGGGGGTGACGGTGGAGCACGCCAAGGAACTGGCCGCGGCATTCCAATGGGCTGGCATTTCAGCTGCAGCGGTGGACGGCAAGACACCGACTGCCGAGCGAGATCGCGCCTTTTCAGCGTTTCGTGCTGGCCAGATCAAAGTGCTCTGCTCCTGCGCTGTTCTCGATGAGGGCCTCGACGTACCCGAGGCCGGCTGTCTGCAGCTGGTCAGGCCCACCAAGTCGCTGAGGTTGCTCCGGCAGCTCCAGGGGCGTGTGCTGAGGCCGTCGCCAGGTAAGGAGCGAGCGCTGCTGATCGACCACGGCCCCAGCTGGAGCGAACTGCCCATGCCCTGCGAGGAGATCGCCTGGAGCCTGGACCAAGGCCACCAGGCACGGCCGAAGGGTTCGCCAACCGTGGTTGCCAAACAAGAGGGCGGACGAATCGAGATCGTCACTCGCCAGGATCCGACCGCCGTCCTCAGGCAGATCGACCCGGCGGAGGTCCTCCAGGAGCGAGCAATCAAGGCCTCGGTCCAGCTGCAGCAGATCCTCTGCATGTACCAGAGGCGAAGTGTTCCCAGGGGCGCGGTGCTCTCCGTGGTGGAGCGAGCGCCTCGGCATCTGTATGAACTCAAGCGGGTGGCCAGGGTGCTGCGGCTGCCATGGAAGTGGGCCTACGCGGAGTTCAGAAATCAGCCCACACCGCCACCGGGATGGCCGCCACTGCTCCGCGAAGAACCGCCAGCTGGTGGCTGGGATCAGGCGTTCAAGGTCGAGGCCTGAGAGCGCTGCGGAGAAAGATCAAGAAGGCCAGTTAATAGCAACGGCCTCTAATACAGCGCCTATCTCTAGCAACGCTAGGTGATGCGCTAGCGCCCGACACTAGGCAATACATAGGGAGCTTGGCTAACGGTGCCAAGGCGAATTGGGCTTGCGGGCGCCTGTTAGGTGTGTACAATGCACCCAACGGCGGTCACCCCAAAACGTCTCCGGCCGCGCCCCTCGATGAGGGTCGTCCGCCACCCGCTGTGGAGACAGAGCCCTTTGGGGTTCAACCGGAGAAACCGACACCAACGCCTACTCAATGAGCCCCTCAGCGGGGCTCGCCGTATGGACCCTTCACGGGGGAACCCAACAGAGGGCATGAGGGGCAGGCAGAGGCAGATCCGCGCTTCAATGGCTCACCCACGACGAACAGAACCGATCGTGTTTCGTTCGTAGTCCGCTTGGGGCGGATGCTCAGCTTCGTGGGCGAGCAGTCCTATTGCTCCTGAACCGCAATGAACACCGCTATTGAGCGGCGCGGGAATGTTGCTGGGATGCGCGCGTCTGTCCAGCTTGGACTCCGCACCAGCCTTTCCTATGCCGAAGCCCTCCGCAATCTTGCAGAGCATGAAAACTTGAGTCTGGGCGGCATCATCCGCCGCGCCCTTGAGTGTTACGCCGAGTCTGCCAAGCATCTCCCCTCCGAACTAACGGCGGCGTTGCTGGCCGAAAGCCGAGCCGTTCCCCGTCGCCACGGCTGGAAGCCGGGCCGGTCGGGAGCGTCTTCCACCTCTGCGAAGTGAGGCAGGAAGATGTACTCACAAACAAAAGAAGCCCGCGCAGCTGGTACTGCGACGGGCTCTGTTCCGGCACTAGGCCGGAGAGATGTGCTCACATCCGAAAGCATAAGCCAGCAGCCCGATCAGATCGGCAGCGCTGAGCACCGCTTCACGGCTGGCCGGCAGGCGATCAGCCTGGAGGTGGTGGCATGAGTTCCACTCCCAACCTCTCCGCCGAGCACTCCCAGCACCTGCTGGCCGAACTGGGCTCCGACGGCCTGGAGATCGCGCTGCAGCTCGGCGCCCGCAGCATCGACGCCGCCGAAGCCCGCGTCATGGGCTTCAGATACAAGGGCTGGCATGGCGGCGGCCTACTGCTCCCCTTCGCTGGCCTCTTCGGTCAGCTTCGCTGCGACGCCCCGCCGATCGACAGCAGCGGCGACCAGGTGAAATACCTCTCCCCAGTGGGCATCCCCCAGGCCCCGGTGATCATCGGCACAGGCCCGGCCGCCATCGCCACCGAAGGATTCAAGGATGCGATAGCCCTGCACCTCCTGACCGGCCAGCCCGTCGCTGGCATCGCCGGAGTGTCCGCATGGAAGCGGCTGCCAGAGTCCGTCGATCTGATCGTCTACGACGCCGACGCCCAGCACAATCCCGGCGTCTGGGGGCAACTGATCGCCGCCGGCCTGGAGCGCTCCAGGTTGCGCCTGGCATTCTTCCCCGCCGAGCTGGCGGGCCCCAAGGGCGGCGCCTGTGAGTTCCGCAACTCCGGCGCCGACTTCGCTGCCATCAAGCCGTGGAAGCCCCGTGAGCTGCTGCGCGAGCTGCCCAGGCTGCTGCCCAGAGATCTGCGCGTCGATTGGCACGGCCGCACCCTCAAGGCCATGGCACGGCTGGCCGCAGCGGCGGGCATGGACGCCGAGGCAACGGCCGCCCTTATGGATCAGGCCGCCAAGGCCATCGGCCAGCCCGTCGCCGCCGCCCGCAAGGCACTGAAGCGATCCAGCGCAACCGCCGGCCGCTGCCCCGAAGATCCCACGAAGGCGCAGCTCCAGGCCTTCATCCGCTCCACCTACTCGGTCAGGTTCAACGACCTATCAGGTGCCGTCGAGCTTGACGGGAAGCCCATGGGGAAGATCGAGCTGGCGGATTCCTTCCTGGCCCACGTCCATGGGATCGAAGCCCCCAAGCAAGCCGCCCAGGACTCCTTCGCCTACGTGGCGATGGCCAACGCCTACAACCCCGTGGCCGAATACCTGAAGGGGCTGGAGCAGCGCAACGACCTGAAGCTCCTCTCCCTGGAGGAGATCGCCGCCGCCTTCGGCGTCACGCCCGACGACACCCTCTCCCAGGAGCTGCTGGCCCGGCACCTGGCCGGCGCCTACAAGCGCGGCATCTGCCCAGGCTCGAAACACGATCAGATGCTGATCATCCTGGGCGATCAGGGCCAGGGCAAAGGCCGGGCGATAGAAGCTCTCAGCCCTGAAGGCTGGTACGACTCCGCCACCAAGGTGCAGAAAGGCCTCGAAGACCGCGAGTTCCTCGGCAAGCTCAACTCCTCCTGGATCTTCGAGTTCGACGAATGCGAGAAAGCTCTCCTGGGTCGTGATTCCAGCGAGTTCAAAGGATTCACCTCCCGCGCAGTCGATAAGTACATCCAGAAATGGGAAACCCAAAAGGTTGACCATCCTCGTCGCTGCGTCCTATTCGGCACGTCCAACGAACGCGAGGTTCTGAACGATCCGACCGGCGCCCGCCGCTACTGGCTGATCGACGTTCGCGGCGGCACCATCCGCCCCGACTGGATCAGGAAGCACCGCGACTCGATCTGGGCCACCGTCGCCACATGGGTCTCCTGGGGGCTGGAGAGCTGGCTCCCGCCGACCCACCCCACGGCATTGGCCGCCGCTGGCCGTGCCGCTGACGCCCGAATCAGCGATGTCTGGGAAGGCTCCGTCAGGAAGGTGCTGGAGCTGCAGCTCGCCACCGGCATGGGGATCGGCCAGGACGACCTGATTCTCCAGGCGCTCCAGACCGAAATCGAGCGGATCGACCGCAGCGTTCAGATGAAGGTGACGCGGATCGTCACCGGCTCCGACTTCACGACCCACGACGGCACCATCCGCTGGATCCAGGCCAAGCGCCGATATAGCGGCGGTCAGCCGCGATCGGGCTACGTGCCGACGTGCGTTCCAGGCGTGCCGACCTGTGCCGACCAATCCTGGGGAGTTTGGAACGGCGCAACCCCTTGGCACGACAGCGATCTCTCTACCCTGTTCCAACCGTTCCAACCTTTTAGAGAGTGTTGTATAGAGAAAAAGGACCCAGTAGGTAATAGGGGAACAGGCGACGCGATTACCCATAGGGAGATTGAGCGAAACGGTGGGAACGGTCGGAACGGGGCCGAGATCCCTTCCAGCGCAAGCGATCTGCCGTTCCCACGGGGGCAGAACGAGTCGGAACAGAAGGGAACAGTGGACGGCACCGATCGGAACGGCGCCAAGCCGAACCCTCGCGCCCGCGTTCTCGCTATTCCGCCCGGAGCCCCGGTGGAGCCCATCGAGGAGGCTGAGCCCACCCCGCCCAGCCCCCCGCTCTATCGCTTCAGCAAGCGGCAGCCCCCGGCAGAGGCTGAACCTGCGCCCCCTGAGCCGGCCACCCTCCCCGCCAAGGGTTGGGCGAAGCTGGCGCTCGATGCCCTCGGCCTGGCGCCGGATTTGGCCTTTACGCGCAATGTGTACGACTGGCTGGAGAGGCACCCCGCCAAACCCGGCTGCTCCCGTGCGCAGATCGCCGTTGCGCTCCAGAGCCTTCAGAGGGAGGAGCAGGCCGAGGAGGGCACGCTGCCGCTTCTCGATGGCTGGGACGCGGCCTGACCGCCCCGGGCCGCCGCTGCGCCGGCCCCAAGCCAGCGTCACCTGACCACCTACCTGGAGCGACCGATGACCAGCACCGCCACCATCGCCACGGCGAAGTCCACCGACTGCACTGCCACCGCCGAGTGGAAGTTCGGGCGGTTCTGGGTCTGGCGCGGTCAGCTCCCGCTGGAGCCACCAGCGCCTGGGTCGTTCTGGTTCGAGCTGGTGGCCTTCAGCCAGCGCCTGGAACGAGATGGGACCGCTCCCTGGTCTCTGGCCTGATCGACGATGACGAGCGCGCTCACGCCCTGGTGGCCGGCTGGCTTGCCTCCTACGCCGCCTGGTGCTCCACCCCTGGCACAGTCGGTCCCCTGGCTCATTGCCGCAGAGACCGCTGAGCCTCCTTCCTGGGGCTCTTAAGCCCGCTCCCGGTGGGCTGGATCGCCACCGCCTGCAGCACCGCCGGCATCAGAGCCGAGTCGATCCGCTGCGATATACACCGGTGAGATATTGGGGTGGGGGTGTGTTTTTCTGGTCGTCTTCAAGTGGCAATTCCTTCGACTCGTTGATCTGTATGGGAGGGCGTCTGTACTTTTGATTGCATGCGCTGGGGGCGTTTTCTCCGGTTGCACATAGCCACACGCCGCAATTCCTCTGGGGCGTTAGATCGGTACCACTGCTCCCTGATCCATTCCCTCACAACCGGACCGCCGAAGATGAACAGCTGCGGATTCGCCATCACGAACGGGACCGCCGGCCCTCGCTCGATGCCCTGGACGAGCAGGCCGGCTTCCTGCAGCCTGGCCAGACCCTCCTGCACCTCAGCCTCAGCAATCCCGGTGGCCTGGGCAAGGTCATCGGCGGTGAGCCGCTCCGCCCTGCCGCTCTGAGGTCCGACGTGGGGCAGCACCGCCAGCAGCAGCAGGGCATCTCCCGGCTGGATCTGACCATCCCTGGCGGCGGATAACAACAGCAGATCGATGCTCGGCTTGAGCACATACCCGAAGGGCGGCAACTCGTTCGGCATCCCGCCTGGAGCCCAGTGCTTGAAGTTCACTTCGCGCCTCCTGCTGATGCCGTAGCCGCTGGTCCTGGTTCGCCGTCGATGCCCGCCGCCTTGAGCCGGGCCCGATGCACCCGCTTCAGGCTGGCGGCCCTGGCTGCGATCGGATCGGCATCACGCTGTTGCCGCCGCCGTTCTCGAGACACAGCCCTGCCGGCCGGTGACTTGGCCCAGCAGCTCCAGCAGAGCCCGTCACCCTGGCGGTCGGGTCGTTGCCTGCTATCCGGCAGCACTCGGCACCCGCAGCTGGTGCATGTGGGCTGGGCCTGCTGATCCTTCACCCGTGCCCGGCGGCGTTGCTGTCGTTCGGCTGGGGTGAGAACCATGGACCCAGTGTCACGGAACCTGCCGCTACAGGCAAAGGCTATAAAGTGAAAGGGCAGCGTCGCTCTAACGACCTGCCCCGTGACCGATTGCTCTGGAGGAGCAACCGATGACCCAATTATTGCGGCCCAGGGCGATTTCCCCTGCTGGTCTGGTCAGTGAGATCAACAGCATCACCACGCAGATCAGCGCCATCAACCGAAGGATCGACGGCATCACCGCGACGATCAACGGCGGCGCTGCCAAGGGAGAGATGGCCCGGCCGCCTGAGCCTCGCTGTGGAGCCGGTCGCAGCCAGGGCGGCAATGGTCGCTGGTGAGCTGCACGGCCCTGGCGCTGCCCATGCTGGTGGCCGCTGGTGAGCTGCTGTTGCAGCTGCCGCTGCAGGGGCCTGTGAGCCTCCCTGTGGAGCCGGCCTAGATCCAGGCGGCCATTGGGCACCTCGATCAGCTGAAGCCCGCTGCTGGGCCTACTGGTGGCCGGTGGTGAGCTGCTGGGCCTGCCCCCTCAGAAGCAGCTGGTCCAGGAGATGCCAGGGAAAGTGGTGGTGGTGCAGCGTGCGCTGCACCCCTGGTTGTCGCGGTAGCGGCTGAACTCCAGGTTCCCGATCCTGTTCGTTTCCACCTCGACCCGGCGGCTATCGGGACCACGGATGGTTTCGTACCGGAGGCCGTCAGGTGGCGGCTGGCTTCCGTAGGGCTGTGCGCTGGCAGGGACCGGGAGAGATAGAGATACCACCGCGATGGCCAAGGCTGCTGCTGCGGACTGGAGGGCCTGCCGGTGGCGCTGGTGAGCTGCTGCTGGGCCTGTCCCCCCTGGCTGGCTGGTGGCCGTGGTCATGACACATCCTTCAGCATCCGGCGGACGGTGCTGGCGCTGAGGCCGACCTTGGCCGCGACCTGCCGATGGGACAGGCCCTGGGCCACCAACTCCTGCACATGGCTGGCCTGCTCGCCCTTCCAGCCACGCTTGCGGCCGAACTTCACCCCAGCGGCCAGCGCCCTCTGGCGGCCTTCCTCAGTTCGCTCCAGGATCAGGTCCCGCTCGATTTCAGCGGCGGCGGCCAGGATCCCGATCACGAGCTTGGCCATCTTCCCGAGAGCGGCGGTGTCCACCCGGCCGTCGAGCGTGCGGACGTGGACCCCGGCCTCCAGAAGGTCAGCGGCCCTGGTGACGCAATCCTGCATCGAGCGGCCCAGGCGATCGAGTTTGGCCAGCACCAGCTGGTCGCCTGGCTGGCAGGCGTCGATGGCTGCCTGGAGCTGGGTGCGTTCAGCGAATGGGGCTGCTCCACTGACGTGCTCGCTGAACAGCTGGGCTTGGGGCACCCCGGCAGCCAGCAGTGCGTCGATTTGGGCGGTGGTGTCCTGGTGCGTGGTGGAGCACCGGGCATATCCGACAAGGGCCATGGGGCTCTAGAAACTCCTTGCATTCTGGCGCGGATATTCGACGCAGGGAGAACCCAGTTAGACCGGTTCACTAACCGTTGCGTCAGATGTCTTGATTTCTGGTGCGCTGCTCATGCCAGCACCTCCAGCAGCTGCGCCCGGCGGCCGTTGCGGGCCAGGGCACGGCGACCAGCGGCGCGGGCGAGTTGCCGCAGCTCACGAACGGGCAGGGACGCCAGCTGGGCCGCATCTGCCTTTGGAGCGGCCTGCAGCGCAGCGGAATTAGGGCGGCCACGGCGCTTGGGGCCTGCTGCCGGGCCAGTGGCGCTGAACTGGTGGCCCTCCACCCGGCGACGGTGAGCAGCAGGGCCAGGAGGTGGACGAGAACGGTGCGGAGCAGCAGCGCGGCGGCTTCAACGACAACGGCCGCGGCCACCAGGGCGACTAGCGCAGGGTCAGTGTTCTTCATTGCTTCGTGCCCGGCCGGGATGTGGAGACGACCGGGCGAGACCAACCCCCAGGCCTTGAACCTGGGCGGGCCGCCTTCACGGACTGGTTGGTAGGGACGCTGGAGCTGGATCAGATCAGGCCACAGCTGGCAGCACGACGGCTGCCAAGGCGATCAACGACCAGCCGAATGCGCATGCACCCGGCATCGATGCCGAAGGTGGTGGAGCGGCCCTCAGTCAGGGACCAGGGCCCCCAGCCGAAGGGTGTGCCAGCCCGGTCGATGTGAGCAGCCAGCTGATGACCCAGCAGGGCGGGCAGTGCCAGTCCGGTGGTGGTGATGATGGTGGTCATGGGTTAAAATGCAAAGGAACAGACAGCGATCCCAGCGGATCGGTGAGGCAGATTGCAAAGGCTTGAGCTGTGCCGCAGGCGTCCGATGCTGCCGGGGTTCGCTACCTGCTGGAACTGTAGCGGCGGTTCCGTGACAGAGAGGAGGACCAGCCCACGCCTGCCCTGTTATCCACTGCACTGCATAGAGTCTGGGGGATTGTGACAAGCCATTGAGCACCCCCTGTCATCGCTCCAGTCCCAGCTGGGGCAAAGGTCGATTCCCCTGGAACGAGCTGGAAGGAGGCACCCCCCCCCTCGCTTCTGGCAGAAAAACGAAAGGGCATTGCACCGGGAGCCTGCAGCCCTGCTGTGGGAGAAACGACCGGGCCATGAGGGGGATCGCCGCCGCTCGCGTATGGGGGTCCCCATAACAAAATGCGACCCAAAAAAGATGCTTTACCGTATCCCTTAGAAACTTATCCAAGCCATGAAGATTATTCGGTCCTTGGCTCTACCGCTCTCGGTCCTAACACTGACATTTACTCAGCTATCCTCTTGGCAGTTCTACAAGTTCCAGAACAAGTGCATCAGCGCCTGGGCGGCGAAGATAGGGGATAATCAAATGGCTATACCTATCGCGGTTGGCATATGCAACGGGAAGGCCGACAGCCCTAGCTAGATGCCTTCTACTTGCGCTGGCGGATTGCTGAATTGATTTTTTCTTCAATTGCCACGGGAAGAAAGAGATCGCGCCCGCGATCAGGAAAAGCATATGATGGACCAGACCCACCTTCCTGAATAACATTCGCGCAGAACGCTCCTACATCCGGAAGATAATTACGAGAAATAATCAAAGTCATGCCACGAATCTCTTTTCTCTCTGCAGTAGTCAGGTCCAGCCCACTGGCAGGCGAGAGAGCGAAACGCAGATCTTGGATCCATGAGTTGAGGGACTGCGCCCTTTCTTCAGTGCAGTTGTGCGTAGCATAGAAGTTTTCAATTTTCTGCATACCTCTGGATTCACCAAAGTCATAAGCAATCCACAAAGCAAAAGCGAAAAGAGCTACTGAAATAAATTGCTTCCCCCGACTCATCAGCTCGCCCTGTCCACGATCCAATAAAATCGTAGGTGGCGCAGAAGAATTTGCTTCAGCGCGGGGGCATCCCGCTGGCAGGCCCTCTCCATAGTGGTGCTTCTAGTGTGAGGCACTAGGTACGACACTAGGACAGACACAATAGATATACGAAGCATGAATCAGCTGGGCCAGCTAC
>JABMPN010000094.1 GCA_013203655.1 Cyanobacteria bacterium bin.51
AAAGGATGTGTGAAATGAAGCGCTCGAAGCCTCTGACCCTGGCTCAGCACCGAGCGCGCCGGTGGATACCCGACAAGATCGACGGCCGCCACCTGGCCGACTTCGCCCTGGTGCATGGCGCGGGTGCCGCTGCGGCTGGCAATGCGCTGAAGGCTGGCCTGATCATTCTCAGCGACCTCGGCATGCTGCTGCTGCTGGTCCAGCACATCAGGTTCCCGGAAGCCGACCCGGCCGGCCTTCTCGATCCCAGGCACCCATCACTGCCGCCGACAGAGCCGGGGCTGGTTCCGGTCCCGATCGGCAGGGTGGCCGTCTCGGTCGAGGCCCTGGCGGAAGCGACTGGCCAGGCCGTCGGTGAGGCTGAGCATTCGATCAAAAGGTTGGAGCAGGCTGGTCTGCTCGTGCACGGCCAGGACAAGGCCGGCGAGTTCCTGCTGATCGCACCCACCCTCGTGACCACGGGCGGGTTTCGGGCGAGGAACCGGATATGGCGGGAGTTCCTGGACCTCAGCCCGGTTGGAGCGGCTGGGGCACCGCCAGCACCCGCTCAGGATCCCCCCGCCGCTGCTGCTGCCTGAACCTCAGCAAATACTGCTTTCCGCGCAAACGCATAAGCCACAGCGACTCGATGGCGTAAGTGATACGCGCCCAGCACGAAAGCCGCGGCCACACGCAGACGATCAGGAAAACACACCCCAGCCCTTCTTCTCCACCGATGTGTAGTCGAAGCGGATCAGATCAGCTCTGCTGCCAGGGGGCTCAACCAGCGCTGAACTCGCGCTCCAGGTCTTCGAGCACCTGCCGCACCTCCCATGGGAAGACGATCGGTTTCTCCGGCCTGCTGGCCAGCCAGCGGGAGATCCGGCGTTGGTGCCCAACTGCAGGGGCGAGATGCAGCACCACCAGGGCCAGCAGGACCCAGCTGGTCGCGTTGGCGCTGGGCTGCTGTGCCGGGGGTGCAGAGGATCGGTTGGCGGAGGCGGTCGAGGTCATGGACCTGGTGGTGGTGGTGGTCGAGGTCATCGGTCGTCCAGGTAATCGGGCAGGTGCTGCTGGCTTGGCGGCCGGCAGAGGGGCATGAACCAGCTGTGCACCACCCCTGTGCACAGCACTTCCATTCCAGCGCAATGGGTTTGGAGCACTGTGCGCCCTGTGCACCCCTAAAGCCCCTACTTGGGGGTTTTCCGTGCGTGCCGTGGCCCCTGCTGCCGCTGCCCCCTCCTGTCCTCTCCCTCTGTTTTCCAACTTTGAAGAGATAGGGGTGTACGGGGTGCACAACAGCTGAGATCCCTTGCCACAACTGCTGTTTGCGAGCTGTGCACCCGTGCACAAGAGGGCTGCACAGGGTGCACAGCTGGTTCATGCCCTTACCCCCCTGTCTCGTGGCCAGAGACCTTGCTTGGGATAGGCCCCTGGCGCAGGTCTATGCCGCCCCTTCCGCCAGCCGAACGACGCGGCGAGATCGGTCAGACGCACCGAGAGGACGTTTGTCCTGTGGCTGGTCTCGATCTTCAGGTGATCCATCAGGTCCGGCACGGTGACTGGCAGACAGCTACCGCGCTGGCGGTGGTCGAGGAACTGCTGCACCGCATCAGCCCATGGGTCGGTGATGGTGTGGTCCTCATTCCGCTCTGCCTGCATCGCCCGAAACTCAGGGGTAACGGTGTGCCAGCAGACCCCGTCGCGGTACTGCTGCAGCGCCCGTGCCCAGATCGCATCCCTGGCTGCCTCCTCGGCAGCGAACGGCAGCATTCGATCGGGGAGGCTGATGCAGACGAACCTGGGATCTGCCTCGTTCATCGGCGGCCCGTTGGACGTACCCCAGAACACGAAGCGCCGGGGATGCGAGGCAGGGGCCCGTGAGTACGGGGCGCGGAAGGTGTCGGTGCGCTCGGATAGAAAAGCCTTGAGGTGTTCCTTGTCGGCGCGGCGTGAGATGCCGTTCAGCTCGGCCAGCTCCACCCCCCAGCCTCGGTGACATTTCATCAGGCCGTCGCGCTGCAGATCGCCGGGGGAGTCGATGAAACCCTCCGGCAGGTTGGGCACGTTGAACAGGATCTTGGGCAGGTCGGACTTGCCGATCCCTTTCTCCCCGATCAGCACCGGCCACTGGCGGGCGGGGCAGCCGGGCTGGTAGGCGCGGGCCACGGCCGTGATGAAGAACCGGGGCAGGAATGCGGCCGCTACCGGGTCGTCGATGTTGAGGAGCAGCAGGTCAAGGCGGTTCCACTCCTCCAGTGGCAACGGGTCGGCGTTGGCTGCCACCTCTTCGAGGTACTCGGTCACAGGATCAAAATGGTGCCGGCCGGCGAGGAGCTGCACTCCGTCGTAAGTCGGCTCCTTGGGCCACTTCTCGAACTCGCAGCTCAGCTCCATGTAGAGGAGGGCCGCCTCGTCGGCAGAGAGAACCCGATCAGGCAGATGGATGTCCCTGGTGCGGATGTTTAGGCGGGGGACCCCTCCAAGCCGCTCGGGCAGCTTCCTCAAGATCTCGTGAGGGTGAAGCCGAGCCGGGACGATCTGGGTGTGCACGGTGGCTGCGAGTGGCCCCGCCGCCGTTTCGCCGGTGGCGGGCGCCGCTGCAGCACGGTCGACCACCTCCCCGGCGGCGACGCTGACACCCATCGCCTTCTGCCATTCCGCCCAGGTCCCTGCCCATTCGCCGGGTTCGATCAGGCTGATCACCTTCTCGAGGGCGGCGACGCGTGCTCCAGGGGTGCCGGAGGCATCGTCGATCGAGCCGCCCTTTGGCAGGGTCGGCCACACCTCGGAAGCCGGCAGCACGACCAACTGCAGACCGACCGCCGCAGCCGCATCCAGGGCCAGCTGGGCCCGCTTCAGCCCCTCGTCGTCCTGGTCCGCCAGAAACACAATGCCGCTGACACCGGCGGCCATCAGGGCGGCATAGCGGAGCTGTACCTGCTCAACATTGTGAGCGTGGCCGGGCTGGCTGATGGCGACCAGACCACCTTCGCGGGCGATCTCGGCGCTCTTCTCTCCCTCGGCCTCCAGTACCCAGTCGCCCGGCTTGGCCCTGGCCGCGGCGAGGGCTTCCTCCTGGCGCCAGAGCGGCCATGGGTCGGGGCCTTGCCTGGGGATCCAGTTGTCGCCGTTCCTGTGCCAGGCGGAGAATCGCTTGCTGCCGCCGGCCACGGGCATCAGCCGGTGGACCTCCTGGCTGGGCGAATACCGGTAGACCGCCTCACGTATGAACTCGACCCCATTGATCGGCACGATCGGTCCGGAGTGATCGAGCCGCACAACATCGGCGGCAGCGTTCTGGAGGCGCAGAAGCTGGATAGGCCCCTGGGGGATCGCTGGAAGCGCTGCCGGCGGGGCTGGCCGCAGCGAGGCCGTGCGTATCGGGATCACCCTCGACTCCGTGTGTCTGCTGGTGTCCCTTGGCCTGTCGAGGACGAAGTGAGCGGCCCTGCCGTCGTCGGTGTTGCCGGTGAAGGCCCAGCAGTTCTCCAGCGCACCCGGGCGCAGCTTGCGGGGGTGGTGGCAGATCACCCGGTCGCCGTCGCCGTTGATCCTGCAGTCGCCATCCTTGGTGCGGCCGCAGACCGGGCAAGGGTTGGCCTTGCTGCTGGGTATCCAGCGGCTGGAGGGGAAGGAGCTGTTCATGCCGCCACCTCCAGGGCGCGTGCCTCGTTGGCGTGGATTCGTCGGCCTGCGATCACATGCAAGGCCTGGGAGGCCCGGGTGATGCCGACGTAGGCGAGCTGGTTCAGTGCTGCCGGGTCCTGGTTGCGGTCCAGGTCCGGGTGGAGAAACACCTGCTCGAAGGTGGAGCCCTGCGCCTTGTGGACCGTCATGGCCCAGACCGGGTTGATGGCAGCGAACCTGTCCTTACGCCGCCAGAACATGCCCCAGAGCTCCTTCGCGCCCGCCTTGTCGCCGGCCTCCTTCTCCGTCCTGGCCAGCGCGGCAATGGTGTTGTTTGCCTTGCGCCAGTTGGGCAGATGTTCTTGGCAGATCACCTGGAAGGAGACATGTCGACCACGGCCGCCAGAGATGCGGGCCTCGATCTCCCACCAGTCAAACGGAGGCAGCGGCTCGCCGGCCTTGGTCTTGCGCTTGCCCAGCAGCGCGTCGCGCACCTCTCGGATCTCGTCGTCGCCCAGGGCCCCCTGGCCGGGGGTGACGCTGAGCAGTTCCATCTCGCAGGTGGAGCCGATCAGCGGGGCACCGTCTGGGGCGAGGATTACCCCGTTGGAGACGACCGGCTGCCCCACCACATAGGGCAGTGCCGACGGGCCGTAGATAGCCCGGTGCAGGTTCAGGTTGAGCCGGTCCGCAGCGGCATTGGTCCAGCACAGGACCCTGGCGCTGTCGATGTCCCCGCCCTGGGCAGCGGTCCGACAGGCCCGAAGTGCTACTCGCTTCCATGCGCCGAAGCCTTCATGGGCCACGACGCGGCTGCGATCCCCTCGGCGTGAGATGAACGCAGGCCGACCGATGCCCAGCTCGCGGGTCTCCGTGGCCAGGGCCAGGATCGGCCCTGCATGACGCACCACCTCGGAAAGGTGGGCGCTGATCGGGGCCTCAAGGAGCGGGCAGGGCGCGGGATCATCCACCGGCTGCAGCTGCGCCGGGTCACCGATGGCCACCAGAGCGGCACCCTGCGGCATGACCTGCTCCAGCAGGCCGGCCAGTCCGGCGGAAACCATCGAGGCCTCATCCAGCGCCACCAGGACGGTGCTCTCCCCGATCAAGAGGCTGGCCCTGGGGTCAGGCTGGAAGGTCTCCACGCCTTCTTCACGCACGGGGCGCATGCCCAGCGCGGAGTGAAGCGTGGTGACTTTCACCTGATTGTGGCCGTAGGCGGCTAGGGCTCTCTCCAGCTGGCGGGCGGCCTTGTGGGTCGGGGTGACGATCGCCACGGCGGGTAGCTCCTCCCACCTCCCGCGTGCATCGCGGAAACCCAGGGCGCCGGCGATGTCCAGCGCCAGACGGATCAGCCGTGCCGTGAGAAAGGTTTTGCCGGTGCCGGCGTACCCGGTCAGCGTTGCCCGAGCTCCTGGAACGTCTCCCCGGAAGATCGGGGCGAGTCGATCGAATGCTTGTCGCTGGTCAGGGGTGAAGCTGTGCTCAGTGCTGCAGGATTGTTCGGCCTCTTGGCTTACAATCTTCCGGAGTACACCTCCACGGCCAAGGGCCGAAGAGTTGCCCGTCGCAGTACCAGCTGCGCGGGCTTCTTTCGTTTGTGAGTACACTTCCGCCCCTCACTTCGCAGAAGTGGAAGAGGTGCCCGCTTTTCCCCGGACCGAGTGATGCGGCCGGCACCCAATCTTGTTGCCAGCTTCTACAAGCTGCTCGACAAGTGCGGGGTTGGCATCCGGCCTGGCGTGGACGAAATAATGCTCCAGCGCGAGCCGGACCAGGCTGGCCTTCGACTGCCCTACGTCGGCAGCGAGGGCTTCGAGGAGGTAGCTGTAGGCGGGGGAGACGCGGAGCGCGAGCGTACCGGTGATACCAGGTTGCTTCAGGAGCTCTGCGCCAACCCCCGCGACATCGAATGCCATGGGTGATTGTTAGCGAGAGGGGTTCCTGGTAGGGACCTGGCACTCCTGTAGGAGGCCTTCCCATGACGTTACCGCCAAGGAGTCGTGCAGGCAACCCACGCACGCCATCGGTGGTAGCTCTCCTCCCACTTCAGTCTTCGCCGACCCCGCCTGTCGTGTCCGATTGGTCCGATCCCCTGACGGGTCTGCACCTGGTCCACCAGCACCAGCCCTGACCGCCGCGGCCACCATTAAGCCGCCAGATAGAACCCCGCCAGCGACTCATCGGACTGCCTCGGCGGCCTCGTTCTCCAGCTGCTTCTCCCGGTAGCGCTCCTCGGCCCAGCTGGGTGTGAGATACGGCGCCCGGCCCACGGCCTGCAACTCCTCCAGCGAACGTGGTGCCCGTTTCACCGTCGTGAAAACCGCGACGCGTGGCACCGGCCTTTTCTTGTAGAGCCAGAGGTTCTTCCGCAACCGCTCCGCCTGGTGGATCACCCGCTGCAACGCCCCTTCCTCTGGGTCAATCTGGTGAAGCTCCACCTCCGGGTTCTCTTTGGCCACGATCTCGACCCGGCCATCCGCCGATCGCGCAGCCACTGTTGGCGCACCCCCTTCAGCCTTGCCTGGTGGCCAGGGTCCATGGTCCAGGCGACCTCCTCGCAGGGCATCGGAAGCTCACGCCAGCTGGGGCCGTGGTCGATCAACAGCGTCCGCTCCTTCCCCGGCGACGGTCTGAGCACCTGCCCCTGGAGCTGCCGTAGTAGCCGCAAGCTCTTCGTGTGGGCCTGACCAGCTGCAAGCAGCCCGCCTCTGGCACGTCGAGGCCCTCTTCTACCAGAGCGCAGCAGGCCAGCTCCGCCAGCTGACCGGAGTGGAAGTCAGCGAAGGCCTGGTCCCGCTGGGCGGTCGGTGTCTTGCCGTCTACCGCCATGGCCGTGATGCCTGCCGATCGGAACGTCCTGGTCAGTTCCTTGGCGTGTTCGACCGACACCCCCACGCAGAGGGTCGGCAGCCGGCCAGTGTTCAGCTTCTGCCAAGTGCCCGCGACGGGTCGGGCGATCCCGGCGACACGCTCCTGCAGCTCGGCCACGTCGTAGTCACCCCGGACGGTGCGGACCCCGGCGGTGTCGATCTGGGAATCAGCTGCGAAGAGTTCGCATTGACAGAGGCAGCCCCCCTCCATCAGCCACTTCGGCGGTGTCCCCTCAATCAACTGGTCGAATCCGGCATCACCCAGGCCGCGACCATCCGGGCGTATCGGCGTGGCGGTGAAGCCGACCAGCAGCTCCGGGGCGACGGCCTCCCTCACCCGCTGCCAGGAGGCGGCCCCCATGTGGTGGGCTTCGTCGGCGATCAACACCCCTCCCGTTTGGAGCTGGCCCACCCGCCGCGCCAAGGTTGGTACCATCCCCACCAGCACCGGCGCGCTCCAGTCGGGATTTGCTGCCTGCCATAACGAGCTCAGGGGCGTGCCCTGCGTGGTGCGCATTAGACAGGCAGGAAATCATTCTAGAAAAATGCCTAATATTCCAATTTGTACATATTGCGACTCACCAGCAACAACCGTTGACCATGTTCCCCCAAGACTGATCTTTCCAAAGCCACGCCCTGCAAATTTAATTACCGTACCAGCATGTAGAGACTGCAATAAAAATGCTTCTATGGATGACGAATACTTTCGCTTGGTCACTGCATTGGAGGAGAAGTCCAGCGAGCACCCTGACTCGAAAGAGCTATTGCCTGTCATAATGCGATCTCTGAATCGGAGGCAATTCCAAGGCCTCCAAAAGTCATTTTCCAGCTCTCAGTTTAGCTGTGATATTTATACAGAGTCGGGATTATTTCTAAAGTCCGCTGTGGGATATAATGTTGTCAGAGATAGGCTTAATGCGGTTTTTGAGAGGATCACAAGAGGTCTATTCCTGAACACGTTTGGTCGCAGGCTTCCGCTGGACACAAGGGTGACAGCGTCTCAAGGTCGCGGGTTAGTAAATCCATCAATTTTCGAATTTGTCAAGAAGATTCTTGAGCAAGGATCAAACTGGAGCTGTCTCGGAAATGGAACATTCTGCTGGAAATACTCAACATGTATAAATCAACCAGAAACTACTGCATGGATTTTCTTGGTCTTTTCTTCACTGGTCTTCATCTCGACAACAATTGGAGAGGAGCCAACAAGCTGAGCATTTTGGACTCCGATCTGCTTTCTAGCATCCAGATCCAGAAGGCGGGCGCACAATATTGTGTACATCACCTTCAAGCCTTTCATGATTCTGATCTGGAGCGATGGCGCCCGCGATCTGTAGCACAATCTCCCGGGGATGACAGATCACAGTCGATCGCCTCCCGAATGAGCGATTGAGGCGTACGAGCTCAGCAATCAGTGCTGTCTTGCCCCCGCCGGTGGGTAGCACCATCAACGGCGATTTCCTGTCCAAGAGAGCAGCGCAGGCCTGCTCAATCAGCTCTTACTGGTATGGGGCGAAGAGTGAAGCCAGCAGGACGATCCACGGCCTCCAGGACACGAGGAAGCCCTATCCTGGGATGGGTTGTATGTGCTCAATGCTCGGCTTGCTGAAGTGATGCTGCAGCAGACCCAGCTGGCGGTGGTGCTGCCGTTCTGGCGGAGCTGGATGGCTGCCTTCCCCACCCTCGCGGCGCTGGCCGCAGCCGATGAACACGACGTGCTGATGCTCT
>JABMPN010000095.1 GCA_013203655.1 Cyanobacteria bacterium bin.51
GAGTGCATAAAGGAATTGCCCAGGGCTCCAGCCCTCGGCCTCAGCCTGCTGAGCGAGCGGCTGCCAATGGCTGCGAAAGCGAGCGAGCTTGAGCTGTTTGAGCAGCAGCGGCAGCGCTGCTTCCACAGCTGCTGAGCGGGGTACCGGGGAGGAGGTGGTCATAGGAGGCCAGCTGGTGTTGGGGAATCACGGGATCAGGTGGAGCGCTGCGGCGAGGCGGTATGCGGAAGCGCTGCTGCAGTCCAGAGAGGGACAGCTTTTGGCGGTGTTGGGCCTGCTCGAGGAAGGCGAGCACCAGCTCAAACGAGGCGATGCGCACGGCCACATACAGGGCCTCGACCATCAGCCGGGCCGCCGCGTCACGATCACCACTGGTCAGGAGCTGCTGCCAGAAGTCCCACCAGCGCTGATCAGGAAAGAGATGGCGCTGGTAGCGGCAATGCAGCAGCGCCCTGGGCTTGGCGCGCAGGCCATCGATCAGGTGCTCCAGATCGATGCACCAGGCCCTCGGGCCATGGCTGCCGCTGCCATAGGCACGGGGCAGCTGGCAGACCCAGTCGCTGCCGAGATAGACGATCAGCCGGTCATGGTGCAGCCGCACTGTGACCTGATGGCCAATCAGGCTCGGCGGCACCGAGTAGCCGACCTGCCGCACCTCGATCGTGCTGGTGCTGCGCACGCGCACTGCGAGCAATTCGTAGTCGGCAAAGCGAAAAGCCGGTAGGGCCGCCAGATGTTCCAGCTCCTGCTCATAGCGCCGCTGCCGAGGGGCATTGAGAGCACTGAACACCTCGGCGAGCAGTTCGCCGTATTCGGCCGGCTCGTCGAAATCGCAGCTGCCGCGCAGGATGAGCTTCTGCTCCAGCCGCCGTTTCACATGGCCATAGGGCGCCTCGATGATGCCGTTCTCATGGGCCACGCCGCGGTTGTTGCGGCTGGGGGACAGGCCGTAGTGGGCGCAAAGCGCGTGGTAGCGGGGAGTGATGTCGAGGGCATAGCTGCCGTCCCGGTTGCGGCTGGCGGCCGAAAGCCGATCGGTGCGCAGCTCCCGTGGCACCCCGCCGGAGACAGCCAGGGCGTTCTGGAGTCCTTCTGAGAGGGCGACAAAGCTCTCCCCGCCATGGACCACCTGGCCGTAAGCCCAGCCACTCCAGCCCAGGCAGCGCAATCCCAAGCCACGCACCGGCAAACGCAGCAGGCCCGATCCGTTTGAACCGGATGTGGAGCGGATCGAACAATGACTGCAGGGCGAGCCCCAGCTCAGGGCCAAGACGCTGCTGGAGCGGCTGATCCGCCGCAACCCGGAGCGCTACGGCCCACGCCACCTGCGCACCCTGCAGCGGCGCCTGCGCGGTTACCGGCTGCAATGGATCGAGAAGGAGATGGCCGCTCTGGCGTTGGCCGGGCCACCAAGCCTGCAGGAAGGTGAAAGCGTGCAGAAGCCGGTGTTACCAGGTGTCAATTAAAATGGGTAACAAGTTGTTGATGCAAAGCTCCCCTCAACCAGATTGTCGCCGGACAGTCTGCTGCTGGGGTGAGATCGTGCACCTTTGCGGCGGTGGTCTCCACCGAGTGGATGAGACCTGTGTCCTTATCCACGCCAATGTGGACTTTCATCCCAAAGTGCCACTGCTTGCCCTTGCAGGTCTGGTGCATCTCGGGATCCCGCTCCCCAGCTTTGTTTTTGGTGGAGCTGGGGGCAGCGATCAAGGTGGCATCGATGATCGTGCCCTGCTTCATGGCCATGCCGTGTTCCTTGAGATGGGCTTTGACCGTCTGGAAAATCTGCTCTCCCAGGTTGTGCTTCTCAAGCAGGTGCCGAAACGCCAGGATCGTCGTCTCGTCAGGAATCCGGTCGCTGATCATGTCGATCCCGGCGAAACGGCGCATGGTGGGCACCTCGATCAGCGCCTCTTCCATGCCTGGGTCACTGAGCGAAGTCCACTGCTGCAACAAGTGAATCCGCCGCATGGTGGCCAGCGGATAGGGAGGACGCCCGACCTTCTTGCTGGTTTTGTGGTACGAGGGCTCGATCAGCTCGATCAGTACTTGCCAGGGCACCACCGCTTCCATCTCCGCCAGGAACTTTTCCCGATTGGTCTGCTTCTTGGCGGTGGTCTGCTCGTAGTCAGAGAAGCCGAGCTGTTTGCCGCCCATCAAACCTGCCCTGTCCTGCGATCTCAGGGCCATTGTCTCGCGGGCGGCCCGGGTTTTCCAGAGTCTCCCTAGATGCTGGAGCCGATTACATCATTCTCGATGGACGAGTCGGCGGCACGGGGGCTTGCACCCCTGCTGTTCCGTGATCACATCTCGGTCCCCACGATCCCAGCCCTGGCTCGGGCACGCCGCCATCTGGATCGCCGTGAGGCCAGCGGCCGCGTCACCCTGATCGTCACGGGCGGGCTTCGCACCCCCGCCGATTGCATCAAGGCCCTGGCCCTGGGAGCCGACGGGATCGCTCTGGCGAATGCCTCGATCCAGGCGATCGGCTGCGTCGGCGCCCAGATCTGCCACACGAACAACTGCCCGGCCGGCATCGCCACCCAGGATGCGGACCTGCGGCAGAGGCTGAACATCGGCCATGCCGCCGATCGTCTGACCCGATTCCTCGGAGCCACGGTGGAGCTGATGCAGGTGATGGCCCGTGCCTGCGGCCACACCACGCTCCATCGCTTCAACAGCAACGACCTGACCAGCTGGGATCGGGAACTGGCGCAACTGGCGGGCATCGCCTGGTGTGGGGCAGGGCCGGAACAGGGCGCCAGACCAAACTCCTAGGCTTGTCTTCACGTTTTTGATGCACCCGTGGGTCAGGCCATCCAGGTTGGTGAGAAGGCTCCCCTGATCGACCTGAAGGATCAGGATGGTGTGGAGCGCCGCAGTGATCAGCTCGCCGGCCGGCCCCTGGTGCTGTTTTTCTATCCCAAGGACGACACCCCCGGCTGCACGATGGAGGCCTGCGCCTTCCGCGACAACCACGCCGCCCTGCAGGCCCTCGGCGCCGAGGTCTGGGGCGTGAGCGGCGACGACAGCGCCAGCCACGGCCGCTTCGCCGCCCGCCACCAGCTTCCCTATCCCCTGCTGGCAGACCAGGGCAACAGCCTGCGCCAGGCCTTCGGCGTGCCCAACGCCCTGCTATTTCTTCCTGGGCGGGTCACCTACGTGATCGACGGCCAAGGCGTGGTACGCCACACCTTCAGCAACCTGCTCGACGGGGCAGCCCATGCCCGCGAGGCGCTCGCAGCCCTCCAGCGCCTCGCAGCCTGAACCGCCATCTCCCCTGATCGTCCACTGCTGACCCTCCGCTGGCAACAGCAGGGGAGTCTCTGGTGCCTGGAGCCGCCGGACAAGGCCGCCAGGGCGATCGGAACCGTCGAGTTCATCGGCGGCACCCTGCTGGCCGCCAGCCCCCAGCTCAGCTACCGGCGCCTGCTGGAGGCGCTGGCCTCGCGGGGGCTAGCGATCCGGGCCTGGAGTTACGTGCCCGGCTTCGACCACCAGGCCCAGGCCACCGAGGCCTGGCGTGCCTTCCGCTTGGCGCGGCAAGCGGCACCAGCAGTACCGTCTCCGCTGCGCCTTGGCCACAGCCTGGGTTGCAAGCTCCATCTGCTCGCTCCCGACGGCGGCCGTGGCTGCAGCGGCCTGGTGGCGATGTGCTTCAACAACTTCTCGGCCGATCGCTCCATTCCCCTGCTGGCTGATCTGGCCCCACGCCTGGGCGTGCGAACCGAGTTCAGTCCTTCACCACAGGAAACCCTGCGGCTGGTGGGTCTGCATTACCGCCAGCCGCGCAACCTGCTGCTGCGCTTCGGAAATGACGCCCTCGACCAGAGCCGCCGGCTGATCGGCGTCTTGCAACAGCGCCCCGATGACGCCTCGATCCTGATCGAACGCCCCGGCGACCACCTCACCCCGGCCAGCGCCGGCCTGCGCCAGAACCTGCTGGGGGCATGGGCCGATGACCCGGCCCGGCAGCGGCAGATCGATCGGCTGGCGGATCAGGTCGTGAGCTGGTGGAGCGGTGCGTCCGACTGCAACGGTTCTCCCCGTCGCGGTTGACACCCCCGTCGCCGCCGCCGATCGTTTGCACGGTCTGACGCCCCGCTGACGCCCCGCCGAATCTCTTGATGCTCGACGCCTACATCTCCGCCTGGCAACGCGCCTTCGACTACAGCGGGCGCTCCAACCGGGGGGCCTACTGGTGGTTCTTTCTGGCGAACCTGATCGTGGCCTTCGCGCTCGCCCTGCTGGCCCAGGTGGTGAGCCAGCTGGCCGCGCTCTCGAATCTCTATGCGATCGCAACGATCGTGCTGCTGGTGCTCCCCTCCATCCCCGGCTGAACCCCTTTCGCGAAGACTGAGCCGGCCCCCCTCAGACCCGCAGGGCGTCGAGCACGGTGCGGTCTTCGAGGGTGCTGGTGTCGCCGCTCACCTCCTCCCCAGCGGCCAGGGCCCGCAGGATGCGACGCATGATCTTGCCGCTGCGGGTTTTCGGCAGGGCGTCGCTGAAGCGGATCTCATCGGGGCGGGCGATCACGCCGATTTCAACGCCCACATGCCGGCGCAGTTCGGCCGCCAGCGACTCGTCGCCGCTGCGGTCCGCCTGCAGGGTCACGAAGGCCACGATCCCCTCGCCTTTGAGGGCGTCGGGGCGGCCCACCACGGCGGCTTCGGCCACCGCCGGATGGCTCACCAGGGCGGATTCGATCTCCATCGAGCCCAGCCGGTGGCCCGACACGCTGATCACGTCATCGACGCGTCCCATCACCCAGTAGTAGCCGTCGGCATCGCGGCGGGCGCCGTCGCCGGCGAAATAAAGCGGGCGGCCATCGGCGCCGCTGATGTGCTCCCAGTAGCTCTTGCGGAAGCGCTCAGGGTCGCCATGGACCGTTCGCATCATCCCCGGCCAGGGGCGGCGCACCGCCAGGTAACCCCCTTCATCCACACCCACGCTGCGGCCTTCGCTGTCCACCACATCGGCGGCGATGCCGGGCAGCGGCAGGGTGGCGGATCCCGGCTTGGTGGGGGTGGCCCCGGGTAGGGGGCTGATCATCACGCCGCCGGTTTCGGTCTGCCACCAGGTGTCGATGATCGGGCAGCGGCCCTGGCCGATCACCTGCCGATACCACATCCAGGCCTCAGGATTGATCGGTTCCCCCACCGTGCCCAGGATGCGCAGGCTGCCCATGTCGTACTGATCGGGCACCTCGCGGCCGCTCTTCATGAAGGCACGAATCGCCGTGGGAGCGGTATAGAATAGGCTCACCTTGTGCTTTTCGATCACCTCCCAGAACGCACCCGGTTTTGAGGCTCGTGGGGCGCCCTCGTACATCACGGTGGTGGCGCCGGCGGAGAGCGGCCCGTACACGATGTAGCTGTGGCCGGTGATCCAGCCCACGTCGGCCGTGCACCAGTGGATGTCGTCCTCGCGCAGGTCGAAGATCCACTCGAAGGTGAGCTGGGCCCAGAGGTTGTAGCCGGCGGTGGTGTGAACCACCCCCTTGGGTTTGCCTGTGGAGCCTGAGGTGTAGAGAACGAAGAGGCGGTCTTCGCTGGCCATCGGCTCGGCCGTGTGCAGGGCGCTGGCGGGCTCCACCCGCTCGTGCCACCAGTGGTCGCGGCCTGCCGTCATCGCCGTGGGCTCCCCGGTGCGGCGCACCACCAGCACCTGCTCCACCGTGGGGCAGGCGCCGCCGGCGAGGGCCTGATCCACCGCCGGCTTGAGCGCCACCGCCTTGTCCTTGCGGAAGCCGCCATCGGCGGTGATCACCGCCTTCACGTCGCCATCGATCAGCCGGTCACGCAGAGCTTCGGCGGAGAAGCCGCCGAACACCACCGAGTGGGGGGCGCCGAGGCGGGCGCAGGCCAGCATGGCGATCGCCGCTTCCGGCACCATCGGCATGTAGAGGGCCACCAGATCCCCTTTACCGATGCCCAGCTCCAGCAGGGCATTGGCGGCCTTGCAGACCTGGGCATGCAGCTCGGTGTAGGTGAAGCTGCGCGTGTCGCCGGGTTCCCCTTCCCAGATCAGGGCGGTCTTCTCGGCCCGGGGGCCCTGGAGATGCCTGTCGAGGCAGTTGTAGGCCAGGTTGGTGGTGCCCCCCTCAAACCAGCGGGCAAAGGGCGGGTTGCTCCAGTCGAGCACCGTGTGGAAGGGCTCGAACCAGTGCAGCAGCTCACGGGCTTGGCGTCCCCAGAAGGCATCAGGGTCAGCCTCCACCTCTGCCACCAGGGCTTCGTACGCCTCCAGGCTGGAGATACGAGCGCCGGCGGCCAGGGCTGCTGGCGGCTGGAACACGCGGACTTCCTGTAGCACCGATTCGATCGTCTCCTCGTTCATCGCCCTGACCCATGGATGGCGCCATTCAAGCCGGATCCCGGGCACCGGGAACTGAAAGAATGACTCCATGCTCCGCCCAGCCGCCTGCCTGTTCGACCTCGACGGGCTCCTGCTCGACACCGAACCACTGCATGGCCGGGCCTGGCGCGAAGCCAGCCTGGCCTTCGGGGTGCAGCTGAGCGACACGCAGCTGCTGAGCCTGCGGGGCCGCCGGCGCCTGGACAACGCCCGCCAGGTGATCGCCTGGATCGAGGCGGAAGGCGGGAAACCGCCCAGCACGGATGAACTGCTGGCGGTGCAGCAGCCGATTGCCCGCCGTCTGCTGCCGATGGCAGAACCGATGGAAGGGGCTCCCGAGTTGCTGGCCCGCTGCCAGGACCTGGCGATCCCTATGGCCCTGGTCACGAGCAGCACCAGCAGCTCGGTGGCGTTGAAGAGCGCGCCCCACCCCTGGCTGGAGCTCCTGGAAACCCGGGTCTACGGCGATGATCCCGAACTGGGCAGCGGCAAGCCCGCCCCGGACGCTTTCCAGTTAGCGGCCCTGCGCCTGGGCCATAACCCCGCAGACTGCTGGGCCTTCGAGGATTCGCAGGCCGGCACCATGGCTGCCCTGGCGGCTGGCTGCCGCGTTCATGTTCTGTTGCCGGCCGGCGTGGGCCAGGAGATCTATCCCGCCGCAGCCCATTGCCTGCGTTCCCTACGGGAGCTTGGCCTTTGAGCCGGTGAAGCGCTGAAAGAGCCAGTAACCGAGCCAGCCCCAGAGCAGGCTCCAGGCCGAGAAGGTGGTCAAGGTACCGAGCTGGTTCACGCCGATCTCATAGACGCCGGCGTTGATCAGGCCGGCATCGATCAGGGAGCCACCGATTCCCCAGCCCAGCACCCAGCTGGCGATGAAGCCGATCGCCTGAAGATTGCCGGTCATTGCGACGCTTGCTGGTCTCCCCATTCTGGCCCTGTGCCTAGGGTCGGGGCTTACAAAGGATTCGGAACCATATGCAGAGCTCGATGCGCCCAGCCGGTGGGGATGGGCCTGGAACCACGTTCCAGGTGATTGCAGCGGCAGCGGTGGCGCTGCTGATTCTGCTGACCCAGACGATCTTCATCGTGCCGGCCGGCAACGTGGCGGTGGTCACAACCCTCGGCAAGGTGACGGGCGGCCAGCGCAGCCCGGGGCCGAACATCAAGGCCCCGTTGATTCAGTCCACCTCGCTATTCGATGTGCGCACCCAGGTGCGGCCGGAGCAGTTCTCCACCCTCACCAAGGATCTGCAGGTGATCGAAGCCACCGCCACGGTGAAGTACGCGGTGAAGCCCACGGAAACTCCCCGCATCTACGAAACAATCGCCACCGACAACTCCCAGATCTATGCCCGGATCATTCAGCCTTCGCTGCTCAAAGCGCTGAAATCGGTGTTTTCCCAATACGAGCTGGTGACGATCGCCACCGAATGGAACAGCATTTCTGAGCTGGTTCAAGAGAAAGTGGCCGAAGAACTGACCAAGTTCAATTACGTGATCGTCCAGGGTCTCGATCTCACCGGTCTGCAGATCGCCGAGGAATACAGGGCCGCAATCGAACAGAAGCAGATCGCTGACCAGCGTCTGCTGCGCGCCCAGACCGAAGTCAAGATTGCCGATCAGGAGGCCAAGCGCTACCAGATCCTCAACTCCAGCCTCGACGACCAGGTGCTCTACAAGCTCTTCCTCGACAAGTGGGATGGGCAGACTTCGGTGGTGCCCGCCCTGCCTGGGACGGCAGTCGGCAGCGGCAGCCCGGTGATCGTCAACGGCCGCCGCTGAGGAGGGCCTGTTCAGCCGTCACTCCGGCAAGGGGGCTGGAGTCCGGGGAGAGTGAATTCCAGAAACCAGAGGAACTCCCTTGAACGCCAGCCCAGATCGAACGGGGCCGTGGGATACCAGTCCCCCGGCTCCAGTCCGAAGGCCCCGAGGAGATAGGTGGGCACCAGGGCGGCGATCGCCTCCTGGCCTGGGTCTCCCTCCTCGAACAAACGGTCGAGATAGAGGACCGCGAAGATGCCCTTCTCTTCATCCACCACCACCAGCTCGAACGGGCCGTCCTCAGCAGGCAGAGGGTTCACCTCAAAGAACTCGTCACGCTCAAGCGGATCGCTGGGGGCCTGCTCCATCAACGTCGCCAGCGCCAGCCTGAAACGATCGAGAGCCATGGAGATTTCCGGCGGGGGCCCGCCAGTCTCGCGCCCCAGGGGCCTCTCGCCGCTTCAGCCGGCCAGGCGATGGCGACCTCCGAGCGGCCAGAGCCAGAGGCTGACTGCCAGCCAGTGGATCAGCACGGGAGCCCAGAGCGAGCTGGTGAGGTCGTAGGCGAGCACGCAAGCCACGCCGAGCAGGGCGCACTGGCTCAGAAAGCGGGGGTCCCAAAACAGGGACCGGCCGCGGGGGTACCAGGTGGCAGCGGCCAGGGGGTGATAGGCCACGAACAGCCCCACACTCAGCGCCCCCCAGGCCAGGCTGCTGAAGATGCCGGCCCCCTCCAGCGGATGGGGCAGCAGGGCAACACGGAAGAAGACTTCCTCCAGCAGCGCCGGCCGCACCAGCAGCCCGGCGACGGGGAAGAGCCAGGCCGCGACGGGCGGAGCGCGCCAGCTCTGGCGCCGCCCCACCCGGGGCAGAAAACCGGAGCGTTCCCCGATCACCAGCGCCGTACCGGCATAGACCAGCAGCACCAGCCCACTGACCAGGGCCGCGCTGCCGACCAGGGGCGTGAACAGGGCATCGGCCGTGCGGCGCAGCAGGATGGACACCAGCGGCAACTGGCCGAACAGCAGGGTTGGGGCCAGGGGCTCCAGGCTGGGATCGAGCCCCGGCAGCTGGTTGGTGCGTAGAAACCAGAGATCGGCGCCACTTTGAAGAAAGACCCGGGCGGTGTCGTCGTGGCCGCGGCGGGGCAGCATCGAGCGCCAGCTGAGCAGGCCAACGCCGAGTCCTTCGCCCCTCTGGAACAGGGGGGTGGCTGGAGGCGCCGTGCCGGTCGTCGGTGCTGTTTCGGTTGCTGATCCTGTTTCGGCTGCCGCCACGATCGCCGCGTTCGAACGCCAGTCCGAGCGCACCATTCCGAAGGGGCTGAGCAGTTGATCAAGGGAATCCGCCAGCTGGCCGAGCTGCCGGAACTTGCGGGTCTCCAGGTGGCGGGGATGGCGCCTTAACCAGTCGCGCAGGTCGGAATCAGCCTGCACCTTCTCTCGCAGGCGGCGGATGGCGATGAACAGGGCCTGGTTGGAATCCTGCACGCAGGAGGTGGCCGGAGTCACCGACGAGAGGCCGGTGCCATCGCCGCTGCGGTAGCGGGCCATGATCACCTCGGCCTGGAGCGCCAATTCATCGAGCAGCGAAAAGTGGCGATCGCCGAGGTTCAGGCCGGCGAACAGCTCCTGCTGGATCAGCACATCGGAGATGGGCCGCAGCCACAGCCAGCCTCGCTGCAGGTCGCCTGCATAGGCGCTGGCCGCCTGTGTGCCGGCGATGATCCCATTGGGATTGTTGGCGTAGATCTGGTGGTAGCGGATCTCGAAGCGCGGTTCGCCGCTGAATGGATCCGGCACCACTTCCACCGCACCGAAGGCGAAGTGGCCGGTCACGGTGAAGCCGCTGATCGGCTCACCACGCCGGCCACCGATGCCGCCGAAGTTATGGATGAGCAGGCCACGATCACCCAGTCGCCACCGCCTGGCCGTCGTCCCCGCTCCCAGCTGCACCCGCTCGAGCTGGCCGCGACGCTCGGGGGTGTGCTTCCAGTTGCGATGCAGGAGGTAGCGAAGCCCGGCGGACTGGCCGGCCACGCTGGAATCCGGCTGAATCTGGAACAGCTGGCGGGGCAGCAGGGCCTCGGCGGTGAACAGTCCTGTGGCATCGGGGGCGCCATAGAGGTACCAGCCCTCGCGGCCGGCAGCACTGCCGGCCAGGCCCTGCGGATTGAAGGGGAGCCTCCCATCGCGATCAGGCGCCTGGCGGGGGATCCGAACGGTTTCGAGGGGCCCGGTGAAGCCGCCGCTGCGGGGCTCGTAGTGCTGCACCCGGAAGCGATCGCCGCCCCCAGCCGGACCCAGCAGCTGCACCAGGGCCAGGTAGCGGCCGCTGATCTGCACCGGTGGGGTGGCAATCCGCAGGCTGGGGGGCCCGTCGGGGCCCTGCACCAGCTCCACCGATTCGAACGTCACCAGAACGTCGTCGCTGGGCCGGGCGGCGGCGAGCGACTGCAAGGGGCCCACCTGCCGGCGGCCATCGAGGCGCACCGGGAGCACGTTGCCCTGCGCGATCGAGCGGCGCGCCGCAGCGGTGAAGCTCACATCGGTGGTCACCGCCCGCACCAGGGCGTCCAGCTCCGGCCTCGATTGCCAGCGGAGTCTGAGCCGTTCGCCCCGCCAGCGAAGCTGATCGGCCGGCACCTGCTGCAGCTCGATCCACACCCAGTCGCCCGTGTCGTCGTCTGGCTCCTGGTCTTGGTCTTCGACTTCGGAAATGGTCGGCAGGATCAACCGCCCGATCCACTCCCCGTTGGGGCGATAGAGAGCAGGGTCGGGAAGTGGTGCCAGCGGATCGAACGCCAGGGGGTGGGGAGATGCCGGATGAACGGCTGAATCGAGGGGCGGCGCTGGCGCTGGAATCGCCTGCAACGATCCCAGCGCCAGCCCGAGCATCAACCCAAGCAGCAGAACGAATCGAGCGTTGGTAGTGGAGAAAACCAGACCCTGCTATTCCATCATCCGCTGCAGGGCAGGCGCCATCAGGTTGTGGGTTGGCGGCCGTTGCCGGAAGGCTGCCCAGTGAACCTGCTTAGACAACCCTCAAGCGCTGAAGGGAGCAACGGGGAGGATCTCAAACGATGAACCGGGGCGCACAACCCTCTCTGGGCTGCAATCCTGACTGCGGCTGCAGAACGACTTAGCGGCAGGAAGAATGGCAGGGTGATTCCACAACGATCCCAACAGGATCAGTTCGATGGGAATCAGGCAGTCAAACCAAACGGACAAAAGACTCACCCCTGAAACAGTTCGATAGCGAGAACAATCGAAGTCCAATGGAGAGCGTCAAATTGATAACAGGTTGGCCGGCAGAGATCGCCTCAAAAGAACTCTTGCCGATGAGCACGTTCAACAGGAAGCTTCAAGCGCCAGGGGTTGTTAGACTCTTTAGGGCTGAGGTGAATAGCGCTCCCCCACTCGAAATGGTTGCTTCGTGGATTCAGACAACTGCGCAACAAAACGGGCAGCCTTGTCTTCGCTGTTGAAACTCGCCACTTGAAGGTGGCCGAGAGTACTGAGATAGGCATCTCCGCAGTAATTGCTGCGAACATAGCTAAGGGCACCTCGAAAAATCAACAAGCCAATGCAATACTTGATTAGGTAGCTAGCTCCGCACTCCTCAAGATGCGTTCCGGCCGAGCGCCGCAGCTGCAGATGGCATGAACCACACGCTCGGTCATCGTTGCCAAGTTGAAGCGCCGGTTGAAGCGGTAATTGAAGGCACCCAGGTA
>JABMPN010000096.1 GCA_013203655.1 Cyanobacteria bacterium bin.51
ACTGATTACGAATCAGTTGCTCTACCACTGAGCTACACCGGCACCTGGTTGAAACTAGCATCGGGCTTCCCACCCCCCTTCCCGTCCATGCCATCCCGTCAACTTCGGCCCCTGGATCCGGAGCTGAGGGCTCGCTTGCTCAAAGAGGTTCAAGCTCCTTGGCGGGGGCTGCGCCGGGCCCTCTGGTTCGCCCTCTGCGCATCGGCAGCGATCGGTCTGGCCACCATGGCTCTGCGGGTTTCCGCTGGTGGTGAGCTGGGTTCAGGGGATCTGCTCATTCAGGTCGGTGCGCTGCTGATCTTCGGTCTGCTGCTCTGGCGTGACCGCAGCCCCAGCGACAGCTAGCTGGAGCGGTTCGGGCAGCAGCAAGGGCAGCCCCAGGCCCAGTCGTTGCTGCTGCTGCTCCGTTGGCTCCAGGGGGCTGGTGGTGGCCAGTTGGGAGGCGGGCCTGCTCAGCAGCCAGAGAGCCTGCAGCAACTGCTGCCATTGCCAGAGCATCAGGCCAAGCAAGGCAGCCGCCAGCAGAAGAGCCACCAGCCTGCTGCTCTGGCGCAAGGGGGAAAGAGCCGTGGCCACGGCGGCCTGACTGTCGCTGAGCCACAACACCGGCAGCAGAGCCAGAGCTCCGGCCGCTGCGAGCAGTTTCAGCGGCAGGGGTGACTGAAGGCGGCTGAGCCTGCGCTGCTGCTCACTGCGCCCCTTGGCCGGTGTCTGCAGCAGCAGCAATGACCAGACATCAGCCGGCTGCCGCCAGAGCAGTGCTGCAGGCAAGAGGGCACCGAGGCCCCAGCAGAGCAGCCGCTCGAGCCCTGGCAAGGGGCCCGGATCGCTTCCAGCCAGCACTAGCAGCAGCAACAGCAGCTCGGCGGGAGCAGCAGCCAGGCCGAGCAGTTGGACCCAAAGCAGGGGCTCGCTGCGAGGGTTCACGGCGTTCAGTTGGTGCTGAGGGTGCGCCGTTGGGTGACCAGCTTGTAGGCCTCGACGCGATCCTTGTCCTGCCAGTTGGCGAAACGATCGCAGCCGATGCCGCACTCGAAACCGGTGGCCACCTCCTTGACATCATCCTTGTTGCGGCGCAGGGAGTCGAGATCGCCCTCGAACACCACCTGCTTGGCGCGGTGCACCCGCACCTTGCAGTTGCGCTGCAGCTTGCCATTGGTGACATAGCAACCAGCGACGGCTGTCTTGCCGATGCTGAACACGGCCCTCACCTCGGCTTCACCCAGGGTTTCCTCCACCATCTCTGGTTCGAGCAGGCCCTCCATCGCTGACTGAATGTCTTCCAGCAGCTTGTAGATCACCTCGTAGTCGCGCACGTCGACGCCGTTGGCATCGGCCGCCTTCTTGGCCCCTGAGGCCATGGAGGTGTTGAAGCCCACGATCACCGCGCCTGAGGCGGCAGCAAGATCCACGTCGGTTTCGGTGATCTCGCCGGGCGCCGAAAGCAGTACCCGCACCTGAACTTCGCCCTGGGGAAGTTGTTCGAGCGAGCCAAGAATCGCCTCCACGCTGCCCTGGACATCGGCTTTGAGGATGAGGTTGAGCTCCTTGAGCTCTCCTTCGCTGGCCTGGCCGGACATCGAAGCCAGCGACACCCGGCGGGAAGCCATCTGCTGGGCCAGTCGGGTCGCCCGAGCGACGTTGGCCCGATCACCCACCACGGCGCGGGCGGCCTTCTCGTCGGCATAGACCTCGAATTCGTCGCCGGCCGTGGGCACTTCGCTGAAGCCCAGGGCCTCCACGGCGGAGGAAGGGCCAGCCAGCTTGACCCGCTGGCCGGTGTCGTCGACCATGGCCCGCACCTTGCCGAGGATCGGGCCGGCGGCCAGCACGTCTCCGGCCCGCAGGGTGCCGTTCTGGATCAGCAGGGTGGCCACCGGCCCCTTCGCCTTGTCGAGGTGGGCCTCGATCACGGTGCCCTTGGCCATCCGATCCGGGTTGGCCTGGAGGTCTTCCACCTCCGACACCAGCAGGACCATTTCCAGCAGTTTGTCGATGTTCTCGCGTTTGATGGCGCTCACCGGCACCATCACCGTGTCGCCGCCCCAGTCTTCGGCGACGAGCTGCTGGTTGGAGAGTTCCTGTTTGACGCGCTCGGGCTGGGCGCCTTCCTTGTCGATCTTGTTGATCGCCACCACGATCGGCACTTCGGCGGCACGGGCGTGGCTGATCGCTTCGAGGGTCTGGGGGCGAACGCCGTCATCGGCGGCCACCACCAGCACCGCCACGTCGGTGACCTTGGTGCCACGGGCGCGCATGGCGGTGAACGCCTCGTGGCCTGGGGTATCGAGGAACGTGATGGTGCGTTGTTCACCGGCGTGGCTTACATCCACCTGGTAGGCACCGATGTGCTGAGTGATGCCACCGGCTTCGCCGGCCGCCACCCGGGTCTTGCGGATGGCATCGAGCAGGCTCGTCTTGCCGTGATCGACGTGACCCATCACCGTGACCACCGGCGGCCGGCGAATCAGGTGCAGCTTGTCGCTTTCCTCGATCATCTCGACCGTCTTTTTGGCGGCCTCCTGGACGTCGTCTTCCAGCACCGGCACTCCGAACTCATCGGAGACCGTTTCGATCGTGGAGAGATCGAGGGTCTGGGTGACCGTGGCGATGATCCCTTTGAAGAACAGAGACTTGATGATCTCGGAACTCTCCACACCGAGGCGGTCGGCCAGTTCCTGCACCGTGAGGTTGCCCTCGGGCACGATCAGCATCTCGGGCCGGGCGCCCTTGGCCTCGCGTGCGGCGCGCAGTTCCATGGCACGGCGCCGCTGGCGCTGGCGCGTGGTTTCTTTCTTGCGCTTGCGGATCGCCGCCACTGGCTTGACACCAGGGGTGGCCGCACGGGTGCGGGGCCGGGCCGGGCGGGCCAGGCTGGCCTGAAGAATCAGGGCCTCCTGTTCACCGGCGAAACCGCTGGTTTCGGTGGTGAGGGCATCATCGTTTTCTCCGATGATGTGGACTTTCTGACGCTGCTTCTGCGGCGATTTACTGCGCAGGGCCTCGAGTTTGGCGCTGTCATCCCATTCCGGCCTGCGGGCTCGGCTTGCGGGCTGTGGTGTGCGGAATCCAGGCCGTCTGGGGGCTGCCGGGGCCGTTGCTGTCGGGCGAGGCCCGTCGGCTGTGGCATTTCCTATACCCCCTTCCGGCCGCCGGGGCGGAGCTGCGGGAGTGCGACTGCCGGGGGTCTGGAGCTGCATCAGCTCGCCGGGAGACACGGGCTTGCGCATGCCCTGGGGCATGCCGCCTGGGCGCACGGGTGCGCCGGCCGTGCTGCGGATCGGTGCCCCTGGAGAGGCTGCGTCGCGGCGGATCGGCTTGCCGACCAGCTCGAGTGGACTGCGGGCCGGAACCTGCCGCACCGGCGATGGGGCGCGTTGCGGAGCACCGCTGGGCCGCTGGCTGAGTCCAGGCCGCGCTGAAGGCGGAGCCGGCCGGCTGCTGGTTGGGCTCGGCTGACCGCTCTGGGGACGGCCGATCAGCTGGGGTTGGCTGCCACTGCCACTGCCACTGCCGCTGGCACCACTGGCGGGGCGTGGCGACGATCCAGGCCGCTGCGGCGCAGCGGGGCGGGGTGCAGGGGCGCTGCCCCGTGGCAAGGGGCGGGGGCTGGTGGCCGGCCTGGGGCTGGGAGAAAGGGCAGTCTCGGGCTTGCGGGCTGGAGCCGGCGCCGGTGGCTTGATCACCACCGGAGGAGCGGGCCTGGCGGGGGCTGGGGCGGTTTTAGGTGGGCCGACGGGTCTGGCTGGAGAGGCCGCCGCGGCAGCCGTTACCGGCTTGACCGGTGCGGCAGCTGGCTTTGCCGGGGCGCCAACAATCTTGGGGACCGATGGAGCTGCCGATTGGGGCTTGCTGGAGGTCGGTGCGGCCTGGGGCTTGCTGGGGCCGGCGGGTCTGGCTGGAGCCGTCGTCGCTGCTGGGGCAGCAGGCTTGGCCGGTGGTGTGACCGGTGCCGTGGCTGATGGAGCAGTTGGCGCGGGCGTCACGGCCTTCTTGACCGACAGGATTGCCTTGGCTGGAGCAGGGGTAGCCGGCGTTGGGGTTGCCCCTGCAGGCCTTGCCGGGGCAACCGGCCGTGAGGCCCTGTTTCCATTGGGCTTGATCAGGTCGCGAATGCGGCCGGCCTCGTCGTCGCTGATCGAGCTGCTGTGGCTCTTGGCCGCGATCGACAGCTTCTCGGCGGCTTCGAGCACGTCGCGGCTCTCCAGGCCCAGGTCCCGGGACAACTCATAAATTCTGACTTTGCCGCTGCTGGTCATTCAGGTCTCAAATCGGTCGGGGCAACGGGTGCCGCCGAGCCCCACGCACGGTGCGGCCACTGTTCATCTTGCCTCAGAGGCTGCAGCCCTTGACTCCTCCAGCCGCTGTTGGAGTGCCGTGTGAATGGAATCCGCCACCTGGCAGCGCAGAGCCCGTTGCAGCTTCTTGCGGCGCCTGGCCTCCTCCAGGCACTCCCGGCTTGCGCAGAGGTAGGCCGAACGACCCATGCCCTCATCGAGCACCACCTGCTTGGCTGGCAAACGGATCACCCTCAAGAGCAGGCGGCGATCCAGGAGCTGCCTGCAACTCACACACCGGCGCAGAATCGGCCGGGCGCTCAACGGCGCCCTTCTTCGCTGGCAACGCTTTCGCTGGCACTTACTTGGCTGGCAACGTCTTCGCTGGCAACGTCTTCGCTAATAACAGCTTCGATCTCTCCATCGGTTGCAGCGGCTTCGCCGGCCAGCCCATCGGAGCTAGCGACGACGCTCCCTTCCGGCTCGCCGGCTTCGAATTCGCCCTGGGCGTCCTGTGCATAGTCGCCCTCTTCGAATTCGTCCTCGGGCAGGGGGTAGAGCTCGCGCAGGCGGGCATCTTCCTCAGCACGGATCGCCTGTTCAGCCTCCAGCCGCGCTTCGGCTTCGGCTTGGATCCGTTCGTCCTCTTCGCGCAGGCCGATCAGTTCAGCCGCTTTGGCATCCTCGGCAATCTGGTCGTATTCCAGGGCATTTTTGATGTCGATCTTCCAGCCGGTCAGGCGGGCGGCGAGCCGCACGTTCTGACCTTCGCGGCCGATCGCCAGGCTGAGTTGGTCAGGCGGCACCAGCACATGGGCGTGGTGGCCTTCGGGATCCACCAGCCGCACCATTTCAACGCGGGCTGGGCTCAGTGAGTTGGCGAGGTACTGGCCTGGATCGGCAGACCAGCGGATCACGTCGATCTTCTCGCCGCGCAGTTCGTTGACCACTTGCTGGATACGGGAGCCGCGGGCACCGATGCAGGCACCGACTGGATCCACTTCACGCTCGATGCTGTCGACCGCCACCTTGGTGCGTGGACCAACCGAGCGCGACGGTGGATTGGCCTCCCTGGCCACGGCGACGATCCGCACCGAACCTTCCTGGATTTCGGGAACTTCGTTTTCGAAGAGGTAAACCACCAGGCCGGCATTGGCCCTGGAGACGAACAACTGGGGGCCGCGACGCGCCACTTCCGAGACTTCCTTGAGGAAGACCTTGAAGGTGGCGTTGGCCCGGTAGTTGTCATTGGGAAGCTGGTCGCGGCGGGGAAGCTCAGCCTCTACTTCAGGCCTGCCCAGGCCTGAGCTCACCGCCATGATCACCGACTGTCGCTCGAAGCGGATCACCCGTGAGGTGAGCACCGGATCCTCCAGGTCGGCGAATTCCTCCTGGATCATGCGGCGCTGCTGATCGCGCAGTTTCTGGGCCAGCACCTGCTTGGTGGTGGAGGCCGCCATCCGGCCGAAATCTTCCTTTTCCGGGGTGACATCGAGCACCACGGTATCGCCGATCTGGGCGTCTTCGGCTACTTGTTGTACCTCGGCGAGCCCGATCTGGTGATCGTCGCTCTCCACCTCTTCGACGATGATCTTGCTGGCCAGAACTCGGTAGCCCTCTTCCTCAAGGTCAAGACCGACGTCAAAATTGCTGAAATAATCTTCTTCGAAAGGATCCTCGCTGATCCCGAGATAGAGCGTGCGGCGATAGCGCTCGTAGCCCTTGAGAAGGGCTTCCCGCAGCGCCGCTTCCACCACCTGGGTGGGCAGTTTCTTTTCGTCGCTGATGTCCTCGATCAGGTTCTGAAGGCCGGGGAGAAGAACGAGTGCCATCGGATCAAAGGTAGAAGTGGTGGTGGAAAGAAAAAGTCGAGCGTTCAGGCCTGGGGCGTGATCAGCCGCACGCTCTGCACGTCAGCCCGGGGGATCCTGCTGGTTCGACCGCGCAGATTCAGGCAGACGGAGTGGTCGTCCCGCCCCAGCAAGAGACCTTCTCGGGCGATGGCAGCTCCCTTGCTGTCCTGGAAGCGCACTTCCACGGGAAATCCACGAAAACTGTGGAAGTCCCGGTCGTCGGCAAGGACTTCGCCGATGCCCGGGCTGCTGATCTCCAGAACATAGGCCTCGGGAAGTCGCTCACTGACATCGAGGACCTCGCTGATGGCAGCGCTGAAGCTGGCGCATTCATCCAGGGTGACATCACCCCCATCGGCCTTGCGGATCTGGATCTGCAGGCTCAGGGGAACACGGTTTGTCCGGATCTGGATCGTCACCAGCTCCAGCCCGCTGGCGTCAGCCACCGGCTGGGCGAAAAGCAGCAGCTCGGCTGTCAGGGGATCGGTCAATGGAGCAGAAACGGGTGGCGGTTCAAGAAGCCCGACCGGCTTCTGCAGTGAACTGCCCCCGTTTCGGGCAAGGGCTTGATTGAGCCATTGCAAGAAACTTTTGGGATAATGCCCGCCGGGCACCGATTGAGCTTAAGCGATGCCCCGGCGGGGCCTGCCTTCAGTTGGAGGCCGGCGGTTCGCCACCGCCTAGGGCCCCAGCCCCTTCGAACGGTCCGAAACTGGGCGGTTCGCCGTAGAAGTCGTCCACCTGCACGGCCCCCCGCTGGGTCACGTCCTGGTTGAGGCAGCGTTGGGGTTCTTTGACGTACTGACAGACCCGGGCCCAGAGCTTGGCCCGGGTGCCCGGAGCTCCCTGGCTGAAGATCACTTGCTCCTGACCCCCTGCCAAGCCGCGGATCTCGACTTGACAGAGCGAGCACCGCTTGAGGGTTCCAGGGAGGATCGTGCCCATGGTTTTGCCTGCGCTGTCTTGGCAACTTAAGCTTTCGACCTCATCTCTGGGCTTGCAGTGTTGCGAGCCGTTCCATACAGAGCACCCCCACAAGCGAGGGCCAAGGCGAAGGCTTGGGCTTGGGCAAGCGGGTGAATCTGGATCTGGATCTGGATCTGGATCTTCAGAGGTGATCAGCAGGCGTTGGGGATGCGATGGCCACTGACCCGCTTCTATCAGCCCCGCTTCCCCTGGTTCGCGTTCTCCAGCTCAGTGATCCCCACCTGCTCGCCGAGTCCTCCGCTTGTTATCGGGGTGTCAATCCATGGCGCGGGCTGCGGCACGGGCTGAACCAGGCCTTAGCCAGCCTCGAGCAACGCCCCGACCTGTTGCTCATCACCGGAGACCTCTGTCAGGACGAGAGCCTGGCCGGCTACCGCCAGCTGCGCGAACTCGTTGCATCTTCTGGGATTCCCCTGGCCCTGTTGCCCGGCAACCATGACGACCCTGCCTTGCTTCGCCAGGTCTTCAGCCATGGGGCAAGCCTGGCGCCGGCGGTGCTGCCGCTGGGTGGCTGGCGGTTGATCCTGCTCTCCAGTCACCAGAGGGGCAGCACCGCCGGAGGCCTGGATGGGGCCCAGCTGGATTGGCTGGGCTGCCAACTGGCCGGCGATGACGCTCCCACCTGGGTGGCCATCCACCATCCGCCCGTGCCGATCGGCAGCCCAGGCCTCGATGCCATCGCCCTGCAACGGCCGGAGGGGTTGCTGGCCCTTTTGGCTGGGAGTCCGGTGGTGAAGGGGGTGGTGTTTGGCCATGTGCACCAGCACTGGCAGGGCGCCTTGCCGGGGCGGCCGGAGGTGCCCCTGCTCGGCTGCCCTTCCACCCTTTGCGCCTTTGAGGCCGCCCAGCCCTGCCCGCTTGGTCGCCCCGAGGATCCCGGCGGCCGCTGGCTCGAACTGGGCCCCGATGGGCGCTGGCGGCAGACGCTGCTGCGCTGGTCTCCCCCAGCTTGAGCTCGATGGGCGCAAGCCGCCGCCGGGCTTCGGGATTCTCCGTGAAGATTTCCTCCCTAGCCTTGTCGCCCTGCCCCATACCGCCGTGTTGCTGGCCCGCCTGCCAACCGATTCACCTTCCCTGTCCAGCCAGGCTTGGCTACGGACCCGAGCCAAGCTGCGCTGGCGCCGCCTGGTTGCCGTGCTGATGGCCGCCCTGGCGGCTTTGCTCATCCTGATGCCTGCCCTGCCGGTGGCGGCTGCCGCTCCGCTCGCTACAAGCGAGCAGCCCTTGGCAGAGGCCCTCTCGAGCGAAGGGCTGGGCGCAGCAGAGTTCCCCGTCCTGGTCTCCAGCACGCCTGTTGCCCTGGCAGCGGACGCTCAGATGCCGCCTGCCCACAGCTTTGTGGCCCAGGCCGCCCGGCGGGTCGGCGCCGCGGTGGTGCGGATCGATACGGAACGCAGCGTGTCCCGTCAGGCCTTCGACCCTGCCCTGCTCGATCCGCTGCTGCGTGATCTGTTCGGCGACCCCGCCGGCAGCAGCCGTGAGCGCGGTCAGGGGTCGGGGGTGGTGATCGATGCCAGTGGCCTGCTGCTCACCAATGCCCATGTGGTCGAGAGGGCTGATGTGGTTGAAGTCACCCTGGCTGATGGCCGCCAGGTGGATGGAAGTGTTGTCGGGGCGGATCCGGTCACCGATCTGGCCGTGGTGCGCATTCCCGGGCTGAGCGAACTGCAGGCCGCTCCCCTTGGTGATTCCGAAGCGCTGGAGGTGGGGGATTGGGCCATTGCCCTGGGCAGTCCCTACGGCCTGGAGCGCACGGTCACCCTAGGGATCGTCAGCAGCCTGCACCGCAACATCAACAGCCTGGGCTTTGCTGACAAGCGGCTCGACCTGATCCAGACCGATGCGGCGATCAATCCAGGTAATTCAGGCGGGCCGCTGATCAATTCTTCCGGCGAGGTGATCGGCATCAACACCCTGGTGCGCTCCGGCCCTGGGGCCGGTCTGGGCTTTGCCATCCCGATCAATCTGGCCCGGGGTGTGGCCGACCAGCTGCGCAATGGCGGCCAGGTGATCCACCCTTACCTCGGCCTGCAACTGGTGCCACTCACCGCCCGCCGCGCCCGGGACAACAACAAGGATCCCGATGCGGTGCTGCAATTGCCCGAACGCGATGGTGCCCTGGTCCAGCGCGTGCTCCCCGACAGCCCCGCCGAGCTGGCCGGCCTGCGCCGCGGCGATCTTGTCGTCTCCGCTGCCGACCAACCGGTGAACGACCCATCCAGCCTGCTGCAACGGGTTGAGGCGTCGCGGGTGGGTGAGGTGCTGCCGCTCAAGGTGGTGCGGGGGGCCAGGGAGCTGCAGCTCTCGATCCGTCCGGCGGCCCTGCCCCACCCGGCTTGAGCGGCTAAGCCCAGTTGCTACGGTCACGGCCCCTTGCCAACCTTCCATGGCTGAGCTGCAGGACCAGGTGAAACGTGCGGTGGCCGAAGCAGCCGTCGAGCAGATCCGCGACGGCATGGTGGTGGGTCTGGGTTCGGGCTCCACGGCGGCCCTGATGATCCAGGCCCTCGCCGCCAAACTCCGCTCCGGCCAGCTCTCTGGCATCACCGGCGTCACCACCTCCTTCCAGGGGGAAGTGCTGGCCGCCGACCTCGGCATCCCCCTGCAGAGCCTTAATGCCGTCGACCGGATCGATCTGGCCATCGACGGTGCCGATGAGGTCGACCCGCACTTTCAGTTGATCAAAGGAGGAGGCGCCTGCCACGTCCAGGAAAAACTGGTGGCTCGTCGGGCTGGGCGTTTCATTGTGGTGGTGGATGCCAGCAAGCTGGTGGAGCGCCTGAATCTGGAGTTCCTGCTGCCGGTGGAGGTGCTGCCGTCAGCCTGGCGCCAGGTGAAAGGGGATCTTGAGGCCATGGGCGCAGGCGTGACCCTGCGCATGGCCCTGCGCAAGGCCGGGCCGGTGGTGACCGATCAGGGCAACCTGGTGCTGGATCTCAAGCTGGCCGCTGGAATCGAGGATCCCACCAGCCTGGAGGGGCAGATCAACAACCTGCCGGGGGTGCTTGAGAACGGCCTGTTTGTGAACATCACCGACCAGGTGCTGGTGGGGGAGATCAGCGACGGCCAGCCGGTGGTGCGGGATCTGGCGAGGCGCTGAGCCGCAACCGCACCGATTCGGCATGGCTGTGCAGCCCCTCGCTGCGCGCCAGGGTGACCACGGCGGGGCCCGTGGCCTCCAGGGCTGCGCGGTTGAAGCGGATCAAGCTGGTGTGGCGCAGAAAGGTTTCCACGCTCAGGGCCGAAGCGAAGCGGGCCGTGCCGGAGGTAGGCAGGGTGTGGTTAGGGCCGGCCAGGTAATCCCCCACCGCCTCCGGGCTCCAACCCCCCAGAAAGATGGCGCCGGCATGGTGAATCCGCTCGGCCAGGGGTTCCGGCCGCTCCACCAGCAATTCAAGGTGCTCCGGGGCGAAGCGATCGCTCAAGCGGGCCGCGTCCTCCAGGCTCGGGCAGACCACAATCAGTCCCCAGTCACGCAGGGCACTGCGGCAGACCTCAGCGCGGGGGTGGCCGAGTAACTGGGCCTCGATGGCGGCGGGCACCGCCTCGGCCAGGGCCGCACTGGTGGTGAGAAGGATGGCCGCCGCCAGGGGATCGTGTTCGGCCTGGGCCAGCAGGTCGGCGGCCACCTGCTGGGGCTGGGCGCTCTGGTCGGCGATCACCAGAACTTCGCTTGGACCTGCCAGGGAGTCGATGCCGACCAGGCCGTAGACCGCCTTCTTAGCCAGGGTCACATAAAGATTGCCAGGGCCGGTGATCACATCAACGGCGGGAATCGACTCGGTTCCGTAGGCCAGGGCCGCGATCGCCTGGGCTCCCCCCACCCGGTACACCTCCTCCACCCCTGCCAGGTGGGCGGCGGCGAGCACGATCGGATTGGGCATGCCGTCCCTGCCCGGCGGTGTCACCATCACCAGCCGCTCCACGCCGGCCACCCGCGCCGGTACGGCATTCATCAACACCGTGCTGGGGTAGGCGGCGCGGCCGCCGGGGATATAGAGCCCGGCGCGATCCACCGGCCGCCAGCGGCGTCCGAGCCGTTCGCCATGCACCCCGCTGACGCTGATGTCCTGGGGCTTCTGGCGCTGGTGGAAATCGAGAATGCGCCGGTGGGCCAGTTTCAGGGCTTCCTGAAGATCCAGCGGACATTGCTCCCAGGCGGCGGAAAGATCCTGGGTGGGAATGCGCAGGGGATCGGGGCGGACCCCATCGAAGCGTTCGCTCAACGCCAGCAGGGCCGCGTCGCCCTCAAGGCGCACCTGGCGCAGGATGGCGGCGACACTTGCCATGGCCGCTTCGCTCTGGGTGTTGGTGGTGCGGGCGGCGATCGCTTCAAGCCGCTGCCCGGCATGGCCTAGATCGTGGAGTGCCGAGACGGTCAGCGGAGAGGTGGCGGCCACGGCAAGCGGTCAGAACAGGCAGAGTTCACGCTAGAGGCAGGGGCAGGATGAGGGGGGCAGCGCCGCGTTAAGGTAAAAAGTCGCCGATTCAGCGCCAAAACCGCCTGTGGCCAATAACAAGTCTTCGAAAAAACGCATCGAGGTTGCCGAGCGCAACTGGCTGCTCAACCGCTCCTACAAGTCGGCGGTGCGCACGCTGATGAAACGCTGCCTCACGGCGGTGTCTGCCTACAGCCAGCAGCCGGATGACGAGACCAGGGTGGTGGTCCGCACCAGCTTGAGCGCAGCCTTCAGCAAGATCGACAAGGCCGTCAAACGCGGCGTGTTGCACCGCAACACCGGCGCGAATCAGAAGTCGCGTCTCAGTGCGATGGTCAAGCAGGCGATCGAACCCACCGCCACCAGCGTCTGAGCCGCTCCACCCGCCCGACCAGCACCACGGACATGGTCGCCACCAGCCACCCGGTTTCAGATGACGTTCCCCTTCCTGAGGGGTGCGTCGATCTGATCGATAGCCATTGCCACATCGTGTTTCGCAACTTCGAAGCCGATCTCGCTGACGTCTCCCAGCGCTGGCGAGAGGCTGGTGTGGTGGCGCTGCTCCATTCCTGCGTGGAGCCTGGCGAAATTCCGGCGATCCGTGCCCTGGCCGATCGTTTTCCGGAGCTGCGCTATTCCGTGGGCGTTCACCCACTCGATCCCCAGCACTGGCAGCAAGGCACTCCCGCCCTGCTGCGGCAGGCGGCCCTGGCCGATCCCAGGGTCGTGGCGATCGGAGAGCTGGGCCTGGATCTGTTCAAGGCTGTGAACCTTGAAGAGCAACTGGCCATGCTTCGCCCCCAGCTTGATCTCGCCATCGAGCTGGATCTGCCGGTGATCATTCACTGCCGCGACGCTGCTGGGCCCATGCTCGAGGAGTTGGGATGCCGCCAGCAGGACGGTCGCTGCCCCCGCGGTGTGATGCATTGCTGGGGCGGTACAACCGATGAGATGGAAGCCTTTCTGGCGCTTGGTCTGTCGATCAGCTTCAGTGGCACAGTCACGTTCAACAGTGCCGCTGAGACCCATGCCTGTGCCCGTCAGGTTCCTTCCGACCGCTATCTGATCGAAACCGATTGCCCCTTCCTGGCGCCGGTCCCGCGGCGGGGCAAGCGCAACGAGCCAGCCTTTGTGGTTTCGGTTGCCGAGCGCATGGCCGTCCTGCGGGACGAGTCTTTCGCGCAGGTGGCGGCAACCAGTACGGCCAATGCGGTACGCCTGTTTGGTCTTCCAGTCCATCGGAGGGCCTAAAGTGTATGATGTTTTATTGGTCTGGCAACGCGAGCGCTCCATTATCGACGTCGGCAGCCCTCAACCGAGCTCCATAGGAGTGATCATGGCCCGGGCTGTTCTGCTTTCAAGGGACACCGCAGCCACCCTTTTTGGTTGCCTGCTGGCGGGAAACCCCCTATCGGGTTCCCGCCTACCGCTGACATCGCCGTCTTCGGCCATTCCATTTTTCCCATCCGTTCTGCAGGTCCACGCATGAGCAGCGCGATCCAGGTGGCCAAGACCGTCTCCTACCTGCCCGATCTCGTGGAGGTACAGGGGGCGAGTTTCAAATGGTTCCTGGAGAAGGGTCTGATTGAGGAGCTCGACAGCTTCTCGCCGATCACTGACTACACCGGAAAGCTTGAGCTCCATTTCGTTGGTACCGAGTACCGGCTGAAGCGACCACGCCACGATGTGGAGGAGGCGAAGCGGCGCGATGCCACCTTCGCCTCGCAGATGTACGTCACCTGCCGGCTGGTCAACAAGGAAACCGGCGAGATCAAGGAACAGGAGGTCTTCATCGGCGAGTTGCCCCTGATGACCGAGCGTGGCACCTTCATCATCAATGGCGCCGAGCGGGTGATCGTCAACCAGATCGTGCGCAGCCCGGGCGTCTACTTCAAAGACGAGCAAGACAAAAACGGTCGCAAGACCTTCAACGCCAGCCTGATCCCCAACCGGGGTGCCTGGCTGAAGTTCGAAACCGACAAGAACGATCTTCTGCATGTGCGCGTCGACAAGACCCGCAAGATCAACGCCCACGTGCTGATGCGGGCGATCGGTCTGTCCGATAACGACGTTCTCGATAAACTCAGGCATCCGGAGTTCTACCGCAAGTCGATCGAGGCGGCCAACGACGAGGGGATCAGCTCCGAAGACCAGGCCTTGCTTGAGCTCTACAAGAAACTGCGACCCGGTGAACCCCCATCGGTGAGTGGTGGCCAGCAGTTGCTGCACAGCCGTTTCTTCGACTCCAAGCGCTACGACCTGGGCCGGGTCGGTCGCTACAAGATCAACAAGAAGCTGCGGCTGACCATCCCTGATGCGGTGCGAACACTTACCTCGGAAGATGTGCTCTCCACGATTGATTACCTGATCAATCTGGAACTCGATGTTGGCGGCGCCTCCCTCGATGACATCGACCACCTTGGTAATCGCCGCGTGCGCTCGGTGGGCGAACTGCTTCAGAACCAGGTTCGGGTTGGCCTCAACCGGCTGGAGCGAATCATCAAGGAGCGGATGACGGTCGGTGAGACCGAATCGCTCACCCCGGCCCAGCTGGTCAACCCCAAGCCCCTTGTGGCGGCGATCAAGGAGTTCTTCGGCTCCAGCCAGCTCAGCCAGTTCATGGACCAGACCAACCCCCTGGCTGAACTCACCCACAAGCGGCGGATCAGCGCCCTCGGCCCAGGCGGCCTCACCCGTGAGCGGGCCGGTTTCGCTGTCCGCGATATTCACCCCTCGCACTACGGCAGGATCTGTCCGATCGAAACGCCAGAAGGTCCGAATGCTGGCCTGATCGGTTCCTTGGCCACCCATGCCCGGGTTAATGAATACGGCTTCATCGAAACACCGTTCTGGCGGGTGCAGAACGGCATCGTCAACAAGCAGAACGATCCGATCTACCTCTCCGCTGACCTGGAAGACGAGTGCCGCGTCGCGCCCGGTGACGTGGCCACCGACGCCACCGGTCACATCACCGCCGACTTGGTCCCGGTGCGCTACCGGCAGGATTTTGAGACGGTTCCACCCGAGCAGGTCGACTATGTCCAGCTCTCGCCTGTTCAGGTGATTTCGGTTGCCACCTCCCTGATCCCGTTCCTGGAGCACGACGACGCCAACCGCGCCCTGATGGGCTCGAACATGCAGCGCCAGGCGGTGCCGCTGCTGCGTCCGGAGCGTCCCCTGGTGGGAACGGGCCTGGAAACCCAGGTTGCCCGCGACTCAGGCATGGTGCCGATCACCAAGGTGAACGGCACGGTCACTTTCGTGGACGCCACGGCGATCGTGATCAGGGATGCGGAAGGCACCGACCACATCCACCACCTGCAGAAGTATCAGCGCTCCAACCAGGACACCTGCTTGAACCAGAGGCCGATTGTCGGCCAGGGCGATTCGGTGATCGCCGGCCAGGTGCTGGCCAATGGTTCGGCTTGCGAGGGCGGCGAAATCGCCCTTGGTCAGAACGTGCTGATCGCCTACATGCCCTGGGAGGGCTACAACTACGAAGACGCCATCCTGGTGAGTGAGCGCCTCGTCCAGGACGATCTCTATACCTCGGTGCACATCGAGAAATACGAGATCGAAGCCCGTCAGACCAAGCTGGGCCCTGAAGAAATCACCAGGGAAATCCCCAACGTGGCTGAGGAAAGCCTCGGCCACCTCGATGAAATGGGCATCATTCGGATCGGCGCTTACGTTGAATCCGGTGACATTCTTGTTGGCAAAGTGACTCCGAAGGGGGAATCCGACCAGCCGCCTGAAGAAAAACTGCTGCGTGCCATCTTCGGCGAAAAGGCTCGTGATGTTCGTGACAACTCCCTGAGGGTTCCGAACACCGAGCGTGGTCGGGTTGTCGACGTGCGCATCTACACGCGCGAACAGGGTGATGAACTGCCGCCGGGCGCCAACATGGTGGTGCGTGTCTATGTGGCCCAGCGGCGCAAGATCCAGGTGGGCGACAAAATGGCCGGTCGCCACGGCAACAAGGGCATCATCAGCCGCATCTTGCCCCAGCAGGACATGCCCTACCTGCCTGACGGCACCCCCATCGACATCGTGCTCAACCCTCTGGGTGTGCCGAGCCGGATGAATGTGGGCCAGGTGTTCGAATGCCTGATGGGCTGGGCCTCCTCCCATCTCGACTGCCGTGTGAAGGTAGTGCCGTTTGACGAGATGCACGGCGCTGAAAAGTCGAAGCAAACCGTGCAGGCCTACCTCGAGGAAGCCGCCAAATTGCCCGGCAAGGAATGGGTCTACAACCCCGATAACCCAGGCAAGATCCAGCTGATCGATGGCCGCAGCGGCGAGCCCTTCGACCAGCCGGTCACCGTGGGCTACGCCCACATCCTCAAACTGGTCCACCTGGGGGACGACAAGATCCACGCCCGCTCCACCGGCCCCTACTCCCTTGTGACCCAGCAGCCCCTGGGCGGCAAGGCCCAGCAGGGCGGCCAGCGCCTCGGTGAGATGGAGGTGTGGGCCCTCGAGGCCTACGGCGCCGCATACACCCTGCAGGAACTGCTCACCGTCAAATCCGACGACATGCAGGGCCGCAACGAGGCACTCAACGCCATCGTCAAGGGCAAGCCGATCCCCCGGCCCGGTACGCCTGAGTCCATAAAGGTGCACATGCGCGAGCTGCAGTCGCTGGGCCTCGACATCGCCGTCAATACCGATGCCGGCGAAGAAGTAGATCTCAAGCAAGACCTCAACCCCCGCCGCAG
>JABMPN010000097.1 GCA_013203655.1 Cyanobacteria bacterium bin.51
CTACTACTACATCTCGGTGATCAAGATGATGGTGGTCAAGGAACCGCAGGAGGCCTCCGATGTGGTGAAGGCCTACCCGGCGATCAGCTGGAATCTTGCTGGTATGCAGCCCCTCCGGGCCGCCCTGGTGGCCTGCGTGTTGATCACGGCTGTGGGCGGTGTGCTCTCCAACCCCCTCTTCAACTGGGCCAATGGGGCCGTCACTGGTACCCCGATGCTGCAGAAGGCGATCGCGATCGGCTCAGCCACTGTCGCCGCCCTGGGATGACCACCACCTCCCGGCTCCGGTCCTCAACGGACCGCCAACTCGAGCGGGTGGCTCAACTCAGCCACATCAGCAAGGTCTACGGCTCCGGCGACACCGAAGTTCGCGCCCTCGACGACCTCAGCTTGATTGTTGAATCTGGTGACTATCTGGCCGTGATGGGGGCTTCGGGATCAGGCAAAAGCACGGCGATGAACATCATCGGTTGCCTGGATCGGCCCACCAGCGGCAGTTATCTGCTCAGCGGCACCCCGGTTCAGGATCTCTCTGACGACGAACTGGCCGATCTGCGCAACCGTCGTCTGGGCTTCGTTTTTCAGCAGTTCCACCTGCTGCCCAACATGAGCGCCATGGACAACGTGATGTTGCCGATGGTCTACGCCGGCTTGCCCGCCCGCCAACGGCAGGAGCGGGGTCGTGAGGCGCTGGAGCGCGTTGGCCTCGGGCACCGGCTCGAGAACAGGCCGAATGAGCTCTCCGGCGGGCAGCAGCAGCGGGTGGCGATCGCCCGGGCGATCATCAACCAGCCTGCCCTGCTGCTGGCCGACGAACCTACCGGCGCCCTCGATTCCCACACCACCCAGGAAGTGTTGGCCATCTTCGATCAACTGCACGATCAAGGCATGACCGTGGTGATGGTCACCCACGAAGACGACGTGGCCGCCCGGGCTGGGCGGATTGTCCACTTCCGCGATGGCCGTGTGGCTGATTGAGTCTCCGGTTTACGGCTGCCTGGCCTGCCGTTTGCGGCGTCAGCCTGCTGCCGCAGAGCTGTTCTTCGGCTTCGGCAGAGTTTGGGGCCGCTCCAGGCTCTCCAGCAGTTGGCCCATCAGCAAAGCGATGGCGTCGCTGCCGGCGGCGAAGTCCCGGCCCGGATCCAGTTCGCCGGGATCCACGGCCACCCAGCCTCCGTTCTCGGGCTGGCGCAGCTCGAAGTGCAGGTGTGGGCCTGTGCTCAGACCGGTGTTGCCCACCCGACCAATCACCGTGCCCTGCTCCACCCATTCCCCTTCCTTAACGAACAGCTCGGAAAGGTGGCCGTAGAGCGTGCGGCGCTTGGGGCTCCGGTGTTCCAGTTCGACGGCCAGGCCGTAGCCGCCGGCCAGGCCGCTGCTCACGACCCGGCCGCTCAGGGCTGCCACCACTGGAGTGCCTTCGGGAGCAGCCAGGTCGCGGCCGGCATGCATCAACCAGCTGCCCAGGACCGGGTGCAGGCGCCAACCGAAATCGCTGCTGGTGACAGCTGAACCGATCAGTGGAAACAGCAGGCTGCGGTTGCCGTTGCCAGCCAGGGGCGCCGGCCTCGGGGTCACCCGGAAAACATCGGTGAGGCGGAAGCTGCCCCCGGCTCCGGCTAACAGGGCAGAGACGGGCACGGTCAGCGGTGGCAACGGGGCGAGGCCTGCAACGGCACTGCTACCAGCAAAGCCACCTCCAGCAAAGCCGCTGCCTGCTCCATCACCACTGCCGGCAGCCAACGGTCCGGAGCCAGCAGGCCAGCGCACGCCAACGCTGAGACATTCACTGGCGGAGAGGGCCCCGGCCGCGCAGGCCTTGCGGTGGGCCACGGGGTCACCGTGCTTGAGAACCCCGGCCGAACGGACTCTGGCCCTCTCGGCTGGAGTCACCGTTCCATCTCTGACCAGTTGATCGAGGGCCTGATCGAAGGATTGGGGTTTCGCCTGCCTCAGCTGGGCTGGATCAGGGCGGCGCGGAGCCAGTGGAACACTGCCGGGGAGCCGCAGGGATGGGCTGGCTGCACCCTGCCTCAGGCTGCCTGGCGGCGTCATGGCCGCTGGGGCCGCCGTTGCGGGGGTCGCCCGGGAGGGAGTCGAGGCGGAAGGTTCGGTTGCCGTCGGCGCAGGGCTCTGGCTGGGGGTCGCAGCAGCGGCAGGCACCGAGGGCCTCTGGGGTTCCGTTCCCGCCGGCCCTGAACCGCTTGGCTCGCCGAGCTGAGCCAAGGCCAACGGAGTGACCATCGTCGAGACCAGGCCGAGCAATAGGCCAGGCAGGTGTCGGTAAGGCTGGCGATGCAAGGGGAGCCGCTGCTATGGCGTAAAGATCTTAATGACTGAGGTCAAGCACCATCTTCGGAATCCAATTGAATCTGAAATCCGTCGGATTTCAGATTCAAAAAGTCTTCAGAATCAAAACGTGCGATGCCAGGCCAGGCGCCGCTCACCGAGAGCCAGAGCGAGGCTGCCGTCCCGGTTGAGCCCCACGGCCTGCCAGGGATCTCCCCCTATCTGCAGGGGGTTGGGCGGCAGGCGTAGGCGTTGACGAGCTTCGATCACAACGCCGTCCGGGTCGTCGGCATGGCCCGCAGCCCAGTCAAGGGCCGAGAGGATGTGGGCGGAGAGGGTCTCCACCGCGCTGGTCTGACATCGACGCCCCAGCGCTTCGACCAGGTTGATCGCTCCGTCCGGTACCCGGTTGCGGCCATTGACCCCTAATCCCACCTGGGCCCAGCGGATGCGCCCGGATCGCAGCCGCAAGCGCGGCAGCAACCCCGCCAGCTTGCGGCCGTCGAGCAGCAGGTCGTTGGGCCACTTGATTTCCGCCTTCAGGCCGAGGGTGTCCAATTGCAGGGCCAGGCCGACCGCCACCGCCAGGCCGGGATCGGCGGCGGTGGCAGGGTCCTGGGTCCAGGGCAGGGCCGCGCTCAGCCAAACCCCACCAGGGGGCGAGAGCCAGACCTTCCCCCGCTGACCATGGCCATAACGCTGCCGCTGGCTGAACACGGCAAGGGGCGCTCTGGCGCCGGCGGCGAGAAGTTGATCGAGACAGACCTCGGTGCTGCCGCATACCGGCAGGCCATGCAGCCGCCAGGGCAGTGCGGTGCATGGGAGTGCCGGGTAAGCCAGTGCCTGGGAAAAACGAGCGTTGAGCAGCCGCCGCCGTGAAGCCGCAATCGCCCCGATCACGGTGTCAAGGTGAGAGGGTTTGCAGCCAGCGCCCGATCTGAATGGCCCCGGCTTCCAGGGCCTCTTCTGGATGGACCAGCGCCAGCCTGACCCAGCCCTCACCAGCGGGGCCGAAGCCATTGCCAGGCGTGAGCGCCACGCCGGTGTGCTCCAGGAGGGCGGCGCAGAAGGCCTCCGATCCCAGCCCCGCCGCCCGAGCCGCCGGTGGCAGGGCCAGCCACAGATACAGGGCCATCGAAGGCTTGCTCACGGGCCATCCCTCCGCTTCCAGGGCCAGCGCCATGCGGTCCCGCCGTTGCCGGTACACCGCCTTGAGCTGATCGGGCCACTCGGGGGCCTGCTCAAGGGCGGCGATCGCGCCGGCCTGCAGGGCCAGCGACTGGTTGAAATCGATCACTCCCTTCACCTGGCGCAAGGCCAGGATCAGCGGGGCCGCTCCGATCGCGAAGGCCAGCCGGAATCCACCCAGGCACCAGCTCTTCGAAAAGGAGAAGAATTCGATCCCGCACCGGCGCCAGTGCGGGTTGCGCAACAGGGCTGGAGCCTCGCCCTCCAGGGCCAGATCCACGTAGGGATTGTCGTGGGCGAACACGATGTTGTGCCGCACAGCCAGGTGCGCCGCCTCATCCACCCACTCCTGGCAGCCCACCGTGGCGGTGGGGTTGTGGGGGAACCCCAGCACCATCAGCTTGAGCTGATCCCACTGGCTGCTGGGAAGACGGCCGAAGTCGGGCCGCCAGCCGTCCTCACTCTGCAACGGCAGCCGCATGGGGACGGCCGAAGCGAGCTGCAGTCCGCCCAGGTGAGAGGGGTAATACGGATCGAGAAGCAGGGCCGATTCGCCTGGGTTGAGCACAGCCAGGGGCAGGTGGGCGGTGCCCTCCTGGGAACCCACCAGCAGCAGCACCTCCGACTCCGGATCCACCGCCACGCCGAAACGCCTCTGGGCCCAGTCGGCCACGGCCCGCCGGAACGGACCTGTGGCGTCATGGAGGCAGTAAGTGGCGCTGCTTGGCTGGGCGAGGGCGGCGGCCATCGCCTCGATCGCTGCCGGTGGTGGCAGCAGGTCGGTGGAGCCGAGGGAGAGATCGAGCAGGGCGGGCCGTGGGAGCTCCCCTGCAGAGGCACCCGAGGCCTGCTGCCGGTAGGCCGCCTTGCGCCCGTCGTTGCGGGCGAAGACGCCACTGCCGAGTTGGCTGGAACGCCGGGACCGCGGCAACTGCAAGGCTTCGCCGTCAGGGAGGGCCATCAGCGCGGCCGATCAGTGCGGCCGATCATTGCGGGTTGTCACAGATGGGTGTCGAGGAAGACCTGTAGCTGGGGTTTGGCCAGGGCACCCTCATGGCGGGCCAGCTCTTTGCCGTCGCGAAAGAGAATCAGGGCAGGGATGCCCTGAACCTTGTAGTTGTCTCGGCTGCTGGGGTTGGCATCCACCTCAATCTTGCCAACGGAGAGCCGACCCGCATAGTGCTCGGCCGCCCAGTCCATCAGCGGAGCGATCAGGCGGCAGGGGCCACACCAGGAGGCCCAGAAGTCAACAAGGACGGTGCCGCTGGCCTCAAGCACGTCGAGCTGGAAGCGGGAATCGGTGAAGACGGCGACAGCCACGGGGTTGGATCAAGTGCCGCGATTGTATGAATCCGCTGAGGCTGGAGCGGATCAAAAGAGTGCCGACCCTGATTCAGAGCTTGTCGATCGAGCGCTTGAGTTCTTCGAGTTCGGCATTCACTTCGGCCACCTTGACCGGCTCCAGAGCCGGGGTGGGGGTGTCGGCGGAGAGCAACGGCAAGGCCGAAGGGCCTCCTTCCAGGCGGTTTTTCAAGGATGCGAGTTCGTCGTCCACGTCGGAGCCGCCCTCAAGGGAGGCGAACTGACTCTCGAGATCGGCGCCGGCAAGTTCGGCGGCCGCTTCGCTGCGGGCCTCCTGCTGGAGAACCTTCTCCTCCATTTGATCGAAGGCGGCCATGGCCGAGTTGGTGCCCATGCTGCTGACGGCACTCTGCAGCTGTTCCTGGGCCTGGGCCGCCTGGGAACGGGCCTTGAGCATGTCCTTTTTGGTTTTCGCCTGGGCGATCTTGCCCTCAAGGGCCAGCAGGCTCTTTTTGAGTGTTTCCACCTGGCCCGCCTGGCTGTTGAGCTGGCTGTGGAGGGCGGTGGCGGTGTCCTGGTAGGACTTGCGCCGGCTGAGGGCCTCGCGGGCCAGGTCTTCCTCGCCTTTCTTGAGCGCGAGTTCGGCGCGCTCGTACCAGGTCTTGCTTTGGGCGTCGGCCTGCTCGGCCTGATTCTTGATCCGTTTCTGGCTGGCGATCGCCGTGGCAACGGCCTGGCGAAGTTTCACCAGATCAGCCTGCATGTCGGTGACCGACTGGTCCAGGATCTTGCCGGGATCCTCAGCCTTGCTGACCAGATCGTTGAGGTTGGCCCGCAGCAGGCGGCTGAGCCGATCGAAGAAGCCCATGAATCACTGTGGGAGCGTATCTGAGGGTAGCGGCGGTCAAGCGGGGTGGGCTGGCGGTTGGCCGCACTTCGTGGGCCGCACCTAACATTTCGCCATGGCCATCGCCCCCCGCGATCAGACCCGGCAGATCGGCAATGTCCAGGTGCTGGCGGCTCCCCTCAGGCCTGCCGCCGTCGGTCTGGGCGACTGCCTCGCCGTTCTTCAGGGACAGTGGAAGCGGGACGGCAATCTTGCCGCTCTCTGGCAGGCCTGGCCGCGCATCGCCGGCAGCCAGCTCGCTCCCCACTGTCAGCCCCTCCATCTCCAGGCCGGGGTGCTCAGCGTCGGCGCCAGCCATCCCCAGTGGTTACAGGCCCTGCGCTACAACCGCCACCAGCTGCTTGGAGCCCTGCGCGGCGCGGGTTTCTCGGTGCGCGATCTTCGCTTCCAGCAGCACCATCCCGGCCTGGTGCCCACTCCTGGGGCCGAAGCGGAGGCGTTGGTCTGGGCCGTTCACCCCAGCCGTGTCGATGTTCACGGTGTCTCCGCCTGTCCGCGCTGCGGTAGCCCGGCACCAGCAGGCGAACTGGGCCGCTGGGGGCAATGCAGCTTCTGTCACCGCCAGGACAGCGGCTTCAGTAGCGCTCGGGGCGGGGATCTCTCCAGCTGATCCTGGCTTTGCCCGCCGCCTGCAGATTCTGGGCTTCCTGGTCCAGCCGACGGCGCTCAACCCGCCAGAGTCGGTAGATGCCGTCCGTGGCCAACGGCGTCGCACCAAGGTCTCGCCAGTAGGGCAGCTGGCTGGTGGAGGCATCGATCACCACCAGCACGGTGGGCGAGCTTGTTGCCGCTGCTGGCTGCTGCTCTCGGTGCGATTCGTTGGTCAGCCGGTCACTCAGGTTCACCAGACCACTGGCCGAGAGGCCCTCATACAGCACCACCTGACGGCTGTAGTAATGCAGCGATGGCTTGAGCACCCCGACCATGGCCAGGGATTCACCTGGCCTGGATTCCCGCCGGGCTGCCGCGGCCATCTCCCGAACGGGCTGCCCCCGCACGCCATCGCCCAGCTGCCACATCGGCAGGACGGCAAACAGGTGAAAGGCCACGAGGGGCACTTGCAGGCCAAGCAACCAGCCCGCCAGCCCCCCGCTCAAACCAGCGGATCTCCAGCCCCGCAGCCATGGCCAGAGACCGGCCGCTGTGGCGATCGAGAAGCAGAACGCTGCTCGGAAGACCAATCCGCTGGCCAGCAGTTCCGCCGGCAGGGTGGGCATCTCCGGATCGTTGATCAAGGGCACCCACAGCGCTGACATCCAGAGCCCCACGGCCAGGATCAAGGTGAGCGAGAGGGTCAATCCCTGGGCAAGCCACAAGAGGCGCCCTCCGGACAACCGCCCGCCGGCGCAGTCCTGGGCGGCTAGGGCGATCAACAGGGCGGCAGCCGGCGTGGCCGGCAACCAGTAGCTGGGCAATTTGGTGGCCGCCAGGGTGAAGAACACCAGCACCGCCAGCAGCCAACAGGCGGCGAAGCTGCGCAGTGAGGCCGAAGCAGGCCGGCGCTCGCTGCCACCATCCGCTCGTTCGGTCCCTTGCCGTGCTCCGTCTCTCAGGCCCTTGGCCAGGCCCAGACCAAGCAGGGCGGTGAAGGGCAGGCTGGCCACCACCATCACCGGCAGGAAATACCACCACGGCTGCAGGTGGTCGTTGACGACCGAGCTGAAGCGCTGCAGGTTGTGATAGCCGAAGAAGCTGTCCCAGAACGGACGCCCTTCCACAACGAGCATGGCGGCGTACCAGGGCAGGGACACCAGCAGGCTGAGGGCCAGTCCGGGCACGGGCCTCAGCCGTCGCCACAGGGCCGCGAGGGCCCGCTGTCTCCAGCCGAAGCCCAGCAGGGTCAGTCCTGCCAGCACCAGGGCGACGGGGCCCTTGGTGAGCACGGCCAGCCCCAGCACCAACCATCCCGGCCACCAGGGCCGGCGCGGTTCTGCCCAGCAGTGCCAGAACAACAACAGCGCCACCGAAAGGCAGCCGCTGAACAGCGCATCGCTGACGGCAATGCGGCTCCAGAGCAGCGTCAGAGGGGAGAGCGCGAAGGCCAGGGCGGCTGTCAAGGCGGTGAGGGCCACCTCTTGCCTCCAAGGCTTGGTCCCGGCCGGGTGGTTCCCTGACTGGTCGCCCAGCTGGGGCCAGCGCAACAGCGTGAAGGCCAGGCTCAGCATCACCCCGATCGAGGCCAGGCCAGAGGGCAGCCGTGCGGCCCAGGTGCCGAGCGGATTCCACTGCTCCTGGCCAGGCAGGGCATAGACCAGAGCCATCAGCCAATAGACCAGCGGAGGCTTGTCGTAGCGGGGCAGGCCATTGACCCAGGGAGTCAGCCAGTCACCGCTTTCCGCCATGGCCCTGGCGGAGCCAGCGAACAGGGGTGGGGTCTCATCGACCAGGCCGGTCTCCCCGAGCTGCCAAAGGAAGAAAGGGATACCGATCGCCAGAACGATCAGCAGCACCGCCCGCTGGCTCGCGAGCCAGGGGGGCACCCACCAGACCGGGGAGCTTGGTGGTGCTGAAGCCGGCGGACGGGCGATGGGCACGCAACAGAGATCAGGCGCCCAGAACCTACAGGCCCTCGCTCAACCAGGCATCGATCCGGGCCGCGAACGCCTCCCGGGAGCAGTGCCGCTCCACCCAGCGGCGACAGTGGTGGCGGTCAAGTTGCTCGGCCATCAGGACGGCTTCGGCCATGGCCTGGCGATCATCGGGGGGAACCAGCAAGCCGGTGAGCTCCGGCTGCACCAGCTCGGCCGGCCCGCCGCGCCGGTAGGCCACCACCGGCACCCCGCAGGCCATCGCCTCGACCACCACGTTGCCGTAGGCCTCGTTCCACTTGGGCGTGTTCAGCAGCACCGTGCACCTCCCCAGTTCGGCCTGCAGCCGTTCGCTGGGAAGGAACCCCCGCCAGTCGATTGTGCCGGCGGGGACGGACGCTTCCACCGCCAGGGCATAGGCGGGATCGGCCCGCAACCCCCAGACCGAAAGCCTGCGCCCCAGCTGGGCCGCCACGGCGACCGCATCCTCCAGACCCTTCTCCGGGGCGATGCGTCCGGCCCAGCCCAGCCCGGCTTCGGGATCGGAGTGGGGGCGGAAGACGTAGCTCGCCAGGTCAAAGCCGTTGCCCACCACTTTCGCTGGCCCGCCCAGGCTGAAGTCACCGGCCTGGGCGGCGCTGTGGAAGGCAAGCCTGCCCGGGTTCCAGCGGTCCACGGACGTGATCACCTCATCCATCACCGTGGCCACCGATCCCATGCTCACCAGGTGGAACAGCGGCGTGGCCAGATGGGGCGTCAGCCAGAAGGGCAGCCAGTCGTAACCCAGGTTAAGAATCGCATCGAACTCGCCCTGATGATCCAGCGCCGTTTCCCAGAGGGCGGCCAGCAGGCTGCCGGCCGGCAGTTGAACGGGCCCCTGGCGCGGCTGGTGCTGCCAGCTGGGCTGATCCACCCCCGGCCGGCTCCAGAGGGTGGCGCCCTCGCAGCCTGGCGGCAACCGGGAGCCTTCAGCTGCCAGCACGGTGAGGCTGTGGCCCCGGCCGCTCAGACCGGCGACCAGGCCCGCCAGGGTGACTTCCACACCACCACCCCTGCCACTGCCCAGGGTTCCGACTGCGGTGCTCACCACCAGCAGCCTGCGGGGCGATGGGCTCATGGGCTCGCCTCCGCTGCCGCCTTGGGCCCTTCCCAGAGCCGTTGCCTCTGGTTGATCAAGACCACCGCCCCCAGGGCCAGGCCGGCACCCAGCCATTGCAGTGGAAACAGCCGTTCATCCAGCAGCACTACCCCGCAGAGCAAGGCAAACACGGGGGTCAGAAAGGTGAGAGCAGTGAAGCCGGTGAGATCCCCCTCGCGGGCAAACCAGAAGAAGAGGCCATAGGCCAGGGCGCTGCCCAGCAGGCTGGCGTAGGTCATCAGGCCCCAGTCGAGGCGGCTCCAGGCAGGCCAGAACGGAGCGGCGCCGGGATCGAGAACGGTGGCCATGGCCGAGCCTCCCAGCAGGGGAAGGCTGCCGATCAGCATGTGCCAGCCCGTGATCGCCACCGGATCGCTGTGGGCCATGGCAAAGCGGCAGAGCACGGTGCCCACCGCCATGGCCACGGCGGCGCCAAGCATCCAGAGCTCGCCATGGCTCCAGGCCTCGACGCCCAGGGTGGAGGGGCCTTCCAACCAGAGGTGCTGCAGCAGCGGAGCAGGCAGGCCGAGGCAGACGATGCCGGCCAACCCCACCAGCAGACCGACCCAGCCCACAGGATTGATCGCCTCGCCGAACAAACTGCGGGCCAGCAGCGCCACCAGCAGGGGCTGGGAGTCGATCAAGACCGAGCCAAGTCCGGCGCCGGTGCTGCCCAGCCCCCGGGTCAGTAACCCCTGGAAGAGGCTGCCGTCGATCAGGGCAAAGGCGAGCAGCCAGAGCCGGTCTGCCGGCGCCACCCGCAGCGATCGGCCCATCGCCAAAGCCGCCAGAAGCACCGCCAGCCCTGCGGGCAGCAGGCGCAGCCAGGCCACGCTGAGTGGGCCTGCGCCGGCCAGAAGAGGCTTCATCGCCGCCATCGCCGTGCCCCAGAGCGCAAAGGGCAACAGCATCAGCAGCCAACGAGAAGCTGGGGTCATTGGAGCCGCCGTCAACCACCTTTTTAAGATCCAGCGACTACGCACCGCAGCGAATGCCCTGGCCCTGGCGCCGCAAGTCTCGGAAAAGCATGGCGCGTATCGCCATCGAGGGGGCGATCGCCGGGGGTACGCGGGAACGGGTGCTCAAGGCCCTGCGCCAGGTGGAGGAGCGGGAATACCCGGCCCTGCTGCTACGCATCGACAGCCCAGGCGGCACGGTGGGCGACAGCCAGGAGATCCACGCGGCCGTGCTGCGCCTTCGCAAGAAGGGCTGCCGCGTGGTGGCCAGCTTCGGCAACATTTCCGCCTCCGGCGGCGTCTACCTGGGCGTGGCGGCCGAGAAGATTGTGGCCAATCCGGGCACGATCACCGGCTCGATCGGCGTGATCCTGCGCGGAAACAACTTCTCCAGATTGCTTGAGCGGATCGGCATCAGTTTTGAAACCGTCAAGAGCGGGCTCTACAAGGACATTCTCTCGCCGGATCGCGCCCTCACCGAGGCGGAGCGGCAGCTGCTCCAGGAGTTGATCGACTCCAGCTACGGCCAGTTCGTGACCGCGGTCGCCACAGGCCGCGGCCTCAGCGAGGAGGCGGTGCGAGGCTTCGCCGATGGCCGGGTCTTCAGCGGCGCCCAGGCCAAAGAGTTAGGCCTGGTCGATGAACTGGGCGACGAGGACGATGCCCGCCGCCTGCTGGCCCGACTGACGGGATTGGACGAAGACACGATCAGGCCCACCGTGTACGGCAAGCCTCCGAAACGACTGGCCTTCCTGATCCCTGGTCGCAACCTGCTGGGCCAGCTGCACCAGGCCGTCAGCCTGGAGCTGGCCTGGTGCGGCCAGCCGCTCTGGCTCTGGCGGCCATGAGCGGAGGGCAGCAGCTGCGGGCCCTGCGGGGTGCCACCACCGCCGAAGCCAACACCGTGGCTGCCATCGCTGCCTCGGTGGAGGAGCTTCTCGATGCCTTGATCGAGCACAACAGCCTGCAGGGAGCTGAGGTGTTGTCGGTCACCTTCTCGGTGACGGCGGATTTGACGGCCTGCTTCCCCGCCGCGATAGCCCGCCGCCACACCGGCTGGGATGGGGTGGCGCTGCTCGATTGCCAGCAGATGGCCGTGGATGGGGACCTGCCCCGCTGTATCCGGCTGCTGGCCCATGCCTGGATGGAACCCTGCCGTTCACCCGTTCATCCGTATCTGCGCCAGGCTGCGTTCCTCCGTCCGGACAGATCCGGTCACATCTGACAGCTGGGCGGCTGCCCTCTCGCCACTCCCCTGCTGGGGGTCTGGCCAGAGAATGGAATGGCTGCTCCTTCCACCCACCCCCGCTCGGATTCCATGCCCTTCCCCAACCTTCTTCGCCAGCGACCCTTCCAGCGGCCCGGCCCGCTCGGCCAGCCTGCCCTCGCCGTTGCTGCGGCCGGCCTGGCCCTGGGGGGTCTCGGTGCCGGCCTGGTTGGTGCCGTTGTGGGCAGTGCCGTGGCGCCGCAGCCAGCTTCAGCCCAGGGCACTCCTGGCCTGCTGGAGTTCCGCTGGGAAAACGATCGAGACTACAAACGTCTCTATTACTTCATGACAGATACCGGCCGCCTGAAGCGGTCTGAGTATTACCTGATGCTGCGCGCCAAGGACCGCAACACGGCCATTCTCAAGCTGAGCGTGACGGTGCCAGACAATTTCGAGGCCAAGATCGAGGCCAAAGATATTCAGCTCTGCTACATGCAGGAGGGCGGCATGATGGCGCGAACCCGCTGCCTGGAGAAGATTCCAGCCACTGTGGAAATTTCCAAAGGCGGTCAGTCGATCGACATCTTTCCCGATCGGCCCATCCCCGACGACCGCACCATTGGGGTGTACATGAACATCTTCAATCCGTTCAACATCGGGATGTATCAGTTCAATGCCCTGGCCCAGGCCCCTGGGGATGTGCCTTTCGCGGGCTACCTGGGCAGCTGGCTGATTCAGATTGAGACGGCCTCCAACTGACCAGCACCCCGCCCCCTGACTGATACGTTGGTTGATCGAACCAGAGCGAGTAGCAGAGCCGCCCCATGACCAAGCGCACCCTGGAAGGAACAAGCCGCAAGCGCAAGCGGGTGTCCGGCTTCCGTGTCCGCATGCGCTCCCACACCGGTCGGCGCGTGATCCGCACCCGCCGCCGCCGCGGGCGGGCCCGCCTGGCGGTCTGATCGCGCCCCGGTCGGTTCGATGGCCCTGCCTCCGGATCTGCGCCTGAGGGGGTATCGGGCCTTCGATCTTCTCTATCGCAGAGGTCGTCGATTTCATGGCTCCTGGATGGTGCTGCGCACCCTCGAGGCCGAGGAAGCCCTGCTGAGCACAGGCTCAGCATTCGCAAAAGTCAGTCCCTGTCGCGGCGCTGTTGTGGTGAGCACGAAGGTCAGCAAACGCTCCGTCTGCCGCAACCGGCTGCGACGCCTGATCCATGGCTGGATGCAGAACCATTGCAGGGTCTTGCCTGAGCACTTGAGCGACCATTGGTTGCTGTTCAGTCTCAAGCCCGGCAGCGCCGAGGCCGCTGAGGAGCTCTTGCTGGGAGAATGTGCGTTGTTGTTTCAGAAGGCGGGTCTGAGCCAATGACGGGTCAAGGGCCTGAAGGGTCAAACACAAGCACTGCTCCACCGACTGGTTCGGGCCAGGCCAGCCCCAGCCCTATCGCGGAGCCTGTCTTTTATGAGGGCGGGCCGGCCCGCGGTGATCTGATTTTCAATTTGGTTTTCGGGCTCACCCTGATCGGCCTTCCCTTCGCGGTCGGTGCGATCGTTCGGGCCCTTTGGCTGCGTTATCGGATCACCAGCCGCCGGATCTCCGTGACTGGTGGCTGGCTCGGCCGCGACCGCAGCCAGATCAGCTATGGCCAGATTCGAGAAGTGCGCTCCGTCTCCCGTGGCTTCGGTGCCTGGGGAGACATGGTCCTTGTGCTCAATGACGGCTTCAAGCTGGAGATGCGCTCGGTTCCCCGGTTCCGCGAAACGGAGGCTTACATCCTTGAGCGCCTCGCGGCCAGGAGCCCCTCGGCTGCGGTCGCCGGTCTTGCGGGCCCCGACAGCAAAGGATTCGGCGTCTCCCAGGCTTCCAGTGCCTGAACCGCTGGCCCCCGCGATTGCCTCGCTGCTGGGGCACACTGATTCCCATACCCCTTCCACCCCCGCCGCTACCCCGCCGTGATCGGCTACATCTCCGACAATCTTCTGCTCCCGATCCTCGACTTCTTCTACGGTCTGGTGCCGAGTTACGGGCTGGCGATCGTCGCCTTGACGGTGGTCATCAGGCTTGCCCTGTTCCCCCTCAGCGCCGGCTCAATCCGCAGTGCCAGGAGGATGCGGATCGCCCAGCCGGTCATGCAGAAGCGTCAGGCCGAAATCAAGGCGCGCCACGCCAGTGATCCCAAGAGGCAACAGGAAGAACTGGGCAAGCTGATGAAGGAATTCGGCAGCCCCCTGGCCGGTTGTTTGCCGCTGCTGGTGCAGATGCCGATCCTGTTCGCGCTCTTTGCCACCTTGCGTGGGTCGCCCTTCGCCGATGTGCCCTACACCCTGAATCTCAAGGTGTTGCCGGCTGACCAGATCGCGGCGGTCGAAACCAAGCCGTTCAACAGTGCCAGCCATTCGATCTTCATCACCGAAACGAACCACGTGCCGGTGATCGCCAGCCTGGAGCAGGGCACCAAGCTGGGCGTTGGCGACGTGGCCCAGATCAACCTCCACACCAAGAGCGGCGAGTCGTTCACCAGCCTGCTCAAAGGGGTGGAGAACGGTTTGGCCTACACCCCGTCCTGGAGCATCACCAAAGGGGACGGGGTGATCAAGGTGAGTGAGACCGGCCAGATCGAAGCGCTCAGCACCGGTGAGGCGACGATCGAGGCCCAGGTGCCCGGTCTGGCCGCCCGCAGCGGCTTCCTGTTCATCAAGGCCCTCGGCCAGGTGGGCTTCTACACCGACGGGGCGATCAACTGGGACATCGCCATCCTGGTGGGGGGCTTTGGCGCCACCCTGTTCGTGTCGCAGATTCTCTCGGGCATGGGCATGCCGCCCAACCCGCAGCAATCGACGGCCAACAAGATCACCCCGGTGATGATCACAGGCATGTTCCTGTTCTTTCCCTTGCCGGCCGGGGTGCTGCTTTACATGGTGGTGGCGAATATCTTCCAGGGGCTGCAGACCTTTTTGCTCACCCGCGAAACCTTGCCGGACAATCTCCAGGAGATTCTCGACCAGCAATTGGCCCAGCAGACCGTCGCGGTGGCCGCCACCGCCGGCGGCGGCATGGAGCGTCTTCCCTTCGAGCCCAAGGGCAAGAAGTGATGGAGCGGCGAAAGCCCCCTGCTCCGGAGTCTCTGCCGCTCAAGCCCATTTCGCTGCAGGAGTTGCGCCTGCTCCCGGCCGGTGCGCACTGGGCCTTCGACCAGCATCTTGCCGAGATTGAAACCATCTCTCCAGTTCGTGGCGAACTCCGGGCGTTGTGGTTGGCAGATGGTCTCCAGGTGAGCGGCGATGCCAGCACCTCTATCAGTCTGCGCTGTGATCGCTGCCTTGCGAGCTTCACCCATTCCCTCCACTTTCGCTGTCAGGAGCTGATCGCCCTGGCCGCTGAGGGCGACGAGGTTCTGGCTCCTGACTCCCTGATGCCTGAATCCCTTGGGTCGCAGCTGCTCCACTTCAGCGGTTCAGGTGCCGGCGATCTCGATGTCACCGGTCATTGGCCGATGGAGGCCGATGGCCCCAGTGAATGCCTCGATCCCCTGGGCCTTTTTGATCCAGGCCACTGGATTTTCGAGCAGCTTCACCTCCAGTTGCCTTGCCGCAACGACTGTGGGGCTGCCTGCCCGGGCCCGGCCGTCTGGAGCACGGCGGAGCTTCCGGCCGCGGGCCCCAGTTCGCCCAGTTCGGAGCCACCGCTGGATCCGCGCTGGGCGCGGCTCGGCCAGCTGCGTTGAGGCGATGGCGATGGAGGCTGACCGATGACTGAATCCTGGTCGGACCAACTTGACCTGCTGATCCGGGCCCGTGCCCCGATTCTCTGGATCCGGAGCCTGGAGGAGGAGCGGATTGAGACCCTGCTGGGCGCGGCCGCGGCGCGGCTCGGTCAGCGCACCCTGTTTCGCTGGGATTTCGTTGATGGCCTCGCCGGGCTGCCGAACCGCACCGCCGAGGCCGTGCGCAATCCGCTGGCGGCCCTCGACAGCCTCAAGAGCCTGCCCCAGGATCAGCCCGCCATTCTCCTGCTGCTCGATTTCCATCGCTACTGCGACGATCCGGGCATCTGCCGGCGCCTGCGCAATCTCTCGATCAGCCTGCGCCGCCAGCCCCAGACCCTGGTGATCACAGCGCCCGATTGGCAGGTGCCCAGAGAGCTGGAGGAATGCATCACCGTGCTGGATCTCCCCTTACCCACCGCGCGGGAGATCCGCGACCTGCTCGAGAGTATCGCCCAGGCCAGTGGCCATCGCCCCCCAGCCGACGCCCTCGAGCAGCTCGTCCATTCCTGCAGCGGTCTGACCGAACAACGGATTCGCCAGGTGGCCGCCAGGGCCCTGGCCCGCCGTGGCCAGATCGGCGAAGCGGATCTGGCGGAAGTTCTGGAGGAAAAACGTCAGTCGATCGCGCGTAGCGAGCTGCTGGAGTACTGCCCCACTGAGGCCAGCCCGGCGGATATCGGCGGGCTGGAGGCGCTCAAGCAGTGGCTCGACCAGCGTCGCCTCGCCTTCAGCGATGAAGCGGAGCGCTATGGCTTGCCCTTACCCAGGGGGGTGCTGCTGGTGGGCCCCCAGGGCACGGGCAAGTCACTGACAGCCAAGGCGATTGCCCACAGCTGGGCGATGCCCCTGCTGCGGCTGGATGTGGGGCGGCTGTTCGCCGGTCTGGTGGGAGCGAGCGAAGCGCGCACCCGCGACATGATTCGCCGGGCCGAATCGATGGCCCCCTGCGTGCTCTGGATCGATGAGATCGACAAGGGCTTCGGGGGCGACAGCCGCAGCGATGGCGGAGCCAGCCAGCGGGTGCTCGCCAGCCTGCTCACCTGGATGGCCGAGAAGACCACGGCGGTCTTCGTGGTGGCCACGGCCAACGGCGTGGCCAACCTGCCACCGGAGCTGATGCGCAAGGGGCGCTTCGACGAGATCTTTCTGCTCGATCTGCCCGATGCGGCGGAGCGGCGCACCATCCTGGATCTGCAGCTGCGCCGCCGCCGTCCCGCCCATGCGATCCCCCTGGAGGTGCTGGTGGATCGCACCGATGGCTTCTCCGGCGCCGAACTTGAGCAGATCGTGGTGGAGGCCATGCACCTCGGCTTCGGAGCCCACCGTGACTTTTCGGAATCGGACCTGATCCGGGCCGCCAGCGATCTCGTGCCGCTGTCGCGAACGGCGCGTGAACAGATGGAGGCCCTCAAGCAGTGGGCCAGCAGCGGCCGCGCCAGGCCCGCCTCCAGATTGCGTGGTGTAACGAAAACAGACTCCCCGTAACGAACCCCGACACCGGGTAACGAAACGGCGGAAATCCAGCTGGGGCGAGGGTGTTGATCCCTACGGTGCCTGCAGTTGCCAGCCCACCTTGGACCGTCCTTCCGCTACCACCCAATTGGCTGTGGCCTTCCTCGGCGCCGGCGTGATCACCAGCTTTGCCGTCGCCCAGGGCCAGAACCCCATCACCGCCCTTGGGATCACGGTCTTCTCCGCCCTCGCTGCGGTCATGGTCGGCCAAGTGCTCTGAAGCAAGCCGGGATCCCACTTGAACGCCTCTTTTCAGCCTGGGGTTCCCCCGGTTTCAAGGACAAGTCGGTAAGGGTCACGCCATGACCATCAGACTGTCCACCCATGACCAATCCCACCAGAACCAGACGCCGGTTTACGGCGCAGCAGAGGTCCACGGCCTCAGCTTGCAGGAGAGCCTCTCCTGCAACGCCGTCGCAGAGCGGTTGGGCGTTCCCTCCAGCAGCCTGGCCGGCTGGGTGCGGCAAGCCCGCATTGATCGGGGCCAGGCCGGTACCCGTGACCAGGGCCTGCTCACCAGTGAGGAGCGTGCTGAGCTCAGCCGGCTCCGCAAGGAGAACCGCGAGCTCAGGAGAGAGAAGGATTTTTTTAGGCTGGCGGCAGCGCACTTTGCAAAAGAGCAGCTGCCGCCGAGAGGTTTCGCCTGATCGACCAGCTGGCCGCACGTCACTCGGTGGCCTGGCTTTGCCGGCAGCTGGGAGTGGCCCGTAGCGGCTACTACGCCTGGCGACAGCGGCAGGAGGCGCCGGGAAAGCGGGCGGCTGAGAACGGCGTGAACACCGCTGAGATCCAGGCTGTGTTACGTGAGCACCGCGGCTTCTACGGCTCCCCTCGGATCCACCAAGAGCTGCGCGCTGCCGGCCATCCGGTGGGTCGTCACCGTGTCGCCCGACTCATGCAGCGTGCCGAGCTGCTGGAGTGGTGGAGAACCTGTTGCAGCAGGACTTCCAGCCCCCGTCTGCGAACCGCTGCTGGGCGGGCGACATCACCTACATCCGCACCACAGCCGGCTGGTGGTACCTGGCCGTCTGGATCGATCTGTTCAGCCGCCGTGTCGTCGGCTGGAAGCTCGATCACAGGATGGATGCCGCTCTGGTGATCGAGGCCCTCAATCGGGCCCTCGGCCATCGCCAGCTGGAGCCAGAGAAGCTGCTCCCGCACACAGATCAGGGCAGCCAGCCCGGATTGAAGGGAGCGCATGTTCCAGGGCAGCTCCTGGCAGCGCTGCCGGGTGCACTTCCTGCGCAACCTGCTCAGCCACGTCCCAAAGGCCGGCCAGGACATGGTGGCCGCCGCCATGAAAGCTGTGTTCGTGATCCAGGCCCCTGAGCAGGTGCGCTCGCACTGGCAGCGGATCACCGAGATGCTGCGCAAGCAGTTCCCCACTGCCGTGCCGGTGATGGAGGCCGCCACAGGCGACGTGCTGGCGTTCCTGCACTTCCCCCAGGAGCACTGGCGCAAGGTCTGGAGTACCAACCCACTCGAGCGCCTCAATAAGGAGATCAAGCGCCGCACCAACGTGGTCGGCATCTTCCCCAACGACGCCGCCATCATCCGGCTGGTGGGCAGCCAGCTGCTGGAGCAGCAGGAGGAATGGCAGCTCGAGCGCCGGCGCTTCTTCTCCGAGGCCACCATGGTCAAGATCCCGGAGCCCGAAGAGGCTCTGGAGCTCAGCGATGGTGAACGCGCCGAGGAGGTGGCTGGAGCCATCACCTGAACCGCACCAGCTCCTCCCCTCGATCTACACAGAACTCCTCGATCGCTGAGTTGCCAATTCAGCGATCGAGGGTTCATAGTGGACGAACGGAGCTGTGCAGTCAGCTTCCAGGCAGTCATCCTCTGGCTGCCCCTGTTCACCCTCCGGAAAGGGTCACAGGACCTCCTGAGTTACACCACTCGGAGGGGCGCTACC
>JABMPN010000098.1 GCA_013203655.1 Cyanobacteria bacterium bin.51
AGCCGCGTCCGTGATCTCTTCGAGCAGGCCAAGAAAAATGCGCCCTGCATCGTCTTCATCGACGAAATCGATGCTGTCGGCCGCCAGCGCGGCGCTGGCCTCGGTGGTGGTAACGACGAGCGAGAGCAGACCCTCAACCAACTCCTTACCGAGATGGATGGTTTCGAGGGCAACAACGGCATCATCATCGTGGCGGCCACCAACCGGCCCGATGTGCTCGATTCGGCCCTGTTGCGCCCCGGCCGTTTCGACCGCCAAGTGGTGGTCGACAGGCCCGATTACAGCGGGCGGCTGCAAATTCTTAAGGTCCATGCCCGTGGCAAGACCCTGGCCAAGGATGTTGACCTCGATCGGGTCGCCCGCCGCACCCCTGGCTACACCGGCGCTGACCTCGCCAACTTGCTGAACGAGGCGGCGATTCTGGCGGCTCGCCGTCAACTCACCGAAGTGGCGATGGATGAGGTCAATGACGCCATCGAGCGGGTGATGGCTGGTCCTGAGAAGAAGGATCGGGTGATGAGTGAAAAGCGCAAGCGTCTTGTCGCGTATCACGAATCGGGCCATGCTTTGGTTGGCGCCCTGATGCCCGATTACGACCCGGTCCAGAAGATCAGCATCATTCCCCGCGGTCAGGCCGGAGGTCTCACCTTCTTCACTCCCAGTGAGGAGCGCATGGAGTCTGGCCTCTATTCCCGCGCCTATCTCCAGAACCAGATGGCAGTCGCCCTTGGCGGACGGGTTGCCGAGGAGATTGTCTACGGCGAGGACGAAGTCACCACCGGCGCTTCCAACGATCTCCAGCAGGTCGCCAGGGTGGCACGACAGATGGTCACCCGGTTCGGCATGAGCGACCGGCTCGGTCCAGTCGCCCTCGGCCGCTCCCAGGGCGGCATGTTCCTCGGACGTGACATCGCCTCAGACCGTGACTTCTCCGAGGAGACCGCCGCCGCCATTGATGATGAGGTGAGCGTCTTGGTCGACGAGGCCTATCTTCGCGCCAAGTCGGTCTTGGTGAACAATCGCCTGGTGCTCGATGAACTTGCCGGCTTGCTTGTTGAAAAGGAAACCGTGGATGCTGAGGAGCTGCAGGAGCTGCTGATTCGCAGTGATGTCCGGGTTGCTGAATACGTCTGAATCCGGCACGCTGCTGGCTGAACTCCGGGCACTGCCGCTCCCTGCGGGGCTGGGCTGATCCCTGCAGGGTCAGAAGGTTCGCTGGCCTCGCTCCACTTGTTGTTGGCAGGATCCCTCGGCGCGTCGGCTACACCAGGCGCACCCGATCAATCAGGAGCGCAGCGATCAGGCCAGAGTTCAAGGCTCCCACCAGGAGACTGACGCAGGTCTGGAAGTTGGGCGCTCCTGGTGGCTCTGGCGTTGACCCACCTCAGAACGATCACCTCTGAAGCGCAGGGTTAACGAACGACCTGCTGGATCTGCAGAACGAACTGGGCCCGTTGCCCTTTGCCGATGCTCGCTGCTACCGACCCGATCCTGTAGTCGCCAGGTCCGCTCAGCCTGGCTCGGCTGCAGTGTTACAACAACGCTCTCGACCATGGGTTCGCCATCCTCCAGGAGCCTGCTTGCCGATCACCCCCGGGAGCTTCTGCTGCAGTGTTCAATCACGGCAGCAATCGGTGGCATGGGGTGGCCTGGCCTCAGGCTCCGGTTGCCCTATTCGGTTGCGCTTGTTCCCGGCGCACCAATTGCCGAGGCAGCGCTGGAGACGCCGGAACAGTCCCACTGAGCATGGTGGTGCGGACCGGTGGTAGGAAGCCCAGGAGCGGGGCCTGATCGTTGTACTGGCGCTTCTCCACTAAGGCCAGGAGTCCGAATCTCTGGCGCCAGCGCTCCAGGCCCATAGTCTTGGAGAACTTGTGAGTTGTTTGATGGAGTTACGAGTAAAATTCTTGCTTGATAAGCTCTTGACGATTTCAACCTGTAGAAGCAAAAGAGCTGTTGTAGCTGCTGATCCACTGAGCCGTGAAGGTTGCCAATTACATCTGAGGAGCTGATCGGGTCCTTGCGCCAGCAGCCACTCCTGCTGGTGCTGAGGCCCCGATCACCCATCGATGCCGCTCCCATGCTGGAGCGCCTTCATGCACTTGGTCTGCAGCACGTGGAGATCGCCTGGCGTTCCTCATCTAGCTGGTCGGGGCAGTGCCGTGAGCTGATCGCCTCGTTTCCCGCACTGCGGTTCGGAGCCGCCTCGATCGGCAGCAGCGAAGCGGTTCTTGCGGCGAAAGAAGCTGGCTTTCGTTATGCGATGGCGCCGATTCTTGAGCCTGCCTTGCTCCGCCAGGCGAACGCACTGGGCATCATTCTGGTCCCTGGAGTGATGACCCCAACGGAAATTCACCAGGCCAAGACTCTTGGATGCCGACTGGTGAAGCTGTTTCCGGCGGCGGCGCTTGGAGCCTCCTACTGGGCCGGGTTGCGGGAGCCGCTGGCCGGCACACTGCCGTTCTGCGTCGCTGCCGGCGGTCTGGTTGCCGTGGATGTGAGGCCGTGGCTGGACGCGGGAGTGGATGCCATCGCCCTCGGGGCCGGGCGTCAGGGCTGGTCAGCGGTCTCCTGCGGCGGCCTTGCTCAGGTGTTGGAGGATTTGCCCAGGCCTGGAGCCAGCAGCGGCATGGGTACAGGCACGGGAATGCCAACGCCGAAGGCAGCGACGTCCAGAAAGTTGCCGAATGAGTCGCTGCCACCCGATGAGGAAACCCCTTCCCAACCGAACCGGATGGCATTGCCTTGGCCAATGAGGCCGCCACCTTGATAAAAGCTCCAGGCGCTTTTGCCTGTGGTGAAGTTGCTTGAGAAGAGAGTGGTGTCATTCCCGCCCCCAACGCTGTTGTCAACTCCGAGATCGACAATCGTCAGACGGACGGTGTCGTTACCAAGGCGTCCGCGGTGGCGAATTGAAATCCCACAACTCAGCCATTCCCCCAGCCTCACCAGAGGCTGCACTGACCCTGCTGGCGCAGCAGATGATCGGCCAACACGAGGGCTACCATCGCCTCCACCATCGGCACGGCCCGGGGCAGCACGCAGGGGTCGTGACGACCCTTGGCAGCCAGGGTGGTGGCAGCTCCAGTGGAGTCGATGGTTCGTTGTTCCTTGCGGATCGTGGCGGTGGGCTTGAAGGCCACCCGCAGAACGATCTCCTCGCCGTTGCTGATCCCCCCCTGAATTCCTCCTGAGTTGTTGGTGGCCGTGCGCAGGCTGCCGTCGCCGCTAGGCAGGAAGGCATCGTTGTGCTCGCTCCCTTTCAACAGGGTGCCACCGAAGCCGGAGCCGATCTCGAATCCCTTGGTGGCCGGCAACGACATCACCGCCTTGGCCAGATCGGCCTCCAGCTTGTCGAAGACAGGCATGCCCAGGCCCACCGGTGGGCGCCGCACCACGCACTCGATCACGCCGCCGCAGGAATCTCCGTCGCGGCCGATCGCCTCAATTCGCTCGATCATCCGCTCCGCTACAGCCTGATCAGGACAGCGCACCATGGTGGCTTCCACCGCCTCCAGCGTCACGAGGGCCGGTTCGATGGCCGCTTCAATCGTATGGATGCGCTTCACCCAGGCGATCACTTCGGTGCCATGGGTGTGGGCGAGGAGTTGCTTGGCGATCGCCCCGGCGGCCACCCGACCGATCGTTTCCCGCGCTGAGGCCCGTCCGCCGCCGCTGCGGGCCTGGATGCCGTACTTCGTCTGGTACGTGGCATCCGCATGGGAGGGGCGAAAGGCCACCGCCATGTCGCTGTAATCGCCTGGGCGTTGATCCTTGTTGCGTACCAGCATGGCGATCGGCGTTCCCAGGGTCACCCCATCGAGCAGGCCGCTGAGGATCTCGACCCGGTCGTCTTCCTTGCGGGGCGTGGTGATCTTGCTCTGGCCCGGTCTGCGGCGGTCCAGTTCCGTCTGAATGGCAGCCAAATCCAGCTTGAGCCGTGGCGGGCAACCATCGACAATCACCCCAACACCACCCCCGTGGGACTCGCCGAAGGTGCTGACCCGAAAGAGCTGGCCATAACTGCTTCCCATGGCCTAGTGCCGTTGGCAGGAGCATACAAAAAAGCCCCCTCGCAATGAGGGGGGCCTGAGATGAAAGGCAAGCCTGGAGCCAACAGGATTGGCTCCGCTGCGATCAGCCGATGGACGGGGTGATCAGGGCCACCGGGGTGGCTTCTGCAGAGGCCAGGTCGAGGGGGAAGTTGTGAGCGTTGCGCTCGTGCATCACTTCC
>JABMPN010000099.1 GCA_013203655.1 Cyanobacteria bacterium bin.51
AGGTTTGGTTTTGGGCGGCCCGTCAGGCTGGCGCCCCTGCTGGGATCCCTTCTGGCTGTGCCGCCCCAGTCCCCGACCCACGCTCGCAGCAACCCAGGGCCGTGGTGCAGCACGGACACCCTCCCGCCAAGATGGCATTCAGATCGGAACCCCGATGACCAGCACCAGCCCACGGACCGAACAGGTGCCCAGCACCCTTCGGCTCCATCGTGGCGACGCCCGCCCCCTACGCCCTGGTGCACCTCTCTCAAGCAGCCCATCCTTGATGAAGGCCTGCGTTCAAGACGGAAGGCTCCGGCCCGTTGCTGGATGACCTTCTGGCCGCCCTTGAACGTGCCAGAAGTAAGCGTCAGCCTCTTCTTCAGGTGAGACGGGAGTGGAACTGAGGGGTTGGGCAGCACTGTGTCTTGGCGATGGCGAACCACCCTTGTTGGTCACCTTGCTGGCTCATCGGCGGGCTCGGCGGGGTGCTGCCGCAGCTCCAGCGGGCGTCGCAGGCGGCGTGAGGCGGCGTGAGGCGGCGGATATGGTCTAGTCTCGGTATCGACCACCTGCAGAGGGGGCTGTGCGCGCCAAACTTTTCCGCAACGGCCGTAGCCAGGCGGTGCGGCTGCCGGCCGAATTCCGCTTCGAGGGCACTGAGGTGGAGGTGCATCGCGATCCCGAGAGTGGCGCGGTGGTGCTCACATCTGTGCGGCCTTCGGCCCATGCCTGGCTGGAGCGCAGGGATGCGCAGCTGGAAGACCCAGCCTTCCAGGCGGAGATGGCGGCGTTCTTGGACGGATTGCGCGACACCCGTGCTGCCGAAACAGTGGCGTCCCCCTGATGGCTTCGGCGGCAGCCAGGCTGATGCTCGACACCAACGCCGTGAGCGCCTTGCTGTACGGCCTGTCGCCACAGCTGGATGCCTGGGCCGGTGAGCATCGCTGTTGCCTGTCTTCGATCGTGGTGGCTGAGATCCGCTATGGGCTGGAGAAGCTGCCCCCATCGTCCCGGTTGACCAGGATGGTGGAGGAGACCTTGGAGATCCTGGAGATCCTGCCCTGGACCGATGGCTGCGCCAGGGTTTACGGGCGGCTGCGGGCCGATCTGGAACGGAAAGGCACACCTCTGGCGGCCATGGATCTGCTGATCGCCAGCCATGCCCTCAGCGAAGGCTGCGCCCTGGTGACGGCGGATCAGACCTTCGCCAAGGTGGCCGCCCTGCAACTGGAGGCTTGGTGAGGGCGATCATGACCCCATTCCGGCGCCCTGATTGAACCCAGGCTCATCAGCGTGCGGTAGGTGTTGCGGATGATCGCGTCCGCCTTGAGTCGGATCGACCTGGGGTCGCGCTTGAGACCCACCTTGTGGCCCTTCAGCGACTGGTCCCTTCGGGCCCGTGCCCATGGCACCGCAGCTCGTCGTGCGCGCAGTTGCTCAGCTCCCCAGCCCCGATCAGGGTGTAGACCACTCGTTGTAGCGGGTGCTGCCGTTGCCGGTGAGCACACGGCCCACCATCCGCTGCCCGGGAGGGGATCAGAAGATTCCCAGTGTTTTCTTCTTGCAGTAACCCGCTCCGATGTTCATCCATCCCGAGTCACAGGCTTTTCCGGCGGTGGGCTTCACCTCGTAGTAGATGGGGGAATTGCAATGCTGCTTCAGGTCGTTGACATAACCGAGCGGACACTCGTCATACCCCGGAAGTTTGGGAATGCGCTTCTGAGCCAGTGCTGAGCTGGGGATCAGCGGGGCAACGGCCAGAAGCACAGCAGTGAGAGAAAGGGGCAGCGTTCGCACCGGGCAAGCATCCAGGGATTCAGGCCTCAGAGTCTGGCGTCGTTCTCGCCAACGGCAACCTTGATGTCACCAACATTGAGCGGAGCGGGGTGTTGGTGTCTGGGATTGAGCGCGACGGTGTGTGTTGTGTGTGTGGGGGGGGGCATCAACGGGCCGGTGGATCCTGCTCCCCCCACGAAAACGGCCCGATGCTGATGGCCCCGGACGGCGAGGCGGAGACGACGGGCTCGTAGCCGCGTGGCAGCAGGTTCCAGTCGGCGTTGTAGACGTGCACCCGGCGGGTGACCGCTCCATCGGCTTGGAACGGCAGGCCGGCATGGGCCCAGGCCAGCACACTGCCCGCCAGATTGCGGGCCTCGAAGCCCTGGTTGCGCAGGGTCCCGGTGTAGATCCCGCTGCGCAGACCGATGGTGCAGTAAGGAACGACGACCCAGGAGCGGTAGCGGGCCCGGTCGCGCTCGAAGTCTTCCTGGCTGATCGCCCCCGGCAGCATCGAGACGCGCCGTTCGTGCGGCTCGCGCACATCCACCAGCACCGCCGGCCGGTCCTGGGGACGGGCCAGCCACTCGGCCACCGAGAGCTCCGGCTGGTCGGGGAAACGGAGACGGCGCAGGCCCCGGTAGCGGCGCACCAGCTCGGCCGCCAGCTCCCCGTCGGCGGCGCCCGCTGCCGGCCCGGCGCGGCTCCCCTCCAGCCGCTGCAGCGGCAGCCCCCCCACGGCCGCGGCCAGAGCAGCCACGGCGACGACAGCCGTGGCCAGGGCGGCGGCCATCCCGCTGCGCCCTTTCCCCGGGGGAGTCGAACGGGTCATCGCTGCCTCCGGCCATGCGGGGGTCCAGCTTGGCGCGGGAGAGGGGACCGGCCGCCGCCATGATGCGGGTCGGCTCGATGGTTCTGCCCAGCGTCACCATGAGCAACCAAGCCCCGAGCAACCAAGCCCTGAGCAAGCAAGCCCTGCCGCCGATTGCCGGCTGTGAAGCCGAGATCCTGGCCCTGGTGCAACAGCCAGGCCCCGTCGCCCTGGCGCACACCACGCTGAACCTGGAGACGATCCGCTCCGGCTTTGCCTGCGCGCTCCACATGCACCAGCCCACGATTCCCGCCGGGGCGCAGGGGGAACTGATCTCCCATCTCCAGTACATGCTGGAACATCCGGGCGAAGGCGATAACCACAACGCCGAACCCTTTGCCCACTGCTACAAGCGCCTGGGCAGCCTCATTCCCCAGCTGATCGAGGAGGGCTGCAACCCCCGGATCATGCTGGATTATTCGGGCAACCTGCTCTGGGGACTGGGCCAGATGGGCCGCCACGACTGTGTAGAGGCCCTCCAACGGCTGGCCTGCGATCCCGCCCTTCAGCCCCATGTGGAATGGCTCGGCAGCTTCTGGGGCCATGCGGTGGCTCCCTCCACACCGATCCCCGACCTGAAGCTGCAGATCCTGGCCTGGCAGCACCAGTTCGCCGCTCTGTTCGGCCGGGAGGCGCTGCAGCGGGTGAAGGGCTTTTCGCCCCCGGAACTGCACCTGCCCAACCACCCCGACACCCTCTTTGCCCTGGTGAAGGCGCTCCGGGAGTGCGGCTACCGCTGGCTGCTGGTGCAGGAGCACAGCGTGGAGACCCTCGATGGCAACGGCCTGAGCCAGGAGCAGAAGTACCTCCCCAACACGCTGGTGGCACGCAGCTCCAGCGGCGAAACGGTCTGCATCACGGCCTTGATCAAAACCCAGGGCTCCGACACCAAGCTGGTGGGTCAGATGCAGCCGTATCACGAGGCCCTGGGGCTGGGCCGGCAATCTCTGGGCACCACCACGGTTCCCTCGCTCGTTTCCCAGATCGCCGACGGCGAGAATGGCGGCGTGATGATGAATGAGTTCCCGCCGGCCTATCTCCAGGCCCATCGCAGCATCGCCTCCGCTGGCCATGCTCCCGCCACGGTGGCGATCAACGGCACGGAATATCTGGAGTTGCTGGCCGCCGCCGGTGTGCAGAGCGCGGATTTTCAGGCGATTCAGGCGGTGCACCAACACAAGCTGTGGCAGAGGGTGGGCAGCCTCCCCACCCCCGCCGCCACCGAAACCGCCATCGCCGCGCTCGAGGCCAGCGATCCCGCCTTCTCGATGGCCGGTGCCTCCTGGACCAACAACCTCAGCTGGGTGGAGGGCTACGCCAACGTGCTGGAGCCGATGCAGAGTCTCAGCGCCCGCTTCCACCAGCTGTTCGACCCCCTGGTGGCCGAAGACCCCGGCGTGACCGCCACCCCCCGGTACCGGGAGGCACTGCTCCACCTGCTGCTGCTGGAAACCAGCTGCTTCCGCTACTGGGGCCAGGGCACCTGGACCGACTACGCCCGCGAGATCCACCGCCGCGGCGAGGCGGCCATCGCCAGCGCCCTGGCTCCGGCCCCGGCGCAGACAACGGCCGCGCCAACGCCTTAGGCCGCTGTGTTCGTCGCCTTCAGGTGGGTGAGCGCTTTGCCCTCGAGGAACTGCTGATCGAGCAGCAGCAGGGCGGCGCTGTTGTCGCCGGCCAGCCGCAGGCGCTTGAGCACGAACCGGGCCTCCGCCTCCTCCTGGATCTGCTCGTTCACAAACCAGTCGAGCATCGCCGAGGCGCTGCGCTCGCCTCCCTCCTCCGCCAGGGAATAGAGGCGGTTGATTGAGGCGGTGACCTGCTTCTCCAGCTCGAACACCCGATCGAAGAGGTTCTGCACCGACGACCAGCTGCGCTCGGGAGCCTCGATGGTGGGCAGCTCCACCGGCTCATCACAATCCACCAGGTAGGCGATCATGCGGGCGGCATGCACCCGCTCCTCGTTGCTCTTCTCGAGCATGTACTGGGAGAACCCGGCCAGATCCTTCTCCCGCAGCCAGATCGACATGGCCAGGTAGGTGTGGCTGGCCTGGAATTCGGAGGACAGATGGCTGTTGATGGCCTGGGTGAGATCTTTCATGAAGGCGGACCGGGGACGGGCGGGGTGGCTGATCACCCCCCGCAGGGACGGGGAATCCTCTGGATGCCTGGCACGGCGACGGATCGCCCAGGCAGAGAGGAAACCTGACGAGGGTATGACCGCTGGAACCCCGACCCCGGGCCGCAGCAGGCCCCCAGGCTGGCTCAGCCGGCTGTTGTCGGATCCCGCGTCTGCGGCTGTTGCGCGGCTTCCGCCTTGTCCTTGCAGGTGGAACAGAGCACCTGCCCCCGCTGTTCGAGGTAGGAGCGTGTGGAGCGCTCGATCTGAACACCACAACCCGAACAGGAGAAGAGAGGGCTCATCGGTTGGGGAAGGCGACGGCCTCGTTAGCGGAGCCGGGATCGCCCTCAGCGAGCCTGCGGCTGCGCCGCTGCCAGCTGGCCCAGGGCGATGCGGTCGATCTTGCCCACCGGATTCAGCGGCAACGCCGGCAGGAAACAGATCTCCTCAGGGGCCTTGTAGCCCACCCGTTGCCGGGCGAAGGCGATCAGCTCCGCGGCCGCCGGGGCCGGCTGACCTGGCCTGAGCGCCACGTAGGCCCGCACGTTCTCGCCGTGGACCGGATCACGCAGGCCGATCACCCCCGCCAGCTCCACCGCCGGGTGTTCAGCCAGGGCCTCCTCCACATCCTGGGGGCAGATGTTGGAGCCGTCGTGCACGATGATCTGCTTGCGCCTGCCGCAGAACCAGAGGTTGCCGTCGCCGTCCAGGCGCATCTCATCGCCGCTGTCGAGCCAGCCGTCCTGAATGGTGTCGGCCGTGGCGGCGGGGTTCGCCCAGTAGCCCGTCATCACGGACGGGGCCCGCAGCCACAGGCGGCCGGCCTCGCCAGGCTCCACCTCCTGGCCCTGGGGGTTGCGGATCGAGCCGCTCAGCCCCGGTGAGAGCGGGCCCACCGAGCCGATCCGGCCGGCCTGCGAGGGCGGCGCCAGGGTGGCGTAGGCGCACTCGGTGAGGCCGTAGCTCTCGTGGATGCAGAAGCCGGTGGCGGCCTGGAACTCCTGCTGCAGCTGGTGCGGCACCTTGTCGCCGCCGCTGATGCACAGCCGCACCGAGGCCAGATCCTGGCGCTGCAGCCCGCCATCGCGCACCAGGCCAAACAGGGGGGCGGGCAGCATCAGCATCACCTCCGGCCGGTGGCGGCGCAGCAGGGTTTCGACGCTGGGGCTGTCGATGGTGTTGGCGATCACGGCTCCCGCCCCCGCCCCCAGGGCACCGAGGCAGAGGGCCGAGGCGGCCACATGGGCCAGGGAGCAGCCCGCCAGCACCTGCTCCCCCGGCCGCAGCTCCAGGGCCTGCGCCAGCGACGCCAGCAGCGCCCCGAGGCTGGCGCGGCTGTGGGTCACGCACTTCGGCCGAGCGGTGCTGCCGGAGGTGAAATAGATCACGCAGGGGGCCGCCGCCGGCAGCACCGGCCAGGGGGCCCCGCTGCCGGGACAGCGTTCGAGCAGCGCCTCGAAACCGCGCAGGTCGTCGATCTCAATGGTGCCCAGGGGCAGCTCGCCCGCCCGGGTGCTGGCCGCCACATCCGCCTGCCGCTCGCGGTGGAACACCAGGGCCGCCGCGCCGCTCACCGCCAGGGCATGGTCGATCTCGGCCGGCACATAGCGGTAGTTGAGCGGGGTGAGCACCAGGCCGCTGCGCAGCCCGGCCAGGTAGTGCACCACCAGCTCCACGCCGTTGGGCACCAGCGAGGCCAGCCGGTCGCCGGGCCCCAGGCCCAGGGCCCGGTAGGCCCGCGCCAGCTGCTCAGTGGCCCGCTCCAGCTCGGCCCAGCTCAGGCTGCGGCGCAGATCCCGCAGGGCAGGCTCCTGGGGAGCCCGCGCCAACCCGAGCGCCAGGGGGTTGTCGATGGGGACCGGCCGTGTCAGCGCAGGGCCGTTGAAGGGCATGGGCGGGGCATCGGTTGGGCAGGGGCGGGGCCACTCTGACCCTGCCCGCTGCTGGATCGGTGGGAGTGGCCGCGGGCGGCATCGACGTTGGGCACTGGGGGATGGGCTTGATCCCCTCGGGCAACACCGTGGGTTATGCCGAACTCGCCCGCCCTGGCCATCCCCGGCCACCGCATCATCGCTGGCGACGGCTGCTGGCGGGCTGCTGGCCCACCCTCCAGTCAATGCCAACTTGATGAAAATGGGCTAGCAAGCTCAGGCCGCTGCGGTGTTGTTTCATTAAGCTGAACATGGAGCCGGCTCCACCAAGAGAATTAGTGAACACTGTCGAAGGCAGTCAGATCAAAACTCTACTTTTTGAAGGTTTTCAGGTATCAACTTGAATATCATTCGTTCGGTGCAGCTTGAAGCCTGACCCAGCCTCGTCAATGAGCGATGAAGATCATGAAAAGCTCTCAATCGCTCCCTGAATGGCAACGATGCTGCCTGGTTGCACTTCTTGTCTTAGCACCAGCAGTCGCCATAAAGGCGGCGGATTCACCAGGAGTTGCAGGGCCCAGGCTGGCGCAGGCAGTCCAGCGGCCAATGAATCTCACGGCTACTCCCAAGCCTGAGAAGGATACGCTCAGGAAAGAAAGAGTTAGTGCGGCAGAAAAAGAGGAGCTGAAAGAACAGTTGAATCAGTTCATGAAAGCTTCGCTCAGGGGCAAGGGTGACCCTCAAGCGATTTGGGTCAATGGACGGCTTTGCTGGCGAATACAGGTTGGGGCGAACAAAGGAGGGTTGCGGTGCATTGGAATCACCACGACTCCCCCTCCACAGCCGCGGTAGTCGTTGGTCTTGGGTAGACGGGTCTTCTGGGGACCCGTCAATCCGGGCCCGGTGCCGCTTCCCCCGGATCGCCCTGGGGGGCCGACACGGCTTCAGCGTCCTGCCTGTCCTTGCAGGTCGAGCAGAGCACCAGTCCCTTCTGTTGGAGATAGAGGCGCACTGAGCGCTCGATCTGAACGCCGCAACCAGAGCAGGGGAAAAGGGGGCTCATCGGTTACAAGGCGTCATCCCCTGGCCAGCGAAACAGGGGCGGCAAAATCCGATTCTGGTTCATTTCCGATCACCGTTGGCAGTCCGCACCCTTCGATGTGGCGGCCTTGGCCGAAACAGCTCAGAGCGGAGCTGCGGCGGCCGGGGCGAGTGGTGGGCACTCCAGATTCGCCTGCCATGACCCTCCTCCTGTCTTGCCCGCCGTCCAGATGATGCCGGGACGCCCCTCGCGGGAGACCGCCTTGCAGGAGCGCGACCCACTGGGGCTGCTCAACACAGCATCGCCCGACTCGCACTGGTAGGTCAGGGGCTGGCCACTGCCCGTGCTGCAGCCGCTCAGGTTCCTGAAGCTGGCGCGGCTGCCGTCCACCAAGGCCTTCTTGCCGAGGTAGGTGGCAAAGGCGCTGGGGTTGGGCTGGAAGGGGAGCTGCGCCGCGGACAGGGGCGAACCGGCAGCCACCAGGGCCAGTCCTAAGGGGATAAATCTGTGCATCGGGAAAGGTGAATGGGGGAACGAAAAGCCCGAGGTGATGGCCTTATCTTTTCAATCATCCCCCAGTTTCGCCACTCCACCCTCAGGGCCGCCGGTCATTTCACGAAGGGGGTGAGCTCGATCGGCGTGGGGGGATTAATCCCTGAGTGAGGAACCTGAGTGATGGCTTACCAGAGTCGAATGAGATCGATCCGACTACTCGTCTCCTTCTCTCCTGCCCAGGAATTGAACCGTATGGCAGCACAAGCGGCCCCGTTGTTCGTCGCGCTCAGTGCCGCCAAACTCGTGTCGTGATTGCGCCAGCCGGCGATGGGCCATGACACCGCTCGCTTCCTGCTTCGGCCCTGCTGGCTTGGCTGGATCCTGCTCGCCGCCTCGCCGCGCGGAATTGTGGCGATCTCCCTGGGCGATCAGCCCGACCGACTGACCGAGGAGCTGCACCAGCGCCATCCCGAGGCTCAGCTCGCTGCGGCCGATCCCGAGCTTGGGGGCTGGCTGGACCGGGTGCTCGCCGCCATCGACGAGCCCGCTTCTCCATCACCGCAACAGCCGCCACCACCGCTTGATCTGGGCGGCACGCCCTTCCGTCGCCGTGTCTGGCAGGAGCTGGTCTCGGTTCCCGCCGGCCACACGGTGAGCTACGCGGAGCTCGCCCGCCGTCTCGGCGAACCCAGCTCGGTGCGGGCCGTGGCCCAGGCCTGCGGCGCCAACCCGATCGCCCTGGCCATCCCCTGCCACCGCGTCATCGGCAGCGACGGTTCCCTGCGCGGCTACCGATGGGGCATCGAACGCAAGCAGGCGTTGCTCGAGCGCGAAGCTGGCCTTAACGGAGCCTGAGCCCGTCGTGACAACGGCCATCGCCCTTGGGGCCAACCTCGGCGATCCCGCCGCCACCCTCACGGCCGTGCGGCCGTTACTGATTCAGGAGCTGGAATCCTGGATGGGTGGCGCGGCCAGGCCTGAGCCGTTGCTGAAACTGCGCTGGTCGCCGCTGTTCCGCACGGCGCCGGTGGGTGGTCCGCCGGGGCAGCCGCCCTTCCTCAATGCGGCGCTGCTGGTGGAGCGTTCCGCCAGCAGCGCCTCCCGGAAAGACAGCGATTCCTGGCCCGATCCGCTGGCCCTGCTGATGCGGCTGCAGGGCCTGGAGGCGCGTTTCGGCCGCCAGCGCCTGGTGCCCTGGGGCCCCCGCAGCCTCGATCTCGACCTGCTCTGGTGTGGCGCCATGGCCATGGCCGCTGATCAGCGGCAGCCGCCCCAGCTGGAGCTGCCCCACCCGCGCCTGCGCCAGCGCACCTTTGTGCTGGCGCCGCTGGCGGCGATCGAGCCGGGGCTGGTGCCGCCCGGGGGAACCGCCCCTGCCGTCGCTTTGCTGCAGCAGCTGCTGGCGGGCTCCAATGAGCCTCCGCCCCAGCCCCTGCCTGGTCGCGCTGGCTGGCCCGAGTGGGGAGCATCGCTTCTGGCCTGAACCGCGCCGGCTACGGCAGGCGGTCACACTGGAAGCCCCCCAGCCCTGCTCCATGGCTCCGCTGCTGCCACCCGAGCCCTCCACCCACCTGGAAACCACGGCGGCCCTGCAGGCCCGCAAGATCCGCTTCGAGCTCAACCGGGTGGTGCTGCCGATGGGGGTGGAGGGCACCTACGGGATCATCCGCCACCCCGGCGCCTCCCTGGCGGTGCCCGTGCTCGACGACGGCCGGGTGGTGATCCTGCGCCAGTACCGCTTCGCCGTGGAACGCCGCATCCTCGAGTTCCCCGCCGGCACCCTGGAAGCGGGCGAAGACCCCCTGGGTTCAATGCAGCGCGAGCTGGGCGAAGAAGCTGGCTACGGCGCCGCCCGCTGGGACTCGCTCGGACTGATGCTGCCCTGCCCCGGCTACTCCGACGAGCTGATCCACCTGTTCCTGGCCCGCGAACTCAGCGCACTGAGCGAGCGACCCGCCGCCGACGATGACGAGGACCTGGAGGTGCTGCTGCTCGAGCCCGCCGCCCTCGATGCCGCCCTGGCCAGTGGCGATGAGGCTCTCGATGGCAAGAGCGTCACCGCCTGGTTCCGCGCCCGCCAGGTGCTCGGCCTCGGATGAGTGAGCCCGCCTCCGCCTCCGCCCCCGAAGGGAGCACCCGCTGGCTGTTCTGGCACCGGCGCGATCTGCGCCTGGCCGACAACCTGGGCCTGGCCGCCGCCTGCCGTGCCACCCCTGCCGTCACGGGTGTGTATGTGATCGATCCGGCCGAGCTGGCGGCAGCGGATCAATCAGCGGCGCGGCTGTGGTTCCTGGCCGAGAGCCTGCGGGAACTCCAGCAAGGCTGGCGCGCCGCCGGCAGCCAACTGCTGGTGCTCGACGGCGACCCCGTCGCCCTGCTGCCCAGGCTCGCCGCCACGATCGGCGCGGCTGTGGTGGCCTGGAACCGGGAGGTGGAGCCAGCAGGGCGGGAGCGCGACCGCAGGGTGGCCGCCGCCCTGCAGGCCAGCGGCAGGAAGGTGTTCGCGGGCTGGGACCAGTTGCTGGTTCCCCCCGATGCCCTCAGCACCGGCAGTGGCGATCCCTATCGGGTCTATGGGCCCTACTGGCGCCGCTGGCGGCAACAACTTGAGGAGAGGCCGGCCGCCGCACTCACCCCCACCCCGGCGCCCGGCGGCCTGCATGATCTCGACACGGCTGCGTCCAAAGCGCTGGCGAGCGCCCTGCCCGGCGAGCCTGCCAAGGCGCTTGAAGATCTGGCCAACCTGGGCGCAGCCTTCGCTGGCGCCGATCTCTGCCCCTGCCGGCCTGGTGAGACAGCCGCAAGAGAGCAGCTGGAAGCCTTCAGCCATGCCGCCCTGCTCCACTACGAATCCGGCCGCAACCTGCCCGGCGAAGCGGGAACCTCCGGGCTCAGCGCTGCCCTGCGCTTCGGCACCCTCAGCCCCCGTCAGGCCTGGGCCGCCGCCCAGGCGATGCGACCGGCCGCCGGCAGCGCGGAGCAGCAACAGGCGATCACCGTCTGGGAGCAGGAGCTGGCCTGGCGCGAGTTCTACCAGCAGGCGCTGTTCCATTTCCCGGCCTTGGCCGACGGCGCCTACCGGGCCCAGTGGCGCCACTTCCCCTGGGAGAACGATCCGGTCCGCTTCGGGGCCTGGTGCGAGGGCCTCACCGGCGTGCCGATCGTGGATGCGGCGATGCGTCAGCTCAACGCCAGCGGCTAGATGCACAACCGCTGCCGCATGATCGTCGCCTCCTTTCTGGTCAAGGATCTGATCATCGACTGGCGCTGGGGCGAGCGGGCCTTCATGGAGCGCCTGGTGGACGGCGATCTGGCCGCCAACAACGGCGGCTGGCAGTGGGCCAGTTCGAGCGGTTGCGATGCACAGCCCTATTTCCGAATTTTCAACCCTGTGACGCAGAGCGAAAAGTTCGATCCAAAGGGTAAATTCATCAAGCGTTATTTGCCGCAGTTGGCTGCGCTTGATGGCGCCGACATTCACGCCCCATGGGAAGCCAAACCGCTGGCACTTCAAGCAGCAGGCATTACCCTAGGAAAAGACTATCCCCTGCCCGTTGTGAACCACGCAGAGGCCAGAGAAAAAACCTTGGCACGCTATGCCGTGGTGAAAAAAACAAGCTGAATTCGGCCTAGCGTTGCCAAATTTGAGCAGCTTAAATGGCCACCATTTCAAAGTCTTCTTTGCGGGCACCGCACTCAGGACAAGTCCAGTTCATGGGCACGTCGGCCCATGCGGTGCCAGGGGCAATGCCATCTTCTGGGCAACCGGCCGCCTCGTCGTAAATCCAGCCGCAAATTAAGCACATCCAAGTTTTAGTATCAGTCACAGTAGGTCACCGGTGTCGAATAGAATGAAGCGATTGTATCGGGCTTCACTGCAACTCATGACCACTACATTACCGCCGTCAGATCCGCCTGAGAACGACCTCGAAAACGAGGAAGAAGCCGTCATTGCATGCGTTTTGGTGTTCAATGCCAGCGACCCTAGCGGCGCCAGCGGCATCAGCGCCGATGTTTTGGCCATTGCTTCTGTGGGCGCCCATGCATTGCCTGTCCTCACGGGCGCCTATGCC
>JABMPN010000100.1 GCA_013203655.1 Cyanobacteria bacterium bin.51
GAGCCGCAGCACACGCTGCTGGGGTCAGCCAGAGGTGGTCTGGATCAATCCACCAACACCGGAAAAAACCATCAATCCGACTACATTGGTGATGGCCGCCTGATCAGCGGCAGGGGCGTCATCTTTCCTGGCAGTCACCGGGTCAGCCGGTCCAGTACGGTTCTTGGGTGCTGCACGCAGCCCTACAAGGAGTGAGTGATGAAGCGGGTTTTGGCGATCATCCTTGGCGGTGGAGCGGGCACTCGCCTCTACCCGCTCACCAAGATGCGGGCCAAGCCAGCGGTGCCCCTGGCCGGCAAATACCGGCTGATCGATATTCCGATCAGCAACTGCATCAACTCTGGTGTCAACAAGATCTATGTGCTGACCCAGTTCAACAGCGCCTCTCTCAACCGGCACCTCACCCAGACCTACAACCTCTCGGCCGGCTTCGGCCAGGGTTTCGTCGAGGTGCTCGCCGCCCAGCAGACGCCGGAGAGCCCCAGCTGGTTCGAGGGAACCGCTGATGCCGTTCGCAAATACCAGTGGCTGTTCCAGGAATGGGACGTGGACCACTACCTCATCCTCTCCGGTGACCAGCTCTACCGGATGGACTACAGCCAATTCGTTGATCACCACATCAACAGCGGCGCTGATCTGAGTGTCGGTGCCCTGCCGGTGGATCAGGCCCAGGCCGAAAGCTTCGGTCTGATGCGCGCCGAGCGCGACGGCCGCATCCGTGAGTTCAGCGAAAAGCCGAAAGGTGCGGCGCTGGAGTCGATGAAGGTGGACACCGCCAGCCTTGGCCTGAGTGAAGCCGAGGCGGCCCGGCGCCCCTATCTCGCTTCGATGGGGATCTACGTGTTCAACAGGCATACCCTGTTTGACCTGCTGGCCCGCAATCCCACGGCCACCGATTTCGGTAAGGAGATCATCCCCCTGGCCCTGGAGCGTGGCGACAACCTCCAGAGTTATCTCTTCGACGACTACTGGGAAGACATCGGCACCATCGGTGCGTTTTATGAGGCCAATCTGGCGCTCACCGATCAACCCAGGCCGGCCTTCTCATTCTACGACGAAAAATTTCCGATCTACACAAGGCCGCGCTACCTGCCGCCCAGCAAGTTGCTTGACACCCAGGTCACCCAGTCGATCATCGGCGAGGGCTCCTTGCTTCAGGCCTGCAGCATTCATCACTGCGTGCTCGGTGTGCGCTCCAGGGTCGAAGGCGAGGTGGTGCTTCAGGACACCCTGGTGATGGGGGCCGACTACTACGAATCCTCCGAGGAGCGGGCCGTGCTGCGTGAGCGCGGCGGCATTCCCCTCGGCGTCGGCCATGGCACCACCGTCAAGGGCGCCATCCTCGACAAAAACGTCCGGATCGGCCGCAACGTCACGATCGTCAACAAGGACCGCATCGAGGAAGCCGACCGTCCAGAGCTGGGCTTCTACATCCGCAACGGCATCGTGGTGGTGGAGAAAAATGCCACGATCGCCGACGGTACGGTGATCTAGGGGCTTCTGAGCGCTTGCTGACACACCCTGCGGCGACACCCACCGGCGTCGCTGCGAAGGGCACACTGGCTAGGACCGGTTCATCCAACCCAACCACACATGAGCAAAGCGCACTTCGGCCTGATCGGCCTGGGGGTGATGGGCGAGAACCTGGTGCTCAATGCCGAGCGCAATGGCTTCTCCAGCGTCGTCTACAACCGCACCTACGCCAAGACCGAAGACTTTCTGAATGGCCGGGGCGCAGGGCTCAACATTGTCGGGGCCCACACCCTGGAGGAGTTCGTGGGGGCTTTGGAGCGCCCTCGCCGCATCCTGATGATGATCAAGGCGGGTGAGCCGATCGACGCCATGATCGCCACACTCTCCCCTCTGCTCGAAGACGGCGACCTGCTGATCGATGGCGGCAACTCCCTCTACACCGACACTGAGCGGCGGGTGAAGGAGCTGGAGAGCAAGAGCTTCGGCTTCATCGGCATGGGCGTCTCCGGCGGTGCCAAGGGCGCCCTGGAGGGGCCGAGCATGATGCCCGGCGGCACCAAGACCGCCTACGACGCGATCGAAGGCCTGGTGCGCAAGATGGCCGCCCAGGTGGAGGATGGCCCCTGCGTCACCTACATCGGCCCCGGTGGCGCCGGCCACTTCGTCAAGACGGTCCACAACGGCATCGAATACGGCATCGAGCAGATCCTCTGCGAGGCCTATGACCTGATGAAGCGTTCGGCCGGCCTCAGCGGCCTGGAGATGGCCGATGTCTTTGACGGCTGGAATCAACTCGAGGAGCTCTCCTCCTATCTGGTGGAGATCACCGAGGTGTGCCTGCGGACCCGCGACCCCGAGGACGGCGGCGATCTGGTCGAGAAGATCCTCGATGTGGCGGGTCAGAAAGGCACCGGCCTCTGGACCGTGGTCAGCGCCCTCGAGATGGGCATCGCCGTGCCGACGATCTATGCAGCCCTTAATGGCCGGGTGATGAGCTCCCTGCACGGTGAGCGCCAGAGGGCGGCCAGCGTGATCGAAGCTCCACAGATTCCAGCGTCGGCCGACCTCGGCGCCCTCGACGATGGGCTACCGGCCCTTCGCGATGCCGTCATCCTCGCCTGCATCGCCAGCTATGCCCAGGGCATGGCCTTGATGGTGGAAGCCTCGGCGCTGCACGACTACAACCTGCAGCTCTCCTCGATCGCCCAGATCTGGAAGGGGGGCTGCATCATCCGCGCCCGCCTGCTGCAACGGATCCAGAATGCCTACGACACCAATCCGGACCTGGCCAACCTGATGGTGGATCCCTGGTTCGCCGCCCAGATCAACAGCCGTCTGCCCGGCTTGCGCCAGGTGGTGGCCGCCGCCGCCCTCGCCGGCATTCCCGTGCCCTGCCTGAGCAGCACCCTCGACTACATCGACAGCTACCGCAGCGGCCGGCTGCCCCAGAACCTGCTGCAGGCGATGCGTGACTGCTTCGGCGCCCACACCTATCAGCGGGTGGATCGGCCCGGCAGCTTCCACACCGAGTGGTTGCTGTGAGCGCCAACCCCCCGGCCTCCTACCGGCTGAAAACAGCTGTCGATCGGGCGGCGCTCTCGCACCTGGCCGCCGAAACGATCGCTGCCAGCATCGATCTGGCCCTTGCTGAACGGGAGCGGGCCCAGATCGCCCTGGCCGGAGGCACCACCCCGGAGCAGGCCTATCACCTCCTGGCGGCGAACCACCTGCCCTGGCAGCGGGTGGATGTGCTGCTCGGCGATGAACGCTGGGTGCCGGCCGACGACCCGGCCAGCAATGCCCTGATGCTGCGCCGCTCCCTGCTGGCTGCGGGCCCCGGGGCCCAGGCCTGCTTCCATCCGGTCCCCACCGCTCTGGCGAGCCCCGAACTGGGCGCCGCCGCCTACGACGCGCTCCTGGCCCAGCTTTGCCCCGGCCAACCGCCGATCTTCGATGTGATCCTGCTGGGGTTGGGCGACGACGGCCACACCGCTTCGCTCTTCCCGGGTACCGCCGCCACCGACGTGATCGACTGCAACGTCACGGTCAGCGAGGGCAAGGGGCTGCCCCGGGTCACCTTCACCGCGCCGGTGCTGAGCGCGGCACGGCAGGTGGTGATCCTGGTGAGTGGCGCCGGCAAACAGCAGGCCCTGCAACGGCTGCTCGATCCCAACGAGCCCGCGGCCCGGACGCCGGCACGGCTGGTGCGCCCCCTTGGTCCCGTGCTGATCCTTGCCGATGCCGCCGCTGCGGCAGGCTTGGAGGATCAAACGAAGCAGCCCTGATGGCGACCCCCTTGCTTGTGGTGAGCGGTGATGGCTTCAGCGGTTGGCTGGCCCTCAACGACACCGTCATGGGGGGCAACAGCACGGGCGTCTGCCGGGTGGGGCCTGAGGGTCTGGTGCTGGAGGCCGAGGTGGTGGAACAGGGCGGTGGCTTTGTCAGCTGTCGCTCGCCCCTCTTCTCCCCTCCTCTCGACCTGGGTGCCTACCGCGCCCTTGAGCTGGAGCTGCGCGGCGACGGCCGCCGCTACAAGCTGGCCGTTGCCTGCTCCGATGGGGTGGCCGGCCTGACCGAGCTGATCCCCGGAGGCCTTCGCTGGGTGACGGAATTCGACACCAGCGCAGACGGAGTCAGCCTGGTGGAGATCCCTCTGGATCAGTTGCGGCCCTCGGTGCGGGCCCGGCCGCTCAACCTGCCGCTGCGTTTCGATGCCTGTCGGATCACCCGCCTGCAGGTGCTGCACTCGAAATTCGGCGACGATGGCCAGCTCAATGCCGGCTTCCGGGCTGGACCGCTGCGCCTCGGGCTGGTGGCGATCCGGGCTGTGCCTTGAGCGAGCCCGGTGCCCTCTGCCGGCGGGTCGCGGCGGCGGCCGACCTCTGCCTCAAGCCCCATCTCCATGCCGTGGTGGCTGGCGATGGCCTGGGCGAGGAGCAGCTCGACTGCACCTTGCAAATCCAGCCGCGAAACCGCGACGGCACCCGCCTGCCGCTCGATGACATCGAACTGGAGATCTACCGCAGCGGCGAGGACCTGCACCTGATGCTGAGCTGGCCGGCCCAACCGCAGCAACCCATGCTCTGGCAAGGCAACCACCCGGTCTGGATGGATGGGGAGAGTGGCCTGCGCTGCGAGCGCCCAGACGGCGGCGGCCCGCTTGAAGCCCTGGCCCGGCGGCTGCGGGCCCTGCTGGGCCCCTCTCTTCAGCCGTCCGATTGATGGATTGGTGGTTCAGGGCTGATCGGTGACAGCGCCCAGGCTGCTGCTGCTCACCTGTCGGGCGTATTTGCCCAGCACGCCGGTGCGGTAGCGGGGCTCGGGAGCTGTCCAGATGGCGTGGCGCCGTTCCAGCTCAGCTGGGGTCACGTTGAGCTGGAGCAGGCGCTGGCCGGTGTCCACGGTGATCGTGTCGCCGTCCTGGATCAGGGCGATGGCGCCACCGACGGCGGCCTCGGGGGCCACGTGGCCCACCACCAGCCCATAGGTGCCGCCACTGAAGCGCCCATCGGTGATCAGGGCCACCGAATCCCCCAGCCCCTGGCCGATGATCGCGGCGGTGGGCGAGAGCATCTCGCGCATGCCGGGGCCACCGACCGGGCCCTCGTTGCGGATCACCACCACATCGCCGGCCACTACCTCGCCGGCGAGGATGGCCTCAAGGCCGCTCTCCTCACTCTCGAACACCCGGGCTGGCCCGGTGATGGTGGTGGTCTTGATGCCGCTGATCTTGGCAACGGCGCCTTCGGTGGCCAGGTTGCCCTTCAGGATCGAAAGGTGCCCCTGGCTGTAGAGCGGATCAGAGAGGGGCCGGATCACCTCCTGGCCCGCGGGGGGGGCACTGGGCACAGCGGTGAGCAGTTCGGCCAGGGTTTTGCCTTCGATCGTCGGGCAGTCGCCGTGCAGCAGGCCGGCATCGAGCAGCAGCTTCATCACCTGGGGGATGCCGCCGGCGTTGTGGAGATCCACCGTCACGAAGCGGCCGCTGGGCTTGAGATCGCAGATCACCGGCACCCGCTGGCGGATGGTTTCGAAGTCGTCGATGCAGAGCGGTACGCCGGCGGTGCGGGCGATCGCCAGCAGGTGGAGCACCGAATTGGTGGAGCCACCCACCGCCATGATCACGCTGATCGCGTTCTCGATCGAGGCGCGGGTGATCAGGTCGCTGGGGCGGAGCCCTGCGGCGATGGCGGCCACCAGCACCTCGGCGGAGCGGGCGGCGCTCTCGGCTTTCTCCGGGTCTTCGGCCGCCATGGTGGAGCTGCCTGAGAGGCTCAGGCCCATGGCCTCGAAGGCCGAGCTCATCGTGTTGGCGGTGAACATGCCGCCGCAGCTGCCGGCGCCGGGGCAGGCGTTCTTTTCGATCGCCAGCAGTTCCGCCTCATCGATGCGGCCACCGGAGAACTGGCCCACCGCCTCAAAAGCGCTGACCACGGTGAGGTCGCAGGGGCCGAGCTTGCCGGGCTTGATCGTGCCGCCGTAGACAAAGATCGCCGGGATGTCCATGCGCGCCATGGCGAGCATGGCGCCGGGCATGTTCTTGTCGCAGCCACCGATCGCCAGCAGCCCGTCCATGCTCTGGGCATTGCAGGCGGTTTCGATCGAATCGGCGATCACCTCGCGTGACACCAGCGAATACTTCATCCCCTCGGTTCCCATCGAGATGCCGTCGCTGACGGTGATGGTGCCGAAGGTCTGGGGCATGGCGCCCGCCTCCCGCGCGGCTTCCACGGCCCGCTCGGTCAAGGCGTTGAGGCCGATGTTGCAGGGCGTGATCGTGCTGTAACCGTTGGCGATGCCGATGATCGGCTTGTCGAAGTCGCCATCGCCGAAGCCGACGGCCCGCAGCATGGCCCGGTTCGGGGAGCGCTGGACCCCGGCGGTGATCGCGGCGGAACGGAGCATGGGCATCGGCAGGGAGGCGGATAGCAACCTAACGATTCGCCAGACCGGGCTTTGGCGCCCCTCTCAGCTGTCGGGGCTGAGGCATTCCAGCTGGCGGCGCACGTCCTCGATCGCCCGGTTCAGCTCCTTGACCTTGTGCTGCAGTTCGGAGTCCATCAGCGGCCGTTGGCCGCCGAGCTCGCCATCCCGTGACCCTTCCTGCAGGCGGGAGAGCCGCACGCTGCGGCGCTGGCGCAGGGCCAGCCGCCGCCGTTCCGCCTCCGATAACAGCCACCAGGCCAGTCCTGCCGCGCCGAGCACGGCGCCACCGATGACGCTGGCCAGCAGGCCGCTGTCGCTCCCAGAGCTGTTGTGTCTGGCCTCAGCCATGGATGGTGTCCTCTGCCAACCCGCGGACCACCCAGAATAAGGGGATCGGATCAGGCGATCGCTTCGGCCAGCCGCAGGGCGTTGGCGATCACCGTCAGCCCGGGCGAGAGGCCTGGGCAGCTGGGAAAGACACTGGCGTCGGCCACGGTCAGATTGCCCACCTCGTGGCTACGGCCGTTGAGATCCACCACGGAGCTGGCCGGATCGCTGCCCATCCGGCAGGTGCCGCAGGCGTAACCCATCACCGCCAGCGGCGCCTCGCCACGGGGATGGATCCAGGCCTTCTTGACCACCTGGGTCTGGGGATCGGCTTCAACGGCCTGCAGGGTGTCAAGCCAGCGGTAGACCAGCCGGTCGTGGGCTTCGAGATTGTTGGGCAGGTACTGGATGCGAATCCGCTTGTTGCGCAGGGTGATGCGGTTTTCGGGGTCAGGCAGCACGGCGCTGGTCGCCCACCAGCAGACCGAGCGGGAAGCCAGCTGGGCCAGGGTCGCGTTGGGCAGCAGCTTCGTGACCAGCGACAGCACAGGCGGCGATTCGGCGAAGAGCGGATCCTGGAGAACGCCGCCACCGTTCTCGATATGGCCGAGCGGAAAACTGACGTTCTGATCGCCCCAGTAGTAGTCGTTGACGCCGAGACTGCGGGGATAGCGAGCGGAGTTGGCCGCTGTGGCCAGCTGCAGAATCGCGCTGAGCTGCAACTTCATCAGGTTGCGGCCCACCTGGCCTGAGCGGTTGGCCAGCCCTTCGGGATGGCGATCACTGGCGGAGGCCAGCAGGATGGCGGGGGTGTTGATCGCCCCGGCGGCGAGCACCACCTGGTCGCCGCGGAACAGCCAGCTCTGGCCGTTGATCACAGCCTCCACCCCCCGCACTTCGCTGCCACTGGGGTTCACGTGCAGGCGGGTGACTTGGGCCTCGGTGCGCAGCTGGGTGGTCGGCTGCTCCAGGGCGGCAGCCACACCGAACAGCTCGGCATCGCCGCTGGGATCCTCTGGATCTTCTGACCAGGTGAGCGGCAGGTCGTAGGGGCGGCAACCCTGCCGCTCCAGGGCCGAGCGCAGGGGCTCGAAAAAGGGCTCGATCGCCAGGGGCCGGTGGGGAAAGTCGCTGGCCCGTGCCGGCTCGGTGGGATCGAGGCCGGCGCGACCATGGACCCGGTAGAGGGCTTCGGCCCGGTCATACCAGGGGGCCAGCTCGGCGTAGCTCAGGCCCCAGCGCGGGGCCTGGCCTTCCTGCATCGCCAGGCCGTCGAACTCTGCCTCGCGCATGCGCTCAAGCACGGCGCCCCAGATCTTGGTGTTGCCGCCCAGGGCATAGATCGCCTGGGGGTTGAAGGGGTCACCGTCAGTGCCGAACCACTGTTCTTTGGGGTGATAGCGATCCTTCTGGAAGAGATCGACATCGGAGACGTTCTGGTCTTCCAGGGGCAGGGAGCCGCCCCGCTCCAGGATCAGCACGCGGCGGCCTCTGGCCGCCAAAGAAGCCGCCATGGTGCCACCGGCGGCGCCGCTGCCGATCACGATCACGTCGTAGTGGGCGTCGTCAATGATCATGCCGGCCAGGCGTAGAGCAAAAGGAACAGCAGCACCCAGATCACATCGACGAAATGCCAGAACAGCGAGGCGGCCACCACACCCTGCTCGCCGCCCTCATAGTTGCCGGCGCGGAAGGAGCGGATCAGCATCAGAGCCATCAGCAGGACGCCGCTGGCCACATGCAGGCCGTGGAAGCCGGTGAGCAGATAGAAGCAGCTGCCGAAGCTGCCGCTGGTGATGCCGAACGACAGCCCAGCCCACTCAATCGCCTGGCCGTAGAGAAAGACCGTGCCCATCGCCATGCTCAGCAACCAGAAGGCACGAAATCCCCAGAGGTTGCCGCGCGCCAAGAACCATTCGGCCAGGGCGATCGTGCCGCTGCTGGACACCAGCACCGCCGTGTAGGCCAGGGGCGTGCGCCACTCCAGGCCCTCCACTCCAGGGGGAAGCCAGTTGAGGGAGGACAGCTTCAACACCGCGTAGCCGGTGAAGAAGGCCAGGAAGATGATGCTCTCCGAGCACAGAAAAATGATGAAGCCCGTCAGGCTGTGGTTGGCATGGCTGCCGTGACCAGAGGCGTGGCCGGCAGCAGGGCCGGCGTTCTGATCAAGGCCTGAGAGGGGCTCTGGGCTGGCGGGAGTGAGAGTCATCGCTTCAGGCCTGCTGCGGGGTGAGGAGATCAGTGGCCAGGAAATCAGTGGCGAGGGGATAGCGCTCCTGGTGTTCCACCAGGGGAAGGCCGCTGCCGTAGCCGTAGGGGCCGCTGATCACGGTGGGCACGTTCTCTTCGAAGTTCTCGGCCGGCGGTGGGGAGGGCAGCAGCCACTCCAGGCCGATCGCGTTCCAGGGGTTGGCCGGCGCCTGCTTGCCGCGCACCAGCGAGCTGACCAGATTGAGCAGGAAGGGGATGATCGAGACTCCCAGCAGAAAGGCACCGAGGCTGGCGAGCACATTCCAGAAGGCGAATTCCGGGTCGTAGGACGACACCCGGCGGGGCATCCCCATCAGCCCGAGCGGGTGCATCGGGAAGAAATTCAGGTTGGTGCCGATGAAGGTGAGCAGGAAATGGAGCTGGCCGAGACCCTCGTAATACATCTTCCCGGTGAATTTGGGGAACCAGTGGTAGATCGCGGCATACACCCCCATGGTGGCGGCGCCATAGATCACGTAATGGAAGTGCCCCACCACGAAATAGGTGTTGTTGACGTGAATGTCCACCGGCACCGTGGCCAGCATGATGCCGGTGACGCCCGCGAACACGAAGTTGAACAGGCCGCCGAGGGCAAACAACATTGGCGTGTTCAGCCGTAACTTGCCGCCCCAGAGGGTGGCGAGCCAGGCGAACACCTTGATACCGGTGGGCACGGCGATCAACATGGTGGTGACCATGAACAGATCACGCATCCACTGGGGCACGCCGCTGGGGAACATGTGGTGCACCCAGACCACCAGGCTCAGCGCCACGATCACCAACGAGGCCATGGCCACAAAGCGATAGCCGAACAGGGGCTTGCGGGCATACACCGGAAACAGCTCGGAGAACACCCCGAACACCGGCAGGATGATCACATACACGGCGGGGTGGGAATAAAACCAGAAGAAGTGTTGATAGAGCACCGGATCACCGCCGCCCTCCGGCCTGTAAAACGAGGTGCCCACCACCAGATCAAACAACAACATCAGGGCGCCACCGGTGAGGGCCGGCAGGCCGATCAACTGAATGATCTGGGCGGAGAGCGCCGTCCAGCAGAAGATCGGCATCCGGAACAGGGTCATCCCCGGTGCCCGCATGCGCAGGATCGTCGTCACAAAGTTGATCGCCCCCATGATCGACGACACTCCCGAGAGGGCCACGGCCACAATCCAGAGCGCCTCGCCGTTGATCAGGAAGCCGAGCGGGTTCTGCAGGCTCACCGGCGGGTAGGACCACCAGCCGGAGGCGGCCGGACCGCCCGGCACCAGAAAGCTGGCCATCAGGATCACACCGAAGACCGGCACGAGCCAGAAGGCCGCCGCATTCAGCCGCGGGAAGGCCATGTCCGGGGCGCCGATCATGCAGGGAATCAGGAGGTTGTTGAGCCCATTGAGCACCGGAAACATGAACAGGAACAGCATGATCGTGCCATGCATGGTGTAGAGGCCGTTGTACACCGTTCGATCAACAAGATCAGCCTCCGGTGTGATCAGTTCACCGCGCATGATCATGGCCAGCAGCCCGCCGATCAGCAGAAAGATCAGGGCGGTGGCAATGTATTGAATCCCGATCACTTTGGCATCGGTGTTGAAGCTGAAGTAACGCTTCCAGCTGTTCGGAGCCTTGGGCTGCGGCGTTGGGGCGGCGCTGAGGCCTGGATCGAAAGGGGTGATGGTCATGGCGCGATCAACCGTCGTGGGGAAGGGTGTTGGAGCCGGGGACGTTCACCATCGGCGGCGGCGCAGGAACCACAGTGGCGTATCCCGACGACCGGGTGCGGCTCTGGCGCAGGGCGTACTCCCTGGAGGCATCGCTGAGTCCGGGCTGCAGGGGCAGGCGGCTGGCCCGACGCAGCCAGTCCTGGTAGTCAGCTTCGCTCTGGACCACCACATCCACCTGGTTGGCGGCGAACCAGGTGCCGCTGTATTCCGAATCCCGCAGCCGGTAGCGGCCCTCCCGGGTGGGCGTCAGGTAGAAAGCGATCGAGCGGCCCGGGATCACCTGCTGCTTGAGCCGGAACGCTGGCACGTAGAAGCCATGGATCACGTCCTCACTGCGCAGCTGCAACCCCACCCGGCGATCCAGCGGCAGGTGCAGCTCGGTGGAGTTGACCGCCGCTCCGGGGTAGCGGAACTCCCAGGACCACTGGCGGGCAATCACCTCGATCTCGGCCTGCGGAGCCACGGCGGCAGCGGTCGCGGGTTGCTGATCACTGGCCAGCCGATCGCCGTGCACATGGTCCATCGGTCCGATCAGGCCGATCTGGCGATTCACATCGATCGTGTAGTAGGCGATTCCCATCACCAGCAACAGGGGAATCACCGTCCAGATGATCTCGAGCTTGGTGTTGCCTTCGATCGGTTCGGCGTCACTGATGTCATATTTCGCCGCCCGGTTGAACAGCATCACCCAGGCCATCACCGATACCACCCCGGCGAAGACGAAGGTGGCGACGGCCGTCTCGAAGCTGAACAGGCCATCCACCAGGGGCGCGGCGCTGGAGGCCTGCACCGGCAGCCAGCTGAAGGCCTGGTGGCCCATCCAGAAGCTGAACCAGACCAGCAGGCCGACCCAGACGGCCAGCCCGGCGATGGCCGGCAGGTTGGGGCGCGACGGGGTGCTGGTCATGGCAGGGCCTCGTTGAGATCGGCGCCGGCAGCGAGCAGCTGGTTGGCCGTCACATGCACCCCGAACTCAACGGCCAGCTGGGCGCCGAGGGTGCCGTGCCAGGCCATGAAGCCCAGCATCAGCACGCCGGTGAGCAGGTAGCTCCACTGCACCTGACGGCCCATTTCGCTGCGCCAGTCGAAGCGCTGGAACCCGCGCCAGAGCGTCATCGCCACAATCGCCAGCAGCAGGGCGACGCCGCCGGCTCCATGCCAGAGCATGGTGGCGGTGCTGCCCATGCCGAAGCTGCTGACGACGCCCGGCAGCGGCACCGCCAGCTGCATCTCCACGAAGCCCGCGGCCACGGTGAAGAAGCTGATCAGGCAGCAGGCCAGCAGGTTGTACCAGCCCACATCGTGAAAGCCGGCGCGGGTCACCGGCAGGGCCAGGAAACGGAACAGCCGTTTCTCCAGGGGAAAAACCGCCCCGGCGATATCAAAGGCGATCGCGATCACGAACAGGCCGATGCTGAGATGGACCAGGTTCGGATGGATCGGTAGCCGGTAGGGAAGGTTGTTGGCACCCAGGCTCAGCAGGTGCAGGTTGGCTGGATCCATCAGACCTGACCCGCCCGCATCGCTTCCACCAGCTTGACGGTGTGCAGCCCGTAGACCCAGATCAGCTGGTTGCCGAGGATCACCTGCACCACCACCAGGGCGCTGAGCAGGGAGCCGGCCCCCAGAAAGGCCAGGGGCAGTTTGAGCGGGTCACGGCTGCGGATCACATAACGCCAACCGGTGAGCACCGAGAGCACGCCGGCGAGCACCCAACCGAGGGTGCTGTGCAGGTTGAGGATGTCGCGCGAGGCGCCGTAGGGGTTGGCCAGTCCGGCCTCCACCTGGCCGAAGATGATCGCGATGAAGATCGCCGCGGTGGCGAACAGCAGATTCCAGAAGCTGACCTCGAACAGGGCGGGCTTCCTGGCGCACACCCCGATCAGGTCGAAGACGAAGGCGATCAGGGCCATCGCGATCACGAAGTGCACGACGATCGGATGGATCGTGTCCATCCAGGGAAGGTTGCGATCGTTGAGCTGGGGCAACAGCTCGAACATGGGCGGGGGTGAAGCTGCCCTTCTATTCCAGCTTGCGCAGGGCCCTTCTGCGAACCCTGCTCGGTTATCCAAACGCTGCTTGAGCTTGTGGATCAGACCCCCCTTAGCCTGAACGCACTCGTTTTTTCGCTTTGACGGCTCCCGCCTCCCGCCCGCTGCGCTGGCTCACCGCCGGTTTGCTGTTCGCCGCCGCCGGCCTTTCGATCGCCCTGCCTTTCGTCTCGGCCACCCTGCTGACCATCGGCATCGGTGGGGTGGCGATCGCCGCCGGGGTGGCCCAGCTGATCCGACTGACCGGCAGCGGCAGCCTCAGCGACAGGTTGTTTCGCGGCTTCTCCGCCCTGCTCTACATCGCCACCGGTGTCTGGATTCTTCTCAATCCGGTTGGCAGTGAGGTGAGCCTCACCCTCTTCGTTGGCCTGCTGGTGGCCTTCGAGGGGGTGATGGAACTGGCCGCCGCCGCCGCCAGCGCCGTTCCGGCTCGGGGGCTGGTTCTCGTCGATGGGCTGATCACCACCTTGCTGGGGGGGATGCTGGTCGCCCAGTGGCCCAGCGACAGCCTCTGGGCCCTCGGCACGCTGTTTGGTGTGGCTCTGGCGCTCTCGGCCGTGAATCTGTTGACCGCACCAGCCGCTGCGGCCGCTTCACCCAGCTGAAGGTTCGCTCCACCAACACCTCATTGGTTTATTCCTCTTGGCGGCGTCCCACCAGCCAGAAGGCGCCGAGTGCGGCGCCAAGGAGCAGGGCAATCTGGATCAGCCCGCCGCTCCACATCCATTCCTGGGAGGTGAGCTCGGCGACAGGGCCCAGGCGGGCGAGGGAAGCAAGCAAGGATCAAGCAGCAAGGGCGCTGCCCACAGTCTGCGGGAGTGGGGATGCGGCGGGCCTGCGATTGGTGGCTCGGGCCAGGCCAGGCCAGGCCTCATTCGCCGATGGCCAGGGCTCCGGAGCGGCGGGGATCGGCCACCCCCAGGCTGCCGCCTTCCGGCAGCGCCTCCACCGAATGGGCCGAGCCCATCGCCCGTGATGGTTGCAACTGGTGGCCCAGGTTTTGCAACAGCCGCAGGGTGTCGGGGCTGAGGCCCTGCTCGTGGCTGAGCTGATCGGGCCAGAGCTGGCTGTGGATCCGACTGGACGCCACCGCTGAGGCCAGGTTGAGGCCGTGCTCGAGGCGATTGAGCAGCACCTGCAACACAATGGTGATGATGCGGCTGCCACCCGGGCTGCCGGTGGCCAGGAGTGGCCCGCCGCTTGGGTCGAGCACCAGGGTGGGCGCCATCGAGGAGAGCGGCTGTTTGCCCGGCGCGATCGCGTTGGCCTCCCCTTGCACCAGGCCGAAGGCGTTAGGCACGCCCGGTTTGGCCGTGAAGTCGTCCATTTCGTTGTTGAGCAGGAAACCGGCGCCGGGCACGCTCACCCCATTGCCGTAGGCGAAGTTGAGCGTGGTGGTGGTGGCCACCAGGCTGCCGTCGCGATCGATCACCGAGAGGTGGGTGGTGTTGGGGCCTTCCGGGAGGCCGGGCGCCCGCGGCGAGAGCTGCTGGGAGGGCACGTGTCGGTTGAGCTGGATGCGGGCCCGCTGGCGGGTGGCGTAGGCGTGGCTGAGCAGGTTTCCCAGGGGCATCGCCACGAAGCGGGGGTCACCGAGCAGGGCGTTGCGATCCCGGTAGGCCAGGTTCATCGCCTCCACCATCACGTGCAGGCTGGCGGCGCTGTTGAGCCCCATGGCCGCCAGGTCGAAGCCCTCAAGGATGCGCAGCAGCTGGATCAAGGTGACGCCACCAGAGCTGGGTGGCGGCATGGCGATGACGGCATGGCCGCGCCAATCACCGATCAGCGGCGCCATCGCCCTGGCCCGGTAAGCGCGGAGGTCGGCTGCGCTGATCAGCCCGCCTTGCTCACGCATCAGGGCCACCAGCTGGTCCGCCACTGGCCCGGCATAGAAACCCGCTTCGCCTTCGCGGGCGATCCGGCCAAGGGTGGCCGCCAGCAGGGGCTGGCGCAGCCGATCACCGGGCGCGTAGGCCAGACCGCCCGGCTTGAAGAACAGCTGGGCCGAGGTGGGGTCGGCCTTGAGCCGTGGGGCCGCCGCCTTCAGGGAGGCCGCCAGCTCGTGGCTGACCACGATCCCGTCACGGGCCAGGGCGATCGCAGGGGCGATCACCGCCGCGAGCGGCAGGCGTCCGTAGCGGCGCTGGGCCAGCACCAGCCCCGCCACGGTGCCGGGCACCCCCGTGCTCAGCAGGCTGCGGCTGGCCTTGCGGCGATCCACCGTTCCATCGGCAGCAAGAAACAGATCGGCCCGGGCCGCCAGGGGAGCCTTCTCCCGGAAGTTGATCGTGACGGCCCGCCCCCGTCCCACCCGCCGCTCCCCCTCCAGCAGGGGCGCTCCTGCCGTTGCTGTGTCGGGTCGCCACAGCACCAGAAAGCCACCGCCGCCAAGGTTGCCGGCCTGGGGCAGCGTCACCGCCAGGGCGAAGGAGGCCGCCACCGCGGCGTCCACGGCATTGCCACCCCGGCGCAGGATGCCCTGGCCCACCCGGGACGCTTCGGCTTCCTGGGTCGCCACCATGCCGCCACTGGAGCGCACCGGCGAAAACCGCTCTCCCCCTTCCTGCAGCACGTTGGCGCTGGCCAGCGGTGTCAGCAGCAGACCGCTCACCAGCAGGCCCAGCAGCCGTTCAGGCCTTGCCATAGCCACCGCCACCAGGAGTTTCGATGATCAGTCTTTCGCCGGCCTCCACGGCCAGCTCGATGCTGCCGCCAAGATCTTGCTCGCTGCCATCGGCGCCGATCCGGCGGTTGCGGCCCGGCTGACCCGGGCCACCGCCGGCGAGGCCGAAGGGCGCCACCTGCCGCGATCCGGAGAGGATGGCGGCGGTCATCGGCTGCAGGAAGCGGATCACCCGCACCACCCCGTCGCCACCGGGCCAGCGGCCGCTGCCACCGCTGCCCCGACGCAGGGCGAACGATTCCAGGCGCACCGGAAAGCGTTCCTCAAGGATTTCGGGATCGGTGAGGCGGGAGTTGGTCATGTGGCTCTGCACGGCCGAGGCGCCGGCAAACCCCGTTCCATCAAGCTGGCGGCCAGCGCCGCAACCACCGCAGATCGTCTCGTAGTACTGGTGGCGGCTGTCGCCGAAGCTGAGATTGTTCATCGTGCCCTGGGCCGCGGCCATCACGCCGAGCGCTCCGAACAGGGTGTTGGCGATCGCCTGGGAGGTTTCGACATTGCCCGCCACCACAGCGGCCTCCGGCCCTGGGTGCAGCAGGGAGCCGGGCGGCACGATCAGCTGCAGCGGCCTGAAGCAGCCGGCGTTGAGCGGCACCGCTTCCCCCACCAGGCAGCGGAACACGTAGAGCACCACCGCCTGGGTGATCGCCAGGGGTGCGTTGCGATTGCCGCGATCCTGGCGGGAGGTGCCGCTGAAGTCGATCACGGCCCGGCGGCCGCGGCGATCGATGCGCACCGCCACCTGAATCACCAGCCCGCCATCAAGGGGCAGGCGGAACCGCCCGGAGTCGAGCCGATCGATCACCCGTCGCACCGCCTCGGCACCGTTGTCCTGCACGTGGGCCATGAAGGCCCGCACCACCCCCAGCCCCTCCCGTTCGGTGAGCCCCACCAGCAGCCGGGCGCCCAGCTGGTTGGCGGCCACCTGGGCCTGCAGGTCGGCCAGCAGCTGCTCGGGATTGCGCACCGGCCAGGGACCGGCCGCCAGCCGCCGCCGCCAGTCATCGGCCAGGAGTGTGCCCTCCCGCAACAGCGGCACGTTGTCGAGCAGCAGCCCTTCCTGCGCAAGCGTTTGGCTGAAGGGGGGCATCGAGCCTGGGGTGATCCCGCCCACATCGGCGTGGTGGCCGCGGGAGGCCAGGAAGAAATCAGGGAGTGGAAAGGGCTGCGCGTTGCCCTTGCCATTGCTATTGCCCTTGCCATTCCCGCCTGCGAACACCGGTGTGATCACCGTGAGATCGGGCAGGTGGGTGCCGCCGTGGGCGGGGTGGTTGGAGACGATCCCATCGCCGGGCCGCAGCGCTGGATGGTCGCCGCGTCGCACCGCCGCCAGCAGGCCGGCGACGCTGGCCCCCATCGAGCCCAGATGGACGGGTATGTGCGGTGCATTGGCCACCAGCTCGCCGGCTCCGTCAAACACAGCGCAGGAGAAATCGAGGCGCTCGCGGATGTTCACCGAGCGGGCGCTCTGCTGCAGCCGCACGCCCATCTGCTCGGCCACGGCGCTGAAGCGATGGTTGAACAGCTCCAGGCTGACCGGATCGACGGCCTCGGAGCCCCGCTGGGCCGCTGCCTCGTCTGGCGTTTTGGCGTGGGTCAGCAGCAAGATCCCGCCCGCCTGCAATGCCGCCGTCCAGCCAGGCGCGAGCACCAGGCTGCCGGTGGGCTCCACCAGCAGCGCCGGCCCGCTGAGCAGCGCTGCTGGCGGCACATCCTCGCGACGATGCAGGGGAACGTCGTGCCATTGGCCAGCCCAGTAGAGCCGGATGCGTTGAGCCCTTTCCGCCAGCGGTAACTCCTGTGGCGAGGCGGCGGCCAGTGGGTCGACATCCTCGGGTTCGGGGCCCGGGGCCACCAGCTCCACCAGCAGCCACTCGACCACCAGTTGCGGACCTTCCGGCCCGTCGCCCTCCGGGCCATCGTCGGCCTCCGGGCCATGGCCGAAGCGATGGCGATGGGCCCGCTCGAACGCCTCACGCAGGGCCGGCGCCTCCTCCAGGGGCAACGGCAGGGTCATCTCACTGGCGGCGAGCCGTACCCCAACACTGAACTCGGCCCTCGGGGCGGGATTCGCTTCAACCAGCGCGGCGGCCTGCTGCCGCAGCCGCGCCACCAGCGCCGCATCGAGGGGTTCGCGCACCACCACCTCGCGCAGCAGCCGCTGGTCGGCCAGGCCGATGCCGTAGGCCGAGAGCACTCCGGCCAGGGGATGGAGCAGCAGCCGGCGGATGCCCAGCCGCTCCGCCAGGGCGCAGGCGTGCTGGCCGCCGGCGCCGCCGTAACAAACCAAGGTGGCGCCGCGGATGTCATGGCCGCGCTGGATCGAGATCCGCCGGATCGCTTCGGCCATCCGGTCGTTGGCGATCGCCAGGGCTCCTTCGGCCAGGGCTTCGGGCGTGCTCGGCCGCCCTGTCGCCAGGGCGACCCGCTCGGCCAGCTCCTGAAACAGCTGGCTCACAAGCCCCGGATCGGGACCCTGATCCCCGCCAGGGCCGAACACCGCCGGGAAGGCCGCCGGCTGCAGGCGGCCCAGCAACAGGTTGGCGTCGGTGATGGTGAGCGGCCCGCCACGGCGGTAGCAGGCCGGGCCTGGATCGGCCCCGGCCGAGGCCGGCCCCACCTGCAGCCGCTGGCCATCGAAGTGGAGCCGCGAACCACCCCCGGCCGCCACGGTGTGGATCGGCAGCCGCTCCGCCTGCAGGCGGAGACCGGCGATCTCCGTCTCCTCCAGCCGCTCCATGCCCACGCCACTGCCACTGCCAGGCCCGGCGGCTTCGGCGTGAAACACATCGGTGGAGGTGCCGCCCATGTCGAAGCCGACGATCGGCGAGGACCCGCCCGCCAGCTTGACGGCGGCCACCAGGCCACCGGCGGGGCCCGAGAGGATCGTGTCCTTGGCGCAGAGCAGCTCCGGGGCGATCAATCCCCCGCTCGACTGCATCACCCGCAGGCGACAATGCGGCCCCAGCTCGCCTTGCAGCTGCTCGAGATAGGCCGCCAGCACAGGGGCGACGCAGGCCTCGACCACGGCGGTCTGGGCGCGGGGCAGCAGGCGGGGGCGCAGGCCCACCCGGTGGGAGAGCACCACCGGTTGGAAGTCGAAGCGCTGCAGCCAGCCGCCCAGTTGCTGCTCATGGCGGGGATGGCGGCAGCTGTGCAGCAGCGCGACGGCGCAGCTGGTGATTCCGCCGGCCCGGGCCTGGCGGATTGCCGCCTCCAGCTGGGCATCGAGCCGCAATGGGGCCAGTTCACGGCCATCGGCCGCCAGCCGCCCCTCCACCTCCAGCACCTGGCGATAGAGGGGGGCCGTACGCTCGATGCCTAGGGCAAACAGGTCGGGGCGGTGCTGATCGCCGATCCAGAGCGCATCGGCGAAGCCGCGCGTGATCAGCAGCAGCGTCGGGGCGCCGCGGCCTTCCAGCAGGGCGTTGGTGGCCACGGTGGTACCCAGCCGCACCTCCTCCACCGCTCCCGGTGGCAGCGGCAGGCCAGCGCCCACCCCCAGCAGCGCGCGCATGGCGGCCACGGCCGGGTCACCCGGCTGCCCCGGCTGCTCGGAGAGCACCTTGCGCACCACCAGCTCGCCGCCGGGGGCACGGCCGACCAGATCGGTGAAGGTGCCGCCCCGGTCGATCCAGAACTGCCAACCGGAGCCGGGGCTCACGGCCTTCAGGGTGCTGGCTTTGCGGGCAGTGGCTTCAGCGATAGTTCTCGAACTGCAGCGGCAGCTCCAGATCCTCGGCGCGCAGCAACTGGATCACCTGCTGCAGGTCGTCCTTGTTCTTGCCGGTGACCCGCAGGCTCTCGCCCTGGATGGCCACGGTCACCTTCTTGATCTGATCGCGCACGGTTTTGGAGAGCTTCTTGGCCAGCTCCTGGCTGAGACCCTTGCGCAGCTTCACCACCTGCTGGACGCGGTTGCCGCCCACGGGCTCGGCGGTCTGAAAATCGAAAATCTTCAAGGAAAGCTCCCGCTTGGTGGCCTTCTGGCGCAGCACATCGGTGACGGCCTCCAGGGTCATGTCGCTGGCGGTGGTGATCGTCAGGCTGGCTTCCTCCAGTTCGATCTCGGTTTTGGAATCCTTGAGGTCGTAGCGCTGGCCCACTTCGCGGCGCGCCTGATCAATGGCGTTCACCAGCTCCTGCCGATCGAAATCCGAAACCACGTCAAAGGAGTAGCTGTCGGCCATGGCAAGGGAGCGCGGCGTGGGGGACGCCCAGCTTAGAAAAGGGCTTCTGACCCGACGCTGCCGCCATGTTCGCCATTCTTTCCACCACTGCCTCCTCGGGCAGCCCGGCGGCAGCCCCGGCCTGGTCGCTGCTGCTCGCCGGCGCCGTGGTGATCCTCAGCCTGGTGCCGCTCGGCATGGGCCGCGCCAAGGCCGACTTCACCCCCGCTGACCTGCAGGCGCCGCGAGCGATGTTCGAGCGCCTGCCGGCCTGGGGCAAGCGGGCCAGCTGGGCCCATCAGAACTGCTTCGAGTCGTTCAGCCTGCACGCGCCGGCTTGCCTGCTGGCGCTGCTCGCCGGCGTCGACGCCCCGCTGGCGATCGCGGCGGCCTGGCTGCATCCGCTGCTGCGCGTGGCCTACATCGGCGCCTACGTGGCCAATGTGCCGCCCCTGCGGGGCCTCTGCTGGCTGGTGGGCCTGCTCTGCAGCGCCGTGCTCTACGGCGAGGGGCTGAAAGCGGTGCTGGCGGGCTGAGGCTTGAAGCTTGGCGAGCCTGGTGCTGGCCGCTCACCCCTTCTGCAGGCCGCGCAGGGCGGTGAGCAGCGAGGCGGGGCTCTGGGGATCCACCATCAGCACGCTGCCGCCCTTGGCGTTGCTGAGCTCTTCTCCCATGGTGATCCAGTCGCGGGCCAGCAGCAAGCGCAGGGCTTCGGAGCCCGAGGGGCTCGAATCGATCAGACGGGCCAGTTCGCCGGCGGCCAGGGCCCTGGCCTTGGCCAGCATCTCCTGCTGCTGGGCCTGGGCTTCGGCATCGAGCAGCACCGCCTCGGCCCGCCCTCTGGCGGCATTCACCTCGGCCTCCCGCAGCCCTTCAGAGCGCAGCACCGCCGCCCGCTTCTCGCGCTCGGCGCTCATCTGCATCTCCATCGCCTGCTGAACGCCAGGCGATGGCATGATGTCGCGCAACTCCACCCGGGTCACCTTGACGCCCCAGGGATCGGTGGCCTGGTCGAGTTCCCGCAGCAGCATCTCGTTGACGTCCTGGCGGGTGGTGAAGGTCTGGTCGAGGTCGAGCTTGCCCATCTCGGCCCGGATCTGGGTGAGCACCAGATTCACCATCGCCGCCTGCAGATCATCGACGGCGTAGTGGGCCTTGGCATGCTCCAGCAGCTGCCAGTACACCACCGCATCCACCGTGATCGAGACGTTGTCGCGGGTGATGCACTTCTGGGGGGCGATATCGAGCACCCGTTCCTTCAGCGACTGGTTGCTGACCACCCGCTCCAGGCCCGGGAGCACGAAGGAGAGGCCGGGCTGCAACTGACGGTCGTAGCGGCCCAGCCGCTCCACCAGCAGGGAGCGGCCGCCGCTGGTCACCTTGACGCCGCTGGCACCGAGGATGGCGATCACCAGCAGGGCGGGAATCGAAAGCAGACCTTCCATGGGGTGCCAAAGCGCAGGAGCGTCCCCCTCCAGCGGGGGCAGACGCCACCGTAGGCAAGCCAAGGGGTCGTTCTCGCCTGCCCAGCCGGCAGTGGTTGGCAGCGCACCGTTCTCGCTCAGGCCGGATTCTTCCCCCAGACTGGATTTCTCCACCCTGTTTCGATGAGGCCCCTGCCCTGATGATCCCCCTGATCTGGCTGGTTGCCGGAGGTGGTCTGTTGTTGCTGGAATGGATCTTTCCCAGCATCGATGGCCTGCTGATCGGCGCTGTCGCCGCCCTGCTGCTCTCGGCGCTGACCGCCCTGTGGCCGGGCCTGGCCGCCGGATTGCAGCTGGCGGGATTCCTGGTTCTGTTCCTGGCGGGCTACGGGGTTCTGCGCCGCTGGTCCTTGCGCGGGCGACTCCAGCCCAATGCGCTCAGCAGCCCCGGCAGCGAACGGGCCGAAGTGATCCAGGCCTTCAACCATCTCGGCAAGGGCCGGGTGCGCTGGCAGGGCCAGAGCTGGCGGGCCGAACTGCTCGAAGGAGCGGCCGGCAGCCTGGCTCCGGGCGATGAGGTGGTCGTGCTGCGCCGGGTCGGCACCCGCCTGGAGGTGCTGGCCGCCCCTGATCCCTGATCAATCGAAGAACATCAGGCTGACCACCTTGCCCATGTCCTCGGCGGTGCGGCAGCTGGAGAGCAGGGTTTCGCTGTCGTGGAAGGCGAAGCAGATCAGTTGGTCGGAGCGGCCGATGATCTCCTGGTTGCAGAGGCTGCTGGCCATCGGCAGGGGCAGGTCGTCGTGTTCGGGCTTCTCCACGAGGTGGAGCACCTGCTCAAGCTGGTCGCGGGATTCGCCGGGCTGGCGATCGAGGCTCTGGGGCAGCAGCACCGTCAGCCGGGCCGGGTCGATGCTGAGCACCCCGCGGATGACCGCCGCATTCACGCCCTGGGAGCCGGAGGTGACCAGGTTGTGCCCTTCCTGGGCCAGGGATCTCGACACCAGCTCCACCAGGTGGATCGAGACCACCGGCACGTGGCGACTGCCGAGGATGGCGATCCGGCGCTTGCCCGTGTCCTGAAGCAGGGCCAGCTCCTGGGCGAGGGTATCAACCCGGTCCAGGAAGGGCAGATCAAGAGACCGGGTCACCGAGATCAGGCAATCGACCGCAAGAAACTAGCAGCGCCCTTGCGGGGCAAGCCCATTCGCCAGCTGCAGGCGCTCGAGCAGGCGCTCAAAGCGGCAGTGCTGCTCCACCAGCTGCATCGCGTAGCTGGCCTTGACGGACTCATGCAGGCGCACATGGCCGAAAGCCCGCTCGATCACCTCCACGGTGGTGAGGGTGTCGTGTTCCACCTTCAGCACGGGAACGTCCAGTTCCTCCGCCCGGCTGATCAGCTGGGCCATCGGTTCACCGGCACCGGTGAGGATCAGGCATTGGGTGGAGGCCTCCAGGGCTGCCAGCTGGATGTCGGTGCGATCGGCACCGGTGACCACCGCCATGTTGCGGCGACGGCGGAAGAACTCCATGGCGGAGTTCACGTTCATCGCCCCGATCGAGAGGGTTTCCACCAGCAGATCAAGCCGATCGGGGCAGCAGAGCACCCGGGCTCCGAGGCGCTCGACCAGTTCCTCGACCGTGACGCTGCGCAGCAACGGACTGCGCGGCATCACACCGAACACTGGCAGCCCGAGCCGCTCGATCGCCGGCACCACCTCCGCGGTCATCCCCTCCACGTCCTCGGGGTTGACCGCATTGAGCACAACCCCGGCCAGCCGCTCACCGAGCTGGGAGCGGGCCTGCAGCAAGGGCTCCACGCTGCGGCTGTCGGCCCAGAGGTGGACCAGCACCACCGGCGCTTCAAGGCCCTGGGCCAATTGGGCGAGGCTGAGCCCGTAGAGCAAGCCTTCACTGAGGCTGCCGGCCGCTTCCAGCAGGTTGATGCCATCGGGATAGGCCTGCAGCTGCTGCTGCAGCTGGGTGAAACGTTCACCGGCGCTCAAGGACCCCGCCAGCAGGCGATCGCTGGCGGTATCCGGGTGCTGCAGATCCAAGGACGGCAGCAAGTTGGCCGCGGCCAGGCCCAGCATGCTGCCGATGAAGGCGACGTCATCGTCGATCAGGCGTGTCTCGCCGTTGTCCTGGCCGGGGTGACCGAGGCGAAGGCTGGTGGCCAGCGGCTTGCCGAAGCGCACGGGCACGCCCTGGCGGGTGAGCATGCGCGCCAGACCGAGCACAAGGGCTGACTTGCCGCTGAAGGGATCGCAGGACCCGATCAGCAGGGTGCTGCTCATGAATGATCCGCGCCTGGGGTTTCAATCTAGGTGGGGGCCGCTCAACCGTTAGGGGGCGGCCACCGACACTGGTCGGCAGTGCGATCCCCTGCCGGTGTTCCGCCCCCTCCTTCCCCTGCGCGATCGAACCGTGGCGGTCAGTGGCGCCGCTGGTTCCCTCGGTCAGGCCCTGCTGCGCCGGTTCCATGGCCAGGGAGCGCGCCTGATCGGCCTGACCAGCCAGGACAGCCCCCTCAGCATTGAGGGCCGCTCCGGCGCGCCGATCCCCCTGCGCTCGGTTCAGTGGCGCTGCGGGGAGGAGCAGGCCCTGAGCGAGTTGCTGGAGCAGGTGGACATCCTGGTGATCAACCACGGCGTCAACACCTTTGCTGACCGCAGTGCTGGAGCGGTTGAGCGCAGTTTGGAGGTGAACGCGCTCAGCGCCTGGCGGCTGGTTGAGCTGTTCCTCTCCCTGCCGGAACGCCCGGCCGGCAGCCCGGCCCGGGAGCTGTGGGTGAACACCTCAGAAGCGGAGATTCTGCCGGCAGTGAGCCCGCTGTATGAGATCAGCAAGCGGCTGCTGGGGCAGCTGCTGAGCCTGCGGGCCCTCGATCACAGCAGCGCCAACCCCTGCCGGATCCGCCGCCTGGTGCTGGGGCCGTTCCGCTCCGGCCTCAACCCCTACGGCGTGATGGGTGCCGATTTTGTGGCCGGCCAGGTGATCGCCCAGGCACGCCGCCACCTGGGCCTGATCATCGTGACCCCCAATCCGCTCACCTATGCCCTGATGCCGCTGGCCACGGCCCTGCGCCACGGCTACTTCCGCTTGACCAGTCGGGCTTAGAAGTCGCGGTCGGTGAGGATCTCGCAGCCGTCGCTGCCGACCACGATCGTGTGCTCCCACTGGGCCGAGAGGCTGCCATCGGCGGTGACCACGGTCCAGCGGTCGGCCAGGGTGCGGCAGACCTTGCTGCCGGCGTTGAGGATCGGCTCCACCGCCAGGGTCATGCCGGGACGCAGCTTGACGTTGGGCAGGTCGTTGGTGCGGAAGTTGAACACCGAAGGCTCTTCGTGCAGGTTGCGGCCAACGCCATGGCCGGTGTAGTCCTCCACGACGGCATAGCCATGGGCTTCGACGTGGTCTTGAACGGCACCGGCGATATCGAGCAGGGTGTTGCCGGCCTTGACCTGGGCCAGGCCCTTCATCAGCGACTCCTGGGCCACCCGACTCAGCCGGCGCGCCTCCTCATAGCTTTCACCCACGCAGAGGGACACGCAGCTGTCGCCGTGATACCCCTCGAAATAGGCGCCCGTGTCGATTTTGAGCAGGTCGCCGGCGCGAATCACCTGTTTGGCGCTGGGGATGCCGTGCACCACCTGGTTGTTGATGCTGGCGCAGATGCTGGCCGGGAAGCCGTGATAGCCCTTGAAGCTGGGGGTGGCTCCCATGGAGCGGATGCGCTTCTCAGCCTGACGGTCCAGGTCAGCGGTGGTCATGCCGGGAGCGGCCAGTTCCAGCAGTTCACGCAGCACAGTGGCGACGATGCGGCTGGCCTGGCGCATGATCTCGATTTCCCGCGCCGACTTGATCTCAACGCCCCGGCGCCCTTTCTGGATGCGCGGACCGGTCTGAACGGCGGTGGCCGTCGCCGGTTTCTTCGGTGAGGCGGTGCCCGTGGCCAGCAGGTCGGCGAACAGATTCATCGACAGGCACCCTAACAATTCAGAATCACAAGCTATCAACTTTCAGGCACCGACCATGCAGGCCATGGCAAGACTGCGGCGCTGGCACGGCCGCCTGGCCCCGCTGGTGGTGGCACCGCTGTTGCTCACCGTGCTCAGCGGCATGGGTTACCGCCTTCTGCGTGACTGGGGAGGCCTGAGCCGGGACCAGGCCCACGTGCTGATGGTGCTGCACGAGGGCGAATGGCTCGGTCGCTATGGCGAAACGGTCTATGTGGCCCTCAATGGGCTGGGTCTGCTCTGGATGCTGGCGACCGGCTTCGGCATGGCGGTGCAGCAATGGCGCCGCTCACCGCAGGCGAAGCCCAAGACAGAGCCTGAAAGCTGAAGCGTTACAGTTGTTGCTTGGCCAGAAACCTCGGAACTGGGATGGCAGCGGAAATCAACGAAATCGATGCAACGGCAGCCACTTCAACGGCAAGCACAGAGGTTGCGAAGCCGGCTGGCCGCAAGCTTTGCGCCTATGACCTGATCAAGGCCTTTGAAGCCGAGCAACTCAAGAGCGACCTTCCTGAGCTCTATGTGGGCGACACCGTTCGCGTGGGCGTGCGCATCAGCGAGGGCAACAAGGAGCGGGTTCAGCCTTACGAAGGCGTGGTGATTGCCAAGCGCCATGGCGGCATGAACGAAACAATCACGGTCCGGCGCATCTTCCAGGGCATCGGTGTGGAGCGGGTGTTCCTGTTGCACAGCCCCCAGGTGGCCACGGTCAAGGTGGAGCGGCGCGGTAAGGTTCGCCGGGCCAAGCTCTTCTATCTGCGCGATCGGGTTGGTAAGGCCACCCGCGTCAAGCAGCGTTTCGATCGCTGAACGTTCGTTCCATTGTTTCAACTTCCCGGTGCTGCGCTTGGGCACACCGGGTGAAAGGGCCTCTTCTTGCGCCGTTAGTTCAGTTGGTAGAACGCAGGTCTCCAAAACCTGATGTCGGGGGTTCAAGTCCTCCACGGCGCGCTCGATGCCCTTTCCTGCACTTTCCTGGTTCCGGACATGGAGTTGGATTTACAGCCCGGTGATGTGGTCAAAGTTCTGGAGTCTGCGGCTCTTGGCTGGGTCCGTGCCCGGGTGATCCGGGTCAAATCCGGTGGTCGCGTTGTTGTTCAAAGCGACCAGGGTCGTGAGTTCACCGCCCGGGGCAACCAGGTGCGCTTGATTGAACCGGCGGGCTTCCGTCCCTAGGCTCCCTGCAGCTCTCGCGTCTTCATGCTCATCCTGGCGGCCAGCAATGGCCACAACCTCGCCTTGGCGCAGCGCGTCAGCGCGATCGCGGCCGAGCAGGGGCACGGCGTTGAGCTGCTTGATCTTGTCGCCCTGGATCTGCCGCTCTACACCCCGGCGGCAGAGGCGGTGGGACCAGGGGCGAATCTGGATCGGCTCGCGGCTGCACTGCGCCTGCATCAGCGGCTGTGGATCTGCGCGCCTGAGTACAACGGCTCGCTGCCCCCAATCCTCTCCAGTGCCCTGGCCTGGCTCTCCCGTACCAGCAGCGATTTCCGCAGCCTGTTCAACGGCCTGCCGGTGGCGCTCTCCAGCCACAGCGGCGGCAGCGGTCAGAAGGCCCTGAGCGCGATGCGGCTCCAGTTTTCCCATCTCGGCTCCACGGTGCTGGGGCGCGAGCTGAGCTGCAGCGGTGAGCGGGCAGCCAATCCCGAGAGCATCGCGGCCATGCTGGTGGAGCTGCATCGCCTGCCCACTCCTGGTTGACGGCGGGACAGGCGGCGGTTGATACTGCCGTGGTCGCTCTGGCGGCACCGATGGCCGAACCAGCGCTGGGTTGATTCCCGTCTGCCTGTACGCTGCCGGTTCGCATCAACTGGGACTGTAGTTCTACCGGTTAGAGCACCGCCCTGTCACGGCGGA
>JABMPN010000101.1 GCA_013203655.1 Cyanobacteria bacterium bin.51
AGCGAAACTATCACAGCTCCTGGGGCAGCCATTTCTCCCAGTGGCGCCGGCGTTTCAGCTGCTGCAGAATCCTGATGGTGAGCCGCTCCCGCCCCAGGCCGGCATAGCCCCAGAGCCGTAGCCGGCGGGCCAGCAGCCGCAACTGGGCCAGGCTCAGACCGCCAAGGCGCAGCTCGGGCTGACGCCGCCAGGCACTGGCGGCCACGGGCATGGCTTCGCCCTGGCGCTGGCCTGGCCAACTCTCCAGGGCACCGCCTGCCATCCATTCCGGCACCAGCACGAACAGCACGGCCAGCAGCCCATAGAGCTCGACGAGGCCCTTCGGCAAAGGGTGAAGGTGGCGCTTGGCGTCTGGCCTGGGGGGTGGATCCAAGACGGTTCAGAGCAGGGTGCCTTGCGGCTTGGGAGTCCGTTGGGGCGGCGCCTCCAGGCCCGGCGCCTCTTTCCACAGCAGCGGTGGTTCCAGCGGCCCGTTCAAGCGGGCAAACCAGAAAACCATGGCGAATACCAGGCCCAGGGTGGCCGCGAGCAGAAGAATCACCGTGCGATCAGGAAGAGTGCCCATACCGCTCAGACCTGCTCCATGCGCAGGCACTGAATCCGCATCGGCAGACGCTCCACGGTGAGTTCATCGCCCCTGAGGATCACTCGCAGGGAATCATTGCCGTAGCGCACACCGGGCAGGGTGGAGGTTTCCCGAAACAGGGTGGTGACGGATCTCCCGGCGATCAGGGCCGCCTGGGCGTCGTTGCGCTCGATGATCACCTTGCTCTGGTTGCGGCAGAGAAAACTGTCGCGGCTGTCGTAGTTCTCCCACCAAGGAGAGCCCAAGGCCAGGTTGGCCGCCTGGGCGGGCAGCCCGAGCAGTAAAGCGATGCCCGCGATCAGCGCATGAAACCGGGTTGACATCAACTCAGAGGCGAATCGGGGTGTTGGAGCTGCGCAGCACGCAGTGCTGCACCGACCAGTCGTACTGCTCCCAGACCTCTGGCGCCAGCAGGAAGGCACTGCCTGGGAACGGCGTGAGGCGCACTCCGCTGGGCCGGGCGGAGCAATAGGGGCGGCTGCCAGGACGCGCCAGGTACTGCTGGTGATGGGTTTCGGCAAAGAAGAAGGGGCGATCCGCCACGATCTCCGTGGTGATCTCTCCAAAACCCGCGGCCGTGAGCTGGCCTTGGTAGTGGCGGGCGCTGGCTCGGGCGAGATTGAGCTGGTCGGCGTTGCGGGTCACGATCGCCGAGCGGTACTGGCTGCCGGTGTCATGGCCCTGGGCCATCCCCTGGGTGGGGTCGTGGCATTCCCAGAACAGCTTGAGCAGATCACTGAAGCCCACCTGCTCGGTATTCCAGACCACCCGCACCGCTTCGGTGTGGCCGGTGCGGCCAGAGCAGACCTCGTCGTAGGTGGGATTTGGGGTGTGGCCGGCGGCATAACCGACCGCCGTGCTCACCACACCGGGCAGGCGCCAGAATCCCTTCTCCGCCCCCCAGAAGCAGCCGCACCCGAACAGAACCTCCTCTTGATTGGGTTCCAGTTCAGCCTTCAGGGCCGACCCCAGCACCTGATGGGTGGTCTCCGTGGCGATCGGGGTGGGCTGCCCAGGCAGGGCTTCCTCGGCCGTGACGATCCTCCCTTTGGGGCTGCTGGCCGTTGATGTGAACAGTCCGAACACCGACTAAATGCTGCTGCCGCAACCCTAGGCAGGGGTTTCGACCTGTGGCGTCGACTCCAGTGAGACGTGATTCAGCAGGGTGGTGGTGAAGGCGAACAGCAGAAACGGCAGTGAGAGCACCAGGATCATTCCAACGCCCACCAGGGCGAAGATGGGTTTGCTCGAGCCCATCAGGGCCAGACCCGCAGCCAGGCTCACGAAGATCACCACCATCCAGATCAGCACCTGGCCGTAGATGTCGCCGAAGGTGAGGGTGCACCGCAACTTGTAGGCCTTGCTGGTCTCCATGGCGAGAACACGGGATGGGTCCAGCTAAGCGCCGTTTGCACCCACTGATCGATCGCTTCAACAACTCGTTTGGTTCGGCCCAACGGTCTGATCGCCGGATCGGCTGGTCTTGTTGGTGTGGATCAGGCCACCTGTAGTTGCTCTTCGGCCTTCTGCCGCTCCCAGAGGCGGCGGTACGTGCCGGGCTCAGCGAGCAGGTCCTGGTGGCTGCCCTCTTGCACCAGGCGGCCGTCGTCGAGCACCAGCACCCGATCACAGGCCGCCGCTGCCGAGAGCTGGTGGCTGATCATCAGGATCGTGCGGTCGCGTTGTTCGCGGATCGAGCTCAGAATCGCGGCGGCGGTGTTGTTGTCCACGCTGGCCAGGGCATCGTCGAGCACCAGCAGGGGCGCGTCCATCATCAGGGCGCGGCCAAGGGCGGCCCGTTGCCGCTGGCCACCGCTGAGGGTGATCCCCCGCTCGCCCACCAGGGTCTGATAGCCGTCCGGGAAGCCGCGGATGTCGCCTTCCAGGCGTGCTTCCCGCGCCACCGATTCCACCCGCTCCAGGTCGGCGCCCGGATCCCCGTAACGCAAGTTGTCGGCCAGGGTGGCGGTGAACAGATAGCCCTCCTGGGGCACCAGGGCCACCAGGCGGCGGAGGTCATTGAGCGCCAGGTCGGTGACGTCGACACCATCGATGAACAGCGCGCGCGCAGGCACCTCCACCATGCGGCCCAGGGCCCGGGCGAGGGTGGTCTTGCCGGACCCTACCGGCCCCACAACGGCCACCAGCTCGCCGGGATGCAGGCTGAAGCTCACATCACTGAGGGCCTCGCGCTGGGCGCCGTCATAGCGAACGGTGAGGCCACGGGCTTCGATGCCACCGCGCCCTGCCACCGCAGCCGGCAACGGCTGATCCGGGGAGACCACCCGGGGCGTTCTGGAGAGCAGTTCCTCCACCCGATCCAGGCTCACCTGCCCGGTCTGGAAGGTGTTCAAAGTGAAGCCCAGCAGGGCGGTGGGGAAGACCAACCGCTCCACGAACAGGATCAGGGCCACCAGGTTGCCGATGCTCAGCCGGCCGCTCTCGAGCTGGCCGCTGCCAAAGGCGAGCAGCAGCAGCAGGCTGATCGAGGAAATTCCTTCCAGCAGCGGAAACAGGGTGCTGCGGGTTCGGGCAAGGGAGAGGGCCGAATCGCGGTAATCGCGATTGCGTTCGGCGAATGCTTCCTGCTCGTTATCCTCCTGGCCGTAGATTTTGATGGCACTGATTCCAGAGAGATCCTCCTGAATCAGATCGGAGAGATGGGCCAGCGATTCCTGCTGCCGCCTTTGCTGCCGCATCATCCGGCCGCCGAACAGGCGCACCACCATCAGCATGCCGGGGTAAAGACCCACGGCCGCCAGGGTCAGAAGCGGGTCGATCGCCAGCATCGCCGGCAGGGTGAGCGCATAGGCCAGGCCGGTGTTGGTGAGGCTGAGGATGGCAAAACCCAGCAAACGCCGTACGTTCTCCACATCGCTGGTGGAGCGGCTGATGATGTCGCCACTGCCGGCGGTCTGCACCCAGCCGGGTTCCTGGCGCAGCATGTGCTCGAACACCTGTTGACGCAGGCTCGCTTCCACCTGGCGTCCGACGCCGAACACCAGCATGCGCGAGACCAGCCGGGCCACCCCCATCAAGCTGGCCAGCAGCACGATCCAGCCGGCCTGGCGCAACACGGCCGAGATGGCGAACCCGTCCTGCAGGTCGTCGATCACACCGCGGACCATCAGGGGGATCATCACGCTCAGGAGGTTGACCACCAGCAGCGCCACGGCGCCTTTGGCAAGCACGCGGCGGTGTGGGCGGAGGTATTTCCAGAGCAGGCCGGGTCGGATGGCGGCCATGGAGCCAGGCAGGGCCCTCCAACCTACGAATCCTCTTGGCGCCGCGCGGCCGGCCATCGATGCCAGAGTTGATCAGCAGTCGAAAGGGGCGGGGCCGCCGATGACGAATTCCAGCCAGGGCGCAGCCCAGGTGCACCCCCTCCATGCCACCGACCGGGACGTGATTGATGGGCTCCTCGCGGTGGAGCAACCCGAAGAGGGCCAGCTGGTGGATCTGGCCCGGTTACTGATTCGCTACGACGGCTTTCCCGGCGCCGAAGACCTCCAGCTGGACCTGGCCAAGACCCTTCGCCACTGGGGCCTCAGCCGCGACCAGCTGCACCAGCGCACCCGGGCTCTTTGGTCTTCGGGTTACCGCCCAGGCATGGCGGTGGGCGGCGAGGCGGTGGGCAGCGGTTTTGATACGGCGGCCCAGGACACCCCCTGAAGTGCATCAATCGCTCGGATTTCAGCGTTCTGGGGGATAATCAAAGGGTCCCCATCACCCGGCCCGGCGTGCTTTGCACCCGGGCTTTTTTCTGAGCCTTGTGGCCTCTGCGGCTGCCTACTGTCTGAAGATCTCATTCAAGGATCCTTCTGGATTCCCACCCCCGACCGATGGCCCCATCCACCGCCTGGCCTGCCCTGCTTGAGACGCTTTTGGAGGGTGAATCGATGGGGGCGGGCGAGGCCACCGAGCTGATGCGCGGCTGGATCGACGGTCAGATTGAACCCGAACTCACCGGTGCCCTGCTGGCCGCCCTGCGGACCAAGGGGGTGAGCGGTGTCGAATTGGCGGCAATGGCCCAGGTGCTGCGCCAGGCCGTGGATCTGCCCTGTGAGCGGCCCGCGCTGCGCCTGGTTGACACCTGTGGCACCGGCGGTGATGGGGCGGGCAGCTTCAACATCTCCACCGCCGTGGCCTTCGTGGCCGCTGCCTGCGGTGCCAGCGTCGCCAAGCACGGAAATCGCAGTGCCAGCGGCAAGGTGGGCTCCGCCGACGTGCTCGAGTCCCTCGGCCTCAACCTCAAAGCTCCGCCCAGTGCGGTGATCGGGGCACTGCCCCACAGTGGGGTCACCTTCCTGTTCGCGCCTGGCTGGCATCCGGCCCTGGTCGGCCTGGCTCCGCTGCGCCGGCGCCTGGGCGTGCGCACGGTGTTCAACCTGCTGGGTCCACTGGTCAATCCGCTTGTGCCCGAGGCCCAGGTGATCGGTGTGGCCCGGCTGGACCTGCTCGAACCGATGGCCGACGCCCTGCTCCGCCTCGGCGTCGAGCGGGCCGTGGTGGTCCATGGCGCTGGCGGCCTCGATGAGGCTTCCCTCTCGGGACCAAGCCAGTTGCGTCTGGTGGAGCACGGAGCGGTGCAGGCCCTGGAGATCGACCCTGCGGCGATGGGTCTGCAGCCTGCTCCGTTGGAGGCGCTCGCCGGAGGCGACCTGGCCACGAGTCAGCAGATCCTTGCGGACGTGCTGCAGGGGGGCGGCAGCCTGGCCCAACGGCAGGTGGTGGCGTTGAATGCCGCTCTGGTGCTCTGGGCCGCCGCCGAGGCCGCCTCGATTGAAGAGGGGCTGGAGCAGGCCACAGCCGTGCTGGCCACCGGCCAGAGCTGGCAGCGGCTGCTGGCGCTGCGCAACGCCCTGGATCCGGCTGGTGCGGCTGGTGCGGGATAATTGCCCTAAGCAAGTTCCAGCGCCGTTGACTGCCGCCCCTCCCCCTGCCCCCGGTGAGGCCCTGCTGGTGCTGGCGGATGGCACCTTGCTGCGCGGCCTTGCCTTCGGGGCGGTTGGAACCGCCATCGGCGAAGTGGTGTTCAACACCGGCATGACCGGTTACCAGGAGGTGATCACCGATCCCAGCTACGTCGGTCAGCTGGTCACCTTCACTTACCCGGAATTGGGCAACACCGGCATCAACGCCGAGGATCAAGAAGCCGATTTCCCTCAAGTGCGCGGCGTGATCGCCCGCCAGCTGGCTCCGGCCCCAAGCAGCTGGCGCTCCAGTGGCTCCTTGGCCAGCTGGCTCGAGCGCCATGGGGTGGTGGGCATCGCCGGGGTGGACACCCGCGCCTTGGTGCGGCGCTTGCGTGACGGCGGCGCCATCAATGGGGCGATCAGCAGCGATGGCAGCGATCCCCACAGCCTCCTGGAGCACGTGCGCCAGAGCCCTTCGATGGAGGGCCTCAACCTGGCCGCGCAGGTGAGCACCAAGGCTCCCTACCAGTGGGACAAGCTCTGCCAGGCCGGATTTGATCAACGTCAGCAGGCCCGTCCCAGTGATCCCTACCGGGTCGTGGCGATCGATTTCGGCATCAAACGGAGCATCCTTGAGCGCCTGGCCGCCCATGGTTGTCAGGTCAGCGTGCTGCCGGCTGACAGCGGCATCGAGCAGGTGCTGGCCCTGGCCCCTGAAGGGGTGTTTCTCTCCAATGGTCCTGGTGATCCAGCCGCTGTGACGGCCGGCATCCGGCTGGCGGAGGGCTTGCTGGCGCAGGCCGATCTGCCGACGTTCGGGATCTGCCTCGGCCATCAGATCCTTGGCCTGGCCCTCGGTGGCACCACCTACAAGTTGGCCTTTGGCCACCGGGGTCTCAACCATCCGTGTGGCGGAAGGGGGCTGGTGGAGATCACCAGCCAGAACCACGGGTTCGCCCTTGAGACAGCCTCCTTGCCAGGCGATCAGGTGGAGATCACCCACCGCAACCTCAACGACGACACCGTGGCGGCCCTGCGCCACCGTCACCAACCGGTTTTCGGGATTCAGTACCACCCGGAAGCCAGCCCGGGACCCCACGATGCCGACCACCACTTCGGCCGTTTCGTGGCCTTGATGGCGGAGCGCCGTCGCGCCTGAATCGGCCCTCACGGCCGGATCCCCTGCCGGCTGGAAAGGCGGAAATTTGCTGATTTTGTCTTGGCTTGAGTCCTTCTCCCATTCACTCCCTACACTTCCATCGCCGTCACGCCTTGGGGCTTAGGGACATTCCTGAATTGCAGCGATTGACCGTGTCTTTGCGGGGTGGGATCGAGAAGCGGCCCGGTTGCCTGCTGTTCAGCTTCACCGGCCAACTGGATGCCTACTCCGACAAACAATTCAAGGACTACGTCCTTCTTCACAAGGGCAAGGAGACCCTGCCTCTCCTCCTGGATCTGACCCATATCGATTACATCGATTCCTCCGGCCTGGGGGTGCTCGTCCAGCTCGCCAAGCTCTGCAGCGACGACAGCACCCGCTTTCTGGTCGTCGGCAATGCCCGCGTCGTTCAGACCATCAAGTTGGTGAGGCTCGAGGAGTTTCTTCATCTGCAGCCCGACCTCGCCACGGCCCTTGGTGTCCTCACCGCCGCCTGATATCCCCACGGGCCTGCTGTCTGATCCTGGTCAGGAGCAACTCGAATCAGGCGAGTGGCTGCGACAGATCAAGGCCCAGAAGCCATTTGGCAGCGAACTTGGTCCGCTGCAGCTGGCCTGGCTGGGGGATGCGGTCTGGGAACTGCATCAGCGGCTGCGCCACTGCCGGCAGCCCGGTCGCAGCGACTCCCTGCATCGTTCCGTTGTCGAAGAGGTCCGCGCCGAAGCCCAGGCCGGGGCCCTTGAGCGGTTGGAGCCACTGCTGAGCGCCGCCGAACGCGACTGGGTGCGACGGGGACGCAACCGGGCCGGGCGTGGACCACGGCGCGGCGATCCGGCCGTCTATGGGCGGGCCACGGGATTTGAGACAATGGTGGGCTGGCTCTTTCTGCGGAACCCCGGACGGCTTGCACAGCTGCTGGATCAACTTGAACAGCCCGGCCCCGACCCCTTGCCCGATTTGCCATGACCCCACGTATTGAGCGCCGCAGGCCAGGGGGAGGAGAGGACGGTGATCGCTCCGGGCCCGCTCCTCGCGGCGGTAAACCGTCGCGGTTCAGTGGATCCAAGCGGGATTGGCGGGGATCGCCAACCGGCGGATCGTCGTCTTCAGGGGGACCGGCTGGAAACCGTGAAGGGCGTGACAACGACAGGCGCGCTGGCGGCGAGGGCCGCCCCGCCCGGGTGATCCCGGCGAGGCCGGGTGCCCGCCGCGCCGATTCCGGCGACAGACCAAGCGGTGCGAAGCCGGCCTACGGCAAGCCTGCTTTTGGCAAACCCGCCTACGGCAAACCTGCTTACGGCAAACCGTCCTTTGCTGACAGGCCCTCGTTCGGGGGCAAGCCCACGTTTGGCTCCCGGCCAGCGTCTGGAGGTGGCGCCAGGCCGTCCTTTGCAGACCGCAGCAGGGACAAGCCAAGCTTCGGGCGCAAGCCCTCTTTCGGCGGTAAGCCCTCCTTTGCTGACAGGCCATCTTCTTTTGATCGCCCCTCCCGCGGTGCCGGGCGCCCCTCCAGGCCTCCTGGAGCGAGCCGGGACGGGAACGATGTTCTTGAGCCAAGCGGTGAATCGGATCGCTTCGGTGTTGAACCGGCCGAGGACATGGTCTGGGGCCGCCATCCAGCCCTGGCCGCCCTGGAGGCCGAGCGGCCGATTCACCGCATCTGGTGCACACCTGAGCTGCGCTTCGCGCCGCGCTTCCTGCAGCTGTTGCGGGAGGCCAAGGCCGGCGGGGTGTTGGTTGAAGAGGTGACCTGGGCACGGCTGGGCCAGATCACCGGTGGCGCTGTGCACCAGGGCATCGTCCTGCAGGCCGCCGCTGCCGAAACCCTTGATCTCGGTAGCTTGATCGAGGGCTGCCGGGGGCTCGGTGAGCCGCCCCTGCTGATGGCGGTGGATGGCCTAACCGACCCCCACAACCTCGGGGCGATCGTGCGCAGTGCCGAGGCGCTCGGTGCCCACGGACTGGTGCTGCCCCAGCGGCGCAATGCCGGCCTGACCGGCTCGGTGGCCAAGGTGGCTGCCGGTGCCCTGGAGCATCTGCCGGTGGCCAAGGTGATCAACCTCAACCGCTCGCTTGAGCAGCTCAAGGACGAGGGTTACCGGGTTGTCGGCCTGGCTGAAGAGGGCACGGTCAGCTTGATCGAGGCCGACCTCGACGGCCCCCTGGTGGTGGTGACAGGCTCTGAATCCCAGGGCCTCTCGATGCTCACCCGCAAGCATTGCGACCAACTGATTCGCATTCCGCTACGCGGCGCCACCCCCAGCCTGAACGCCTCGGTGGCCACCGCCCTGCTGCTCTATGAAGTGGCCCGTCGCGGCTGGATGAAGTCGATCACCGGCACGGCTCCAGCTCCGCGCCTCGTCAGGCCCCAGCTGCCGAGCAAGGCCGCCCCTTCCGGCGCCGAAACCCCGGCTGCTGACGCTTCCAGCACGGACGTCGAACCCCTGGAGGAGAGCGCCGTGGCTCTCGCTGCTGTTGGGACAGATGGGTTTGTCGGGTCTGAGGCCGAAGCGGAGCCCGTTGTCTTCAGCGAAGCCGAAGCCGAAGCTGAAGCTGAAGCTGAAACCGAAGAAGCCGAAGCTGAAACCGAACCACAAGCTTCAGTAGGTGCCGCCCCAGATCCCGCCGAGAGCAGCACCGGGACCAGCTCCGCTGGTTCCCGGATCGTTGCCGAGCCGGATCGGCACGACAACGACACAGTCTCCAATGGCCATTTCGCCCCCCAGGAGGTGGCGAGCGCGGAGACAAGCTCAAGCGAAGAGACAAGCTCGAGCGAAGAGACAATCCTGGGCGAGGACATGCAGGCAGCAGGAGGGGTGCCGTCCGTGTTTCAGGGGGATATCCAGCTGTGAGGTCAGTAGAACGCCATCAGGCCCCTGGGGCGACAGGCAGAATAGTTCGACACGAAGGGCCAAGATGAATCCCTTGCTTCAGGCGCTGCGCGGACTTGCCAACGGCCTGGGCCTGGCCTGGTGGGCGAAGGTCGAAACCAAAGGCCCGGATGTCATCTATTGGTTTGGGCCCTTTCTGCGCCGCCGGCAACTGGAAGCCAAACTGCCGGCCTTCCTGGCAGATCTGCGTTCGGAAGCGCCTGGCTCACTGAGCCATGCCCTGGTGCGAGTGCGCCGGGGCGAGCCCCTCACCGAAGAGCTCAACCCCGGCTGATAGCGTCGGCCCATCGCCGACTCGGACGCCATGGGGATCGCTGAATGGCGGCAGCAACTGCAGAGCAAGGAGCTGTCCGCCCGCGAGCTCACCGATCACCATCTCGCCAGGATCACAGCCCTAGACCCCACCGTCCACGCCTTTCTTGAGGTCACCGCCGAGCGGGCCCGGGCTGATGCCGACCGCATCGATGCCGGCCTGGCCGCCGGTGAGCCCTTGCCTCCCCTGGCCGGGGTGCCCCTGGCGATCAAGGACAACCTCTGCACCAAGGGGATTCGCACCACCTGCTCCAGCCGCATGCTGGAGCACTTCGTGCCGCCCTACGAATCCACCGTCACCGAACGGCTCTGGCAGGCCGGCGCGGTGCTGCTGGGCAAGACCAACCTTGATGAGTTCGCCATGGGCAGCTCGACGGAGACCTCCGCCTTCGGCCCCAGCCGCAATCCCTGGGACCCCGAGCGGGTGCCAGGCGGCAGCTCCGGCGGCAGCGCCGCGGCGGTGGCCGCCGGTGAGGCGATGGCGGCCCTGGGTTCCGACACCGGCGGCTCGATCCGCCAGCCGGCCTCCTTCTGCGGCGTGGTCGGGCTCAAACCCACCTACGGCCGGGTGAGCCGCTGGGGGCTGGTGGCCTTCGCCAGTTCGCTTGATCAGGTGGGCCCGTTCGCCAGCAGCGTTGCCGATGCGGCGGCCCTGCTCCAGGTGATCGCCGGCGCCGATCCCCGTGATGGCACCTGCCTGGATGTGCCTGTTCCCGATTACACCGCCGCCCTGCAGCAACCGGTGGCTGGATTGCGGGTGGGCCTGATCAAGGAATGCTTCGAGCAGGACGGCCTGGCTCCAGACGTTGCCGCCGCCGTGATGGCCGCCGCCGACCAGTTGCAGGCCCTGGGCTGTGAGCTGGTGGATGTGAGCTGCCCGCGCTTCAACGACGGCATCGCCACGTACTACGTGATCGCCCCGTCGGAGGCTTCAGCCAACCTGGCCCGCTACGACGGCGTGAAGTATGGCTACCGCTCCGAGCAGGCCGGCAGCCTGGCTGAGATGACCGCCCGCAGCCGCACCGAGGGGTTCGGCGAGGAGGTGCAACGTCGCATCCTGATCGGCACCTATGCCCTCTCGGCCGGCTACATGGACGCCTACTACAAGAAAGCGCAACAGGTGCGCACCTTGATCCGCCGCGATTTCGACGCCGCCTTCGAGGGCGTCGACGTGCTGCTCAGCCCGACGGCGCCCACCACGGCCTTTCGCTTCGGCGCCCACGCCGATGACCCCCTGGCCATGTATCTCGCCGACCTGCTGACGATCCCGGCGAACATGGCCGGCCTGCCGGCGATCAGCCTGCCCTGCGGTTTCGATTCAGCTGGCCTGCCGATCGGCCTGCAGCTGATCACCGGCGTTCTCCAGGAGCCTCGCCTGCTGCAGGTGGCCCACCACTATGAGCAGGCCGCCCGGGTGATGGAGCGCCGGCCCGAGGCGGCGCTGGTGGCCTGAAGGGCAGGGCCGGTCGCGCCGCGGAAAGCACCAGATCTGGTGGTTCGCCGGTAGGCTGACCCCATCCTGTGGTGGCGATGCCACGCGACGCCCTTGGCCTTCGTCCCCCTCCACAACCACAGCGACTACAGCCTGCTGGATGGGGCCAGCCAGTTGCCACAGATGGTGGAGCGGGCCGTGGAGCTGGGCATGCCGGCGCTGGCGCTCACCGATCACGGTGTGATGTATGGGGCGATCGAGCTGCTGAAGCTCTGCACCAAGGCGGGCATCAAGCCGATCATCGGCAACGAGATGTACGTGATCAACGGCTCGATCGAGGATCCGCAGCCGAAGAAGGAACGCCGCTACCACCTGGTGGTGCTGGCCAAGAACGCCACCGGCTACCGCAACCTCGTCAAGCTCACCAGCCTCAGCCACCTGCGCGGCATGCGCGGACGGGGGATCTTCTCGCGTGCCTGCATCGACAAGCAGCTCCTGCGCCAGTACAGCGAAGGGTTGATCGTCGCCACCGCCTGCCTGGGCGGTGAGATTCCCCAGGCGATCCTCAAGGGTCGCCCCGATGTGGCCCGGGATGTGGCCCGCTTTTATCAGGAGCTCTTCGGCGCCGACTTCTACCTGGAAATCCAGGACCACGGCTCCCCGGAAGACCGGATCGTCAACGGCGAAATCGTGCGCATCGCCGCCGAGCTGGGCATTGAGCTGATCGCCACCAATGACGCCCACTACCTCACCCGCCACGACGTGGAGGCCCACGACGCCCTGCTCTGCGTGCTCACCGGCAAGCTGGTGAGCGATGAGAAGCGGCTGCGCTACACGGGCACCGAATACATCAAGAGCGAGGAGGAGATGGGGCGGCTGTTCGCCGACCATCTCGAGCCTGAGGTGGTGGCCCGGGCGATCGCCAACACCGTTGTGGTGGCCGAAAAAGTGGAGGCCTACGACATCCTCGGGCGTCAGCAGATGCCCCGCTTCCCGATCCCGGCTGGGCACACGGCGGTGAGCTATCTGCGCGAGGTGAGCGAGCAGGGCCTGCGCCAGCGGCAGGGCTTGCAGGAAACAGATCCGTTCGAGCCGCTGTATGGCGAGCGGCTGGCCTTTGAGCTGCAGGTGATGGAGCAGATGGGCTTCCCCACCTACTTCCTGGTGGTCTGGGATTACATCCGCTACGCCCGCGAGCAGGGCATCCCGGTGGGACCGGGGCGCGGCTCGGCGGCCGGCTCGCTGGTGGCCTACGCCCTGGGGATCACCGCCCTCGATCCGGTGGAGCACGGCCTGCTGTTCGAGCGCTTCCTCAACCCGGAGC
>JABMPN010000102.1 GCA_013203655.1 Cyanobacteria bacterium bin.51
GTCCCGGGGCAGCTGCTCCACCAGGCAGGCCGACGGCAGCACCGCCAGGGCAGGCACGGCCCGCCACAGCGGATCGGCGCGCAGGCGGTCGTACCACCCCCCACCGGAGCCGAGCCGGATGCCCTGGCGATCGAAGCCGAGGGCAGGGACTAACACCAGCCCCAGCGCCCCTGGGGCCAGGGCGGGCCCGCCGGGCGCCGGGATGCGGCAGAGGTCGGGCTCGAGCGGCTCGCCCGGCTGCCAGACCCGATACTCCAACTGCCCCTCGCCGGGAACGCCAGCTACCGCCGGCAAGGCCAGCCGATGGGCCAGGGCGGTGTCAGGCCCCTCGCCCGCCAGCTCCACCAGGCCGCGCAGGTCGATTTCCCCGGCCAGGGGCCAATAGAGGCCCAGCCTTTTGCCTGGGGGCAGGAGCCCCCGTAACTCGCGCCGGGCCAGGGCAAGGATCGCGGCTTGGCAATAGCTGGACCGATCCAGCCGCAGGGGGCGCAGCCGCTGGCGCCACAGGGCCTTGGCGCTAGCGGAATCCATGGCCTGGTCGGTGGCCTCGTCCATGGTCAGCGCTGGAACCAGCCGGTGAGGGCCACGGCCAGGGCATCGGCGGCGTCATCGGGACGCGGTGGCTCCTCAAGATTGAGCTCCCGCATCACCGCCGCCAGCACGTCGCCCTTATCGGCGTGGCCATGGCCGGCTAGGGCCAACTTGATCTGCATCGGCGGAAACTCCACCACCGGCACCCGCAGCCGGGCCAGGGTCATCATCACCACGCCCCGGGCCTGCACGACAGAGATCGTGGTGCTGGAGCGATAGAAGAAGAACTTCTCCACCGAGGCCAGCTCCGGACGCCAGCGCCTCACAATCCAGCGCAGGTCACGGGCGATCTCGACGAGCCGATCGCCCTCGGGCTGGCCGGCGGCGGTCTGGATCATGCCGCAGTCGATCAGGCTCTGAGGCGGACCGGTGTCGATCAGGCCGTAGCCCACCCGGGCCAGACCAGGATCGATGCCGAGGATCCGCATCCCATCTCAGCCGGCCAGGGCCAGCTGGAAGGCGCTGCGATCGCTTGGTTCTCCGCGCTCAAACACCTTGCAGAACATCTTGATCACCCGGTCACCGGAATCGATCTGCTCCAGCGGGTCCTTGCGCAGGCGGTGGCGCAGGCAGCAGGCCACCACCCGGGCGACGTCGTCGTCACTCACCTCGCTGCGGCCTTCAAAGGCGGCCAGGGCCCGCGACGCCCGGTTGATCACGATGTCGCCGCGCAGGCCATCCACATCCAGTTCGCCGCAGACCGAGGAGATGCGAAGGCGCAGATCGTCATCGATCTGTACCGAAGGAAGCAAGTGCTGGGCCTGCACCGCCCGCTCCTGCAGGGCATCCTGGCTGGCCAGATGGGTGCTGTTGAAGCCTTCGGGATCGGCGTCGAAGCTGGTGCGCTGATCCACCACCTGCACCCGCAGCTCGGCGTCGCGCACGGTGCGCACTTCCACGCTCATGCCGAAACGGTCGAGCAGCTGGGGACGGAGTTCGCCCTCCTCGGGATTGCCGGAGCCGATCAGCACGAAGCGGGCGGGGTGACGCACCGAAATCCCCTCCCGCTCCACCGTGTTCCAACCCGAGGCGGCCGAGTCCAGCAGCACATCGACGAGATGGTCGTCGAGAAGATTCACCTCATCGACGTACAAGAGGCCACGGTTGGCCTTGGCCAGCAGCCCCGGCTCAAACGCCCGCACGCCCTCGCTCAGGGCTTTCTCGATGTCGATCGTGCCGCAGAGGCGATCTTCCGTGGCCCCCAATGGCAGATCCACCATCGGCACCTGGCGGGGCTCGATCGGCAGCGTCTCGCCGCTCTCCGCCCGCTGGCGCACCTCGGCGCTCTGGAGATCGGGATCGGTCGGTGAACTGTTGTAGGGGTCGCCGGCGACGACGTCGATCTCCGGCAGCAGGTCAGCCAGGGCCCGGATCGTGGTCGATTTGCCCGTGCCCCGGTCGCCCATGATCATCACCCCGCCGATGCGTGGATCGATCACATTGAGCAGCAGGGCGAGCTTCATCTCCTCCTGGCCGACGATGGCGGTGAAGGGGAACACCCTGCGTTGGCGCTTCAGACTCACGGGCGAGGGGCCGGCACGGATCCGGATTGTTTCACAGCTGGCGTTACCGGCAGCAGGGTGAGCACCTGGGGTGGGGTGGCATCAGCCGGATAGATCAGCCGGACCCGCACCTGTCGCCGCTGACCGGGATCCAGGCTGATCCGGCCCAGGGCCGGGCCCTGCTGGCCTTGGCGCTGCACCAGGTGGAACCAGCGCCGGCCGGCCGGGCGACCGCCCGCACCATCAAGGCCGCTCACCTCCACCGTGCCGCGGAACATCACCGCCCGGGCCGTCTCCACGTTGAAACTCAGCCCCCCTTGTGGCTTATCGCTCTTGCGCGGCGATTCGATCGCCAGATCGAGGGCCACGGGGTGGTCGGTGTCGTTGACCAGGGGGATCTGGAGGTCGTACTCAACGCCGTAGTTGCCATGGGCGGCCCAGGCCGTACCGGGATAGAACGCCTTGAGTTCCGCCGTCTGCACCTGGCCGGTGCCGAGGCTGCCGCGCTCGAGCGAACTGATCGGCCAGGATACCGGCGCACTCTGCACCGAGAGCTGGGGCCGGCAGGGCTCAGAGGTGCAGGGATCGCTGAGGGTTCCCCGCCAGCGGCTGCCCTGCTGCACCCCACTGACGCGGGAATAGATGATGCCGCCGGGTTGTCCCCGCGGGGTGGGGGTGTGCTCCTTGGCACTGAGGCCGCCGTTCAAAAGGCTCGCCCAGGTGGCGGCCGTGGGGGGCTGATCACCACCGAGGGCCGCCAGGGTGGCGATCTGCAGCGGCCCTTCACTTTCGAGCCGCAGCTGGAGGTTGCGGCCGTTCAACAAGGGATCGAGGCCTTTCACCGGAATCGGCAGCGCCACCAAGGTGGTGAGCTGGCCAGCCGGCAGCTGCCACTCAGAGGCCAGCAGGGGGCTGCGCCTGTTCTGGAGCAGCTCGGCGGCCACCCGGCTTCCCGGCCCCGAGAAAGCCGAGGTGCCGTCATGGGGCAGAACGGCGGGCAGGGGCAGGAACGGCGCCGCCGGCTGGGCGGGGTCGAATGACTGGGACAGGGCTGTCGAACCACTGATCAGGCGCAGGCGCACCGGCTTGGCGCCGCTGGGGGCCGCCACCACCCCCAGCCAGAGGGTGGAGTCGAGCGTTTCCGGCTTGCCGGCGTAGACGTGGTGGCTGAACAGCTCGAAATGCCCCTCAATCGGGGTGTTCAGGTGGGCGGAGGGCACGGCGAACGGCTGGCCAGCCAGCCCGGCGCTGCCATCGAAGGTGGAGAGCAGGATCCCCGACTCCACGATCAGCTCGGGATTGTTGTCGTTGACAACCAGGAGCCTGTCGAGGCCGCCCGGCAGGGGCCGCACCTGCTGTCGACGCAGCAATGGGGCAGGAGGCGCCTGCTGGGCCAGCACGGGCTGGGTGAGCAACGCCGGCCAAACGGCCGGCAGCAAGGCGGAGAGAACGGGCAGCAAGGCAGGGCGCATGGCGGAAGGCAGAGCCGGGAAAATCAACGGGGTTGGGGCGAGGGGCTGCTGCGACCCACCAGGGTCTGGCTGGCTGCGGCGGCCATGGCTCGTATCAGGTCGGCGGATCGGGGGTCATTGAACGGGCCTTTGACCATGAACGCGGCGACGGCGCGCTGGCCATTCGGCAATTCGATCAAACCAGCATCGGAGTAGGCGATGCCGATGTCACCGGTCTTGTTGAGCACGGTGACACCACGCGCCAGCAGCTCGCTGTCGGGATCGCTCGAGGCCGGCCCCAGGCCCTCAAGCAGGCCGAGGGGCAGCAGGGTGTTGGTTCTGGACGTGCCCATGATCGTGCGGAAGTGGTCACGACCGCGGGGACTGAGCTTTTCGCCGGTATCCACCAGGGCGATTGAGCGGGCCAGGTCATGGGGACTGGTGGTGTTGGTTCCCTCCAGGTCGGGCAACCAGTTGTTGACCACCGTGGCGCCCAGGCCCAGGGCCTGAAAGCGGGCGTTGAGGGCGAGCTTGCCGCCCAAGCGCTTGATCAACAAGTTGGTGGCGGAATTGTCACTGACCCGGATCATTTCGGTGGCCGCTTCGTAGAAGGGGAAGCGGGTGCCGATCGGCCGGCTGGCCATCCAACCGGCGCCGCCGCCCACCACCTCTTTGGTGAGCGGAAGCGGTTCGTTCCAGCGCAGCTTGCCGGCGTCGAGGTCTTCGAGGCCAGCCAGGAGGATCGGCGTCTTGATCGAACTGGCGGCCGGTAGCGGCAGCTCTGAATCGAGCTGGGCAAAACGTCCATCATCGAGCACCAGCAGGAAGGCACCGGCCTTGAGATCCTTCTGGGCTGCAGCCAGGGCTTTCCAGCGCTGGCTGAGGGCGACGAGTTCCTGCTTCTGCTCAAAGCGACCGCCAGGCAGGCCGGACTGCGGCGCCGGCGCCGTGCCGCCGGCGCCGGCGCCGGTCTTGGCAGTGGAGCCGATCGCCCCTTGGGCCAGCCGCGGGGCCAGTTGCTGCAACACCGTGCCCGTCAGCACACCGAGCCCGACTCCCAACACCAGCAAGCGAAGGACCAGGGCAATGGGCTGGAACCAGCCGGGTGAACCTGGGCGGGAAGAACGGCCCGAACGCACGTGGGGTCAGAATTCGAAAGGCTTGGCAGGACGTTAGGGCGTCTGGCCCCGGCTGGCCCAGCGCAACTGGCTCACCATCCCGCGCAACAGGGCCACCTCGTCACTGCCCACCTGGGCCCGCTGCAGCAGCGCCCTCAGCTTCGCCATGCGGGCGTGGGCGGTGTGGGGCAACAGAAAACCCACCTCCAAGAGCAGCGCTTCGGCATCGACCAGGGCGGCTTCGAGACTGCCGCGGCTGGCTGGCTCCGGCAGCCGTTGTGGCTGTCCGGGCCCGCCGTGGCGCAGGGCCTGCAGGGTGACCGCCACCGCATGGGACAGGTTCATGGAGGGATAGGCCGGATCGGTGGGGATCCGCAGGATGCGGCCGGCCTGGAGCAGTTCATCGTTACTGAGACCGTGATCCTCGCGGCCGAACACCAGGGCGGCCCGTTCACCGGTGGCCACGCCGGCCTGAAGCCAAGGCAGCACATCGGCTGGAAGCCCCACCGGCAGAGGCTCAGGTTCCAGCCTGCCGCTGGTGACCACCACCCGGCGGCAATCGGCGATGGCCGCGGCCAGATCGGGATACAGGGCTGCGCGCTCGAGCAGCGGCAGGGCATGCACCGCCATCCGCCGCGCTTCCTCGGCAAGCGGATCACAGCGGGGCTGCACGAGCCTGAGTTCCTCGATCCCGAAGTTGGCACAGAGCCGGGCCACACTGCCCACATTGAGGGGGCCTGCCGGCTCAACAAGCACCACGACCACTGGTACAGCCACCAAGGGTGAAGGCAGCACAGGAGCGGGCAAAGGTCGTCGGTCCACTGCTTGGTCAGCCGTTTGGTCTGCCGGACCGTTCAGCTCACTCGAGGGCATGCAGATGGGCGATCAGATCGGCCATGGCCTGGGGATCGGGCTGGAAGCGGGGCATTGGCGGGGTGCGGCCACTGACCACCTGGCTTACCAGCTGCCTGTCGCTGCGGCGTTGGCTGACCCCCTTGAGGTTCGGACCCACCAGTCCCTGGCCAGCGATGCCGTGGCAGCCGGCGCAGTTCATCCTGAACAGGCGGCCACCATTCTCGGTGGAACCAACGAGCTCCAGCGTCTGACGGGTGTAGGGATCGCTGCGGGCTGCCGGCAGCACAACCAGGGAGAGAATCACGCAGGCACTGGCGGCGAGCAGCACCAAAGCAGTAATCAGTCCCTGCCGCGTTGCAGGCGTTCGCGTGGGGTCGGAGAGCTCGCCAGTCACAAATGTTCTACGCCTCTCAACAGCCTGCCTCAGCCATGAAACAATTGTGATCAATAAGCTCAGCCATCCCTTCGATGATTGAACCCCTGCTCTGCGGCATCGTTCTTGGTCTGGTCCCGATCACGATTGCGGGCCTGTTCGTGGCGGCCTGGAATCAATACCGCCGTGGCAGCGCTCTGGGCTGAGCAGCATCAGGCTGGTGCTTCCATAGCGCCTCAGGTCATCGATCCGCCAGCCGGGCAGCTCGATGGCCGTTGCTTTGCTTGCGCACTCCATCAGTAGCCGTCCCTGCGGCGCCAACCAGCCGCCCGCGGCCAGGCCTCGACAAATCTCCGGCTGCAGGCCCGAGGCATAGGGGGGATCCAGATAGATCAGGTCGAAGTGGGCTGTGCCAAGTTCGGCTTCTCTCTGCTGAGAACCGATCGCCAGCCAGCCCGGCAACGTCCGGCAAAGCACACGGATCTCAGGGGCGCCTCTGAGGCCCGAGTGCACGGCCGTGAGATTGGCTAAGGCGGTGGCTGCCATCCTCCGGTCCTGATCCACCGCCACCACCGACGCCGCTCCACGCTGAAGCGCCTCACAGCCGATCACGCCACTGCCACAGCAGAGATCCAGCCAGCGGGCACCGACCAGGTCTGCAGCCACCAGGTTCATCACCGCCAGCCTTACCCGCGCCGCCGTGGGCCGGGCCGTACTCCCCGGCGGGCTGAGCAGTTTTCGCCCGCCGCTGAGCCTGAGGGTCAAGGGTTCTGCTGCTCCACCCAGCGCAGCCAGCGGCTCAACATCCTCTGCCCCTGGGGGCCGGATTTCTCCGGGTGGAACTGGCAGGCCGCCAGATTGTCCTGCCAGACCGCTGCCGTCACCGCCCCTTCGCCAAAGACAACCGTGGCCGCATCGCAGCCCGGTTCTTCGGGTGCGGCGGCATAGGAGTGGACAAAATACACCCAGGCCGGCCCGCTCTCAGCCGGCAGCAGGGGGGTGGGGCGGCTGGGGATCAATGGCGCCCAGCCCATGTGGGGGATCGGATGACCGGGGCTGGCCGGCAAGGCCCGCACCCGCCCTTTCAACAGCCCCAGGCCTTCGGCTTTCCCTTCCTCACTGCCCTCAAACAACAGTTGCAGGCCCAGGCAGATTCCGAGCAGGGGGCGACCACTCCTGCTCCAGCGCTGGATCGGCTCCACCAGCCCCGACTTCTGGAGGCAGTTCATGGCCGGATCGAAGGCTCCCACCCCCGGCAGGATCAAGGCATCGCAGCCGCTGGCCGCCGCCTCGGAGAGCACAGGCACCAGCTCCGCCCCCAGGCGCTCGATCGCCCGCGCCACGGAGTGCAGATTGCCCATTCCGTAGTCGATCAATCCGATCCGAAGCATGGCGGGCAACGTGCTCAGGGAGCCAGAGGGCAGAGGGGCTGTTCGGGGTGCCGCAGCGCCAGCGAACGAACCAGGTCAAGGGCCTTTCGGCGAGGTTCGGCCGGTCTGGATCAGCGTGAGGAATTCGAACAGTTCATGGAGGGTGCCAGAGCCTCCGGGCAGCACCACCAGGGCATCACTCTCGCGCAGGAAGAGAAGCTTGCGGGTGAAGAAACAACGGAACTGGAACAGGCGGCTCTGATGCTCGCTGATGAACGGATTGAGGTCCTGGTCGAAGGGAAGGGGCACATTCAGGCGGAAACTTCTGTCACCACCAGCACCATGATATGCCGCTTCGATCACACCCCCGCCGGCGCTGGTCATCACTTCAAAGCCGGCTTGAATCACCGCCTGCAGATCCTTGAGGGTGCCGCGCTGGGGATGGCGAGCCAAGGCCGTGGTCAGTGCCCCGCTGCGGTCCTCCACTGTGGCTGGATCGGAGTTCGAGGCGATGGCAGCGGAGGTGGGCGGGAGGACTCAGGAGGAGGGGGAGCTCAGAGGTATTTGGCGATGGTGCCGGAGAGGGTGTTCTTGGGTACGGCCCCGACGACGGTGTCCACCTTCTGGCCGCCCTTGAACACCATCAGCGTGGGAATGCTGCGAATGCCGTATTGACTGGCGATATTGGGATTCTCATCGGTGTTGAGCTTGTAGACCTTCAATTGGCCTTCAAACTCCTTGGCGATCTCATCAACGATCGGAGCGACCATCCGGCATGGGCCACACCATGGCGCCCAAAAATCCACCAGCACGGGCACATCACTCTTGAGCACATCTTGCTCGAAGGAAGCATCGGTGACGGCGGTGGGGCTGGACATCCAACGGAACAACAAGGTCCCGGCAATCTAGCAACGGGGTTCCCGCTTCCTTGCCGCACCGGTCACGAACGTTGGAAGACAAAACGCCCGGACGCGCCGGGCGGGGAGGTGTGAGGAGTGTGCGAGCCGAAGCCCCCACAGCTTGAGACTAACGCCTGTCTCGGCCTGTCTCGCCTTGTCCAACAGTTAGACCCGCCTGTTCAGCGGCCTCCGCTCACTTACCCATGCCGAGCTGCTGGGCCTTCTGATACACCTTGCCTTCGGTGAGCAGGGATGGGGCCACCACCACCTCCACCGACTGCATCTCCCGCAGGGTGCGGGCGCCCAGCGTTCCCATCGATGTTCGCAGGGCGCCCAGCAGATTCTGGGTGCCGTCATCGAGGCTGGCCGGACCACGCAGGATGGTTTCCAGCTTTCCGGTGGTGCCCACCTTGATGCGAGTGCCACGGGGCAACACCGGGCTGGGCGTGGCCATGCCCCAGTGGAAGCCACGGCCGGGGGCTTCGCTGGCCCGCGCGATCGGTGAACCGATCATTACGGCATCGGCGCCACAGGCGATGCACTTGCAGATGTCTCCGCCGGTGACGATGCCGCCATCGGCGATCACCGGCACCCGGCGCCCACTTTCCTGCTCGAAGTCGTCGCGAGCGGCGGCGCAATCGGCAACGGCGGTGGCCTGGGGAATGCCCACACCGAGCACGCCACGGGAGGTGCAGGCTGCCCCCGGGCCGATCCCCACCAACACCCCCGCCGCTCCGGCGCGCATCAGCTCCAGGGCCACCGCATAGGTGACGCAGTTGCCGATCACAACCGGCAGGCCCAGGTCGCGGCAGAGGGCGGTGAGATCGAGGCTTTCGCGCCCTTCAGGACCGATGTGCTCGGTGGAGACCACCGTGGCCTGCACGAACAGCAGGGCCGCGCCGGCCTCGGCCACCGTCTTGCCAAAGCGCAGGGCCGCCGCGGGGGTGGCACTGACAGCAGCGATCCCCCCCTGGTCCTTGATCTCGGCGATGCGCAGGCGGACCAGGTCTTCGCGGACCGGCTGGCGGTAGATCTCCTGCATCAGCGGCACGAACGACTCCTTGCCGACTGAGGCGATCTGATCGAGCACAGGATTGGGATCGTCGTAGCGGGTGTAGACCCCCTCCAGGTTGAGCACACCCAGGGCTCCGAGCCGGGAGAGCTCGACTGCCATCGCCACATCCACCACCCCATCCATGGCGCTGGCGATGATCGGAATGTCCCGTTCGATTCCGCCCAGGCTCCAACGGCTGTCGGTGACCGCGGGATCGACCGTGCGCGAACCGGGCACCAAGGCAATTTCGTCGATGCCGTAGGCACGGCGAACCGTTCGGTTCCGACCGAGAAGAATGGTCACCGCTGGTCGTCGTCACAGTCGGGCCAAGCTATCAACCGGGCTGCGGGGGGACCGGTTGGGGGAGGCCCAGGCTGGAGGAGCTCAGCTCTTGCCGCGGAAGGAGCTCCAGCGCTGCTGCAGCGAATCGAGCCAACGCTGGCGATCACTCCTGCGCACGAGGTTGTTCCAGGAAAAACCCGTCAGCCAGATCACCCCGACCAGTTCAAGCAGACCCGGCACCAGCGGCAGCCCTTCGATCGCCCCGAGCAGGGCGCCATAGAGCCGCAGGAGCACCACCACACCGAGAAGTAGCCCGGCGGCCTTCAGGGGGCCGCTGTAGCGCTTGAAGGTTTTCTGGGGCTCACCGCTGCCGATCCACTCCTTGACCTTGGCCACCAGCAGGTCCCATTCACCCCCTGGTTCTGGCGCCATCGCCGGAGCCTCCAGGGTGGCCGCCAGCACGGGGGCGGGCTCGGCCGGAGCTGGCGGCAGCTCGACAGGGTCAGCACTGGGTACGGCCACCACGGGCTCGGGCCGTTCCTCAGCAGCCGGTGGCGTTGGCTCTGCTACTGGCTCACTGACTGCCGCATCACTGACTGCCGCAGCAGGCTGTTCGCCGGGGGCGTCAGGGGTAGGAAATGAGGAAGATTCAACCATCGGTCGCTTCAGAACCCTCGGGTGAGCTTACGGCGCTCTGCGGAGCGTGCTCAGCGACTGGCGATCAGGGGTCAAGGGGAATCAGGCCACTGCGCTGCGCCAGGGGTTCCAGCGGCAGGCGCAAGGGAAAGCGACCACTGCGCAGGTGGTCGATCAACAAGTCGGCCATGCCGGCCGCCAGGCGAGGGCTGTGGGCCGGGAAGCAGGGCAACTGCCGTCCATCCACAGGGATCACACCGCTCAGCAACTGGCTGTAGGCGACGTAGCCGAAGCTCGGCTTGAGACGACGAGGAATCGAGAAATCCAGCACCGGAGCTTCCAGTTGGCCATCGCCTAGGCAGGCCTGGCGGGCCACGGTTGCATTGATCAACGGGATCGGCGCCGCGATCGCCACCAACAGGCCGCTGCCGTGGCCCTCGAAGAAACAGGGGCGGATCCATTCAGGCCGCAACTCGCGCAACTCGACACTGACGGCGGCCACGGCACCGGGAGCGCGGGCATGGCCGCTGGGCAGGCGCCGGGTCTGGGGCTGGTGACCGCTGCCGGCACCGACAACCCAGCCGATCGCGCCGCCGACCATCACCGGGGAACCGGGGCCCAAGAAGGCAAGCCGCGGCATCGTCAGGCCGATGCTGCGGCTGCCACCACCGCTGTAGAGGGCTCCGCCGTAGGGACCCAGCAGCGGGCCATAGGGGCTGTGGATGATCCCTTCGGCACTACTGAACGCCACCACGCCGTTCTCGCTGATCGCCCGGTTCAGCAGCAACTGCCCGGCGCAGATCCGCTCCAGCTTCAGGCGCGTTTTCAGCTCCCGGCAGGGGTGCAGGGCCGTGGCCTCACCCGTGAGCACCAGAACCACCTCTCCGCCGGTCAGCAGCCGGCCCAGCACCTGGGCGCCCCCCTGGCGCAGCGGTTCGACCAGCCCACCCCCGATCGGCAGGCTGATCCCGCAGCTGCCGCTGCCCCCCTGGGCGCTCACCCCATCGAGCTGGGCCTGGCGGATCCGGATCGGCGGATCCGTTGGTCCAAGCTGGAGCAGCAGGGAGGCCTGGTCGGTGAATTCGGCGTTGGCGGCAACCACCACATCGGTGGCGGCATAAGCGGCGGGCAAGCCATCCGCTGCCACGCGGGCCCGGAAGGCCGGGCCGCTGCAGACCTGCAGGTCGCCGGCGCGCTGGCGCTGCTGAAGCTCGAATTCGCTGCGGGGCTCCAGGGTCATCAAGGGCCAGGGGTCGGGGTTCAGCGCTGGGGAATGGGCCAAACAGGCGGCCGGGTCTCGATTAACCTGGACAGCGGACTTGTGGTGTGAGATGGCAGTTCCAACGGGTCCCGGCGAATCCGACGGACGGATCATCCAGACCGACCTGCGTATGGAGATGTCGCGCTCCTACCTGGAGTATGCGATGAGCGTGATCGTGGGGAGGGCCCTGCCCGATGCCCGCGATGGCCTCAAACCGGTGCATCGACGCATTCTTTATGCGATGTACGAGCTGGGCCTCACCAGCGATCGGCCCTACCGGAAATGCGCCCGGGTTGTCGGTGAGGTGCTCGGCAAATACCACCCCCACGGCGACACGGCTGTGTACGACGCCCTGGTGCGTATGGCCCAGGACTTCTCGATGCGGATGCCGCTGATCGACGGTCACGGCAACTTCGGCTCGGTCGACAACGATCCACCGGCGGCCATGCGGTACACCGAATCGCGGCTTCAGGCCCTCACCACCGACAGCCTGCTCGAAGACATCGAAGCCGAAACGGTCGATTTCATCGACAACTTCGACGGTTCCCAGCAGGAGCCGACCGTGATGCCGGCACGGCTGCCCCACCTGCTGCTGAATGGCTCATCCGGCATCGCCGTGGGGATGGCCACCAACATTCCCCCCCACAACCTCACCGAGCTGATCACCGGGCTGCTGGCCCTGATCGCCGACCCGGACATCGACGACCGCGCCTTGATGGCGATCATCCCCGGCCCCGACTTCCCGACCGGCGGCCAGATCCTGGGCCGCAGCGGCATCCGCGACACGTACACCACCGGCCGTGGCTCGATCACGATGCGGGGGGTGGCTTCGATCGAGACCCTCGAAGTGCCTGGCCGCCCCGACCGGGACGCCGTGATCATCACGGAGTTGCCCTACCAGACCAACAAGGCGTCGCTGATCGAGCGCATCGCCGAGATGGTGAACGACAAGAGGCTCGAGGGCATCTCCGACATCCGCGACGAAAGCGACCGCGACGGCATGCGGATCGTGATCGAACTGCGGCGTGACGCCTACCCCCAGGTGGTGCTCAACAACCTGTTCAAGCTCACCCCCCTGCAAAGCAACTTCAGCGCCCACATGCTGGCGCTAGTCAACAGCGAGCCGGTGCTGCTCACCCTGCGGCGCCAGCTCCAGGTGTTCCTCGCCTTCCGGGTCGAAACGATCGAGCGGCGCACCCGCTACTTGCTGCGCAAGGCCGAGGAACGCGACCACATCCTGCTTGGTCTGTTACGGGCGCTTGATCAACTCGACCCCATCATCGCCCTGATTCGCGCCGCCGCCGATGCGGCCACGGCGCGTCAGCAACTGCAGGATCGCCATGGGCTCAGTGAAATCCAGGCCGACGCGATCCTGCAGATGCAGCTGCGCCGCCTGACGGCCCTGGAAGCCGACAAGATCCGCCTGGAACACGAGGATCTGGTTGCCAAGATCGCCGACTACCAGGACATCCTCGGTCGGCGTGAGCGGGTGCTCGGCCTGATCGAATTGGAACTGAACAAGCTGCGCGAGCGTTATGACTCCCCCCGCCGCACCGAGATCCTCGATCTCGAGGGTGGCCTCGAAGACATCGATCTGATCGCCAACGAGCGCTCGGTGGTTCTGCTCACCGAAACCGGCTACCTGAAGCGGATGCCGGTCAGCGAGTTCGAGGCCACCAGCCGCGGAACCCGCGGCAAATCAGGAACCCGCAGCCAGGGGGAAGAGGCGGTGCGGCTGTTCATCAGCTGCAACGACCACGACACCCTGCTGCTGTTCAGCGACCGGGGGGTGGTGTATGCCGTGCCCGCCTACCGCATCCCGGTGGGCAGCCGGACCGCCAAGGGCACCCCGGTGGTGCAGCTGCTGCCCATTCCCCGCGAGGAGCAGATCACCTCCCTGCTGGCCGTCAGCGCCTTTGAAGACAACATCCAGCTGCTGATGCTCACCAGTGGCGGCTTCATCAAGCGCACCCGCCTCTCGGCCTTTGCCAACATCCGCTCGAACGGCCTGATCGCGATCAGCCTCGAAGAAGGCGACAACCTGCGCTGGGTGCGGCTGGCCGTTCCTGGCGACAGCGTGCTGATCGCCTCGCTCAAGGGCATGACAATCCACTTCCGGCTGATTGATGCCGAGCTGCGCCCTCTCGGCCGCACGGCCCGGGGCGTGCGGGCCATGGCCCTACGTCCCGGCGACCAGCTGGTCAGCATGGATGTGCTGCCCGCCGAGCTGGCTGATCAGATCGCCAGCAGTCAGAGCGCCGGCAGTGGCGTCGATGCCGGCGAAGAGGAAAGCGACAGCGAAGAGGTTGCGGCCAGCGAAGGCCCCTGGGTGCTGGTGGCTGCGGCCAGCGGCCTCGGCAAGCGGGTGCCGGTGAACCAGTTCCGCCTGCAACGGCGCGCCGGACTCGGACTGCGGGCGATCAAGTTCCGGCGCAGCGGCGATGAGCTGGTGGGTCTCAAAGTGCTCGGCGCCGGGGTGGAGTTGCTGCTGATCAGTGAGCGGGGCGTGATCGTGCGCATGCAAGCCGATGCGATCCCCCAGCAATCCCGTGCCGCCACGGGCGTGCGTCTGCAGAAGCTCGACTCCGGCGATCACCTCAGCGAACTGGTGTTGATTCCACCGGCCCTGGAGAGCGAGGAGCTCAGCGAGGTCGTCAGCGAGGAGGTCGACGGGCAAACGGCTGTGATCCCCGAAAATGAACCCGAAGGCGAAGGCGATGACAGCGGCGCGCTTTGAGGGCCCGCTTTGACGACTGATGTCCTGGTGATCGGCTCGGGTCCAGCGGCCCTGGCCATCGCCAGTGGCCTATGCGCCGAAGGCCTGCGCGTCGATGGCCTGGCAGCTGGCGACCCCCATGCGCCCTGGGGCAACACCTACGGGGTCTGGGCACCGGAGCTCGAGGCCCAGGGGCTGGACCATCTGCTGGAGCATCGCTGGTCGAACTGCATCAGCCACTTCGGATCGGCTCCGGTGGTGCATCAGCACGACTACGGCCTGTTTGATCGCACCAAGCTCCAGGCCCATTGGCTGGAGCCTTGCGAGCGGGGCCATCTGCGCTGGCACCGCGGCTTCGCCACCACCATCAGCCATGACCAGGACGGGTCCTGCCTGAGCACAGCAGCAGGCGAACAGCTCAGGGCACGGCTGGTGATCGACGCCAGCGGCCATCAGCCGGTGTTCGTCCAACGGCCGGATCGGGGACCCATCGCTTACCAGGCGGCCTATGGCGTCGTTGGCCGGTTCAGCCCGGCGCCGGTGGAGCCCGATCAATTCGTGCTGATGGACTTTCGCGCCGACCACCTCACGGCCGAGGAGAGGCAGAGCGAGCCGCCCACCTTCCTCTACGCCATGGATCTGGGCAATGGCCTGCATTTCGTGGAGGAAACATCCCTGGCCCTGGCGCCAGCTGTTTCGCCGGACGTTCTGGAGCGGCGCCTCCGGCGGCGGCTGGCGTTCAGGGGCGTGGCGATCGAAGCGATCCGCGACCAAGAACATTGCCTGTTCCCGATGAATCTTCCGCTGCCTGACCTGAGCCAGCGGGTGGTGGGTTTCGGCGGTGCGGCCAGCATGGTCCATCCGGCCTCCGGTTACCTGGTGGGGGCCCTGCTTCGCCGCGCTCCTGGGGTGGCTGCCGCCATCGCTGCGGCGCTCAACGATCCCAACCTCAACGCTGACGGGGTGGCCGCGGCTGGCTGGAGCGCGGTCTGGCCCGCCAGCCTGGTTCGCAAGCACGCCATCTATCAATTTGGCCTGGAGAAGTTGATGCGCTTCTCGGAAGCGGAACTGCATCAGTTCTTCACCGCCTTCTTTGCACTACCCCTACCCGAATGGTATGGATTTCTGGCAAATACGCTCACCGTTCCTGAATTGCTTGGGGCGATGCTGCGACTGTTCGCCCTGGCCCCGAACTCCGTGCGATTGGGGCTGATCCAGCCGCAGGGCCGGGAGTTGGCCCTGCTGGGACGCGCCCTGGCTGGATGAACTCAGCGGGAGACCAGAACCGGTTGGCTTGCGTGGGTGAGCACCCGTTGGGTCTGGCTGCCAAGCAGAAAGTTGCTCAGACCGCGGCGACCATGGGAGGCCATATAAATCAGATCACACTGATGCTGATCGGCTGCCGCGATGATGGCCTGATACGGCACCTCATGCACCACGGCTTCCGCCTTGGCCTCCACACCGGCGGCTGCGGCGATCGCCAACGCTTCGGCCAGGATTCGCTCGGAATCTTCGCGGGTGGCTTTGATCAGCTCATCGAGCGTGGAGGGATTGACCCACTGGTCAATGCCGGTGAGCGAGAGGGGAAGGCTGGAGCGAGCATGCATAAATTGAAGGCGCGCTCCAATGGCCTTGGCAAAGTCAACGGCCGAATGAATCGCCTGGGTGGAGAGTTCCGAGCCATCCGTCGGGACCAACACGTTCTGAAACATGGCTTTCATTCCACTTAAGGCACTCACCTGTTCATTGTAGCGGCCCTCTCGGAATCCCACTGAATGGCGCCAGAACTTCGGCGACTTTTGGCCGTTTGAAACACGCCAAACAAAAAATCCACCGTGCAGGCATTAATCACAAGGCTGATTAGCCAGGAAAGGAACCAAACAACTGGAGCATAATCTGACCAGGGAATAGGCCAGAAAATAGTTATCCACAATCAATCACCAGAACCAATCAGCCGGCAACGATGGCAGATGGCAGAGCAGCAGTGGCCCAGTCGGCGCTCTTGAGCAGCGGGAAAATTCTGTCTTCACTTTCGAGTGCTGCCAGCCATCGGCTTGGCGGCTCTTTTCCGGTTTCAAGCGCATCGAGCAGGCGCCAGAAACGATCCAGGTGGGAGAGGATCCGGTCGCGGGCCAGCTCGGTGGTGGTGCCGGCGCGGAGGATGAAGCTCCAGTCGGAAGACTGGGCCAGCAGCAGCTCCCGCCCGGCCTGGGTCAGGATCCGTTGCTGCTTGGCGCTGGTCATGCCACGGGTCATGCCCATAGTTGCGCCGCTGTTCACTCTTTTGACCATGGCGGCCGAGGCCCGCTCCCATTCCGGCACCACCCAGGCATTGCTTGGGTTGAGCCAGTAGTTGTGGTAGCCACCCTGTCCCCAGCTGGAGGGAGAGGGCCGGCAGATCTGCAACGGCCTGGCCTCAGCCAACACCCCCTTCAAGCTGGTGAAGCGGAGCCCCGCTGCTGCCCCCTGGCTGAACACTTCCGCCAGAAAGGTGGGCCCCTCATACCACCAGTGCCCGAAGAGCTCGGCGTCGAACGGGGCCACCAGCAGCGGCGAACGGTCCATCACCTCCTCCAGCCGCCGCAGCTCAGCGAGCCGCCCGCTGACGTAATCGGCGGCATGCTCTGCCGCCCGGATCTTCGCCAGTCCCGGCTCATAGGGCTGCTTGAGGTCCAGCGGGCAGCCCTGGCCGGTCACCCGGTGCAGCTTGAGGGCCACAGGACGGCTGGAGGGGATCCCCAGCTGCTGGAGATCCGATTCGGGCACATCCCAGCCCAGATCCCGATGGAATTCCCGGTAGGCCCCATCGCCGGGATAGCCCTCGCTGGCTGACCAGACCGGCAGGGTGGTGTTGCCATCACGACCAAAAAAGGCGACCCCGGCTGGCGAACAGATCGGGGCATAGATCCCGTAACGGGGGCGGGGCAAGCCATGCAACAGGCCGTGGCCGTCGAGCACGGCGTAGCGCAGGCCGCAGCTGGCCAGCTGTTGATCCAGGCCCTCGTAGTACGCGCACTCCGGCAGCCAGATGCCGAGGGGCCGCTCGCCGAGCAAGCGCTCATGCTCCCGAATCGCCGTGAGCAGCTGGGCCTGAACCGCCTCAGGTGTCTGGCGCAGCAGGGGCAGATAGCCGTGCGTCGCCGCGCAGGTCAACAGATCGAGAACGCCGGCCTGCTGAAGCTGACCGAAGCGATCGAGCAGTTCGCCTGCTTCGGTCGGCCAGTCGCTGCGGGCCTGCTGCAACTGCTCAGCCAGGGCCGCTGCCGCCAGCTGCTGGCTGGGATGGGCCGAGGCCAGCAGAGTTTGGCGTTGATGGATCCAGACCGGAAACTGCCGCTGCAGATCGCGATCGCTTAGCAGCGAAAGCAGGGTGGGAGAGAGCCCGAGGCTGAGCTGCGGACCCGGCCCGCTGCCGGCGGCACCAGCCTCGAGCAAACGGAGCAGGGGCAGGTAGCACTCCAGAACGGCCTGAAAGAACCAGTCCTGCTCCAGGGAACCCGGCTGGCTGCTGCGGACGTAAGGGAGGTGGGCGTGGAGGACGAGGGCAAGTTCGCCTGCGGCCATCCCTTTCGCTCAATCGGCTGATCCTAGAGGCCGGGCCAGATCGGGATCCAGCCGCTGAGAGGCTCAGTCGAATTGGGGCCAGCATTCAGTCACATTCTGAGTTATTTCGCTACAGCGGCTCAGGCCCAGCGCTCCTGGCTCACTTCTAGGGTCTAGGCCAAGGGGTGGGAAACAATGCGGCGTTGCCTGGCAGTCGATGGACACGGCATGTTTTACGCCCAGCAGAAACTCGGCTGGTTCTTCGACCCACGCCGGCTGCTGGAGTTGGCCCGGGAGGGTCCGGGCGTGGAGCTGGGCAGTGCCTTTTGGTACACGGGGCTGAAGGATCCCAGTGACCAGAGACCCTTCCGCGACGCGCTCAGCAGCCTGGGATTCACGGTGCGAACCAAGCCGTTGCGTGAATTCGGCAACGACAGCGAGCAGCGCCAGTTCGCCCGGGCCAATCTCGATGTGGAGATCTGCCTGGATCTGATGACCGTGGCCCTGCGCAGCGATGAACTCTGGCTGCTGAGCGGCAGTCGTGACCTGGAGCGGCTGGTCGAAACGCTGCGCACCTTGGGCCTGAAGATCACCTTGATCAATAGCGAAGGCATGGTGCCCCGGGAGCTGCGCAATGCTGTCGATCAGTTCGTCGACCTCTCCCAGCTCCGCTCCAGGCTCGAGAAATCAGAAGCCCTGCTGGCCACAGCCAGCCAACGGCCGGAGCAGAACCGCGGCGAAGGGCCGCGGGCCGAGCTGGGTTCCCCAGAGCTGATCCGCCCGCAACCGATCCGCCGGGAGGTGGTGATCTGCCCGTCGGTCTAGACTGCAATTAACTCATAGTCGCTTCGACTTATAGCGGTCATGGCCAGCGATCCCGGCCGGGTTCTGATCTTCGACACCACCCTGCGCGATGGGGAGCAATCCCCTGGTGCCAGCCTCAATCTTGAGGAGAAGTTGGCGATCGCCCACCAGCTGGCCCGGCTCGGGGTGGATGTGATCGAGGCCGGCTTCCCCTTCGCCAGCCCCGGAGATTTCAACGCCGTGCAGCGCATCGCCGCCACGGTGGGTAGCCCCGAGGGTCCGGTGATCTGCGGCCTGGCGCGGGCCACGGAAAACGACATCAAGGCCTGCGCCGAGGCCGTGGCCCCTGCCGCCCGGCGCCGCATCCATACCTTCATCGCCACCAGCGACATCCACCTGGAGCACAAACTGCGCAAGAGCAGGGCCGAAGTGCTGGCGATCGCCGCCGAGATGGTGGCCTACGCCCGCTCCCTTGTTGACGATGTGGAGTTCTCGTGCGAAGACGCCGGTCGCAGCGACCCCGACTACCTCTACGAGGTGATCGAAGCGGCGATCGCCGCCGGAGCCACCACGATCAACATCCCCGACACCGTGGGTTACATCACCCCCAGTGAATTCGGCGCCCTGATTGCCGGCATCAATCGCCATGTTCCCAACATCAGCCAGGCGGTGATCTCCGTCCATGGCCACAACGACCTCGGCCTGGCTGTGGCCAACTTTCTTGAGGCGGTGAAAAACGGCGCCCGCCAGCTGGAGTGCACCATCAACGGCATCGGCGAACGGGCCGGCAACGCCTCGCTTGAGGAGCTGGTGATGGCCCTGCATGTGCGGCGCACCTATTTCAACCCCTTCCTGCAGCGGCCAGCCCAGAGCAGCGAGCCACTCACCCGGATCCGCACCGAGGAGATCTACAAGACCTCGCGGCTGGTCTCAAACCTCACCGGGATGATGGTTCAGCCCAACAAGGCGATCGTCGGTGCCAACGCCTTCGCCCATGAATCGGGCATCCACCAGGACGGCATGCTCAAGAACCGCCTCACCTACGAGATCATCGACGCCCGCACGATCGGCCTGAGCGACACCCGGCTCTCCTTGGGCAAGCTCAGTGGCCGCAGCGCCTTCCGAGCCCGACTGGAGGAGCTGGGCTACTCCCTCGACGCCCACGATCTCGCCGATGCCTTTGCCCGCTTCAAGGAACTTGCCGATCGCAAACGCGAAATCACCGACCGCGATCTCGAAGCGATCGTCAGCGAGCAGGCCCAGCAACTCGAAGCCCTCTACACCCTCAAGTTGGTGCAGGTGAGCACGGGCAGCCAACTGCAGCCCACCGCCACGGTCACCCTGGTGGATGCCGATGGCGGCGAACGCACCACGGCCGCGATCGGCACCGGCCCGGTGGATGCGGTCTGCCAGGCCCTCAACGCGCTGGCGGGGGTGCCCAATGAGCTTGTGGAATTCAGCGTCAAATCGGTGACCGAGGGAATCGATGCCATGGGCGAGGTGACGATCCGCCTGCGCCACCAAGGGATGCTCTATTCCGGCCATTCCGCCGACACCGACATCGTCGTGGCGGCGGCACATGCTTTCGTCAACGCCCTCAACCGGCTGTTGCATGGCCGCGAACGCACCCCTCTCCATCCCCAGCAAGCCCCGTTGGCCGTTGCCGCCGGGGCGAAGCTTTGAGCGCATCTGCGGTGGGCAAGTCGAGAGCAGCGAACGTTCTGCTGCTGGTTGTGTTGCTGGCGCTGGCCCTGCTGGTGCTGGTGCCCCTGTTCTGGTTGGTGAGCACCTCACTGAAGGGACCAGCAGAGAACATCTTCACTACCCCGCCGGCCCTGCTTCCCGAGCAGCCCAGCCTCGACGCCTACCGGCGCCTGTTCGCCGATCACCCCATGGGGCTCTACCTGTTCAACAGCACGGTGGTGAGTCTGCTGGCAGTGGCGGGCAACCAGCTGTTCTGCTCCCTGGCGGCCTACCCGCTGGCGCGGATGCGCTTCGCCGGCCGCGGCCTGGTTCTGGCCCTGGTGGTGGCCACCATCCTGATTCCCTTCCAGGTGGTGATGATCCCGCTGTACTTGTTGATGGTGCAGCTGGGCCTGCGCAACACCCTCTGGGCGCTGATCATTCCCCAGGCGGCCACAGCCTTCGGCATCTTCCTGTTGCGTCAGAGTTTCATCGGCGTACCGGTAGAGCTTGAGGAGGCCGCCCGCATTGATGGCTGCACGCCGGCGGGGGAATGGTGGAACGTGATGATTCCTGCCGCCCGCGCCGACCTGATCACCCTGGCGATGTTCGTGTTCATCGGCACCTGGAGCGATTTCCTCTGGCCGCTTGTGATCCTCGATGATCCCGGTTTCTACACCCTGCCCCTGGGCCTGCAGCAGCTGGCCAGCAGCTTCTCGCTCGACTGGCGGATCGTGGCGGCCGGCTCAGTGGTCTCGATCCTGCCGGTGCTGCTGCTGTTCGTGCTGCTGCAGCGTTACATCCTGCCCAGTGCCAGCGGCGACGCGGTCAAGGGTTGATCCCATCGGATCCCGTCTGATCCTGTCTGTTCGCCTGTGATCCCCTGTGATCCCTGGCCGTGAGCCCAACCCTGCTCTGTAGGGTCGATAGTTCTTTCCGCTGATCCAGAGCCAGGCGCCCCATGGACACCAGCCTGGTGCTGCAGAACCTGCTCTCACCGCCGGTTCTGTTTTTCGCCCTCGGCGTGATCGCGGTGCTGGTCCGCTCGGATCTGGAGATTCCGGCCCCGATCCCCAAGCTCTTTTCCCTCTACCTGCTGCTGGCGATCGGCTTCAGGGGTGGCGTGGAGCTGCACCGCAGCGGCCTGGGCTCCCAGGTGGTGGTCACGGTGCTGGCGGCGATGTTGATGTCGGTACTGGTGCCGATCTACTGCTTTTTTGTGCTCAGACAGCGGCTCGACCGATTCAATGCCGCGGCAATCGCCGCCACCTATGGATCGATCAGTGCCGTCACCTTCATCACGGCGGAGAGCTTTCTCGATGTCACCGGCACCCCCCATGACGGCTTCATGGTGGCCGCCCTGGCGCTGATGGAATCACCGGCGATCATCGTTGGGCTGCTGCTGGTGAAACTCTCCGGCGACCGGCCTCGCAGCGATCCGGGCGGTGGGGCTGGGGATGCAAGCGGGCTCGAGGAGATCCGCTGGCGCAGCCTGTTGCACGAAGCCTTCTTGAACAGTTCGGTGCTGCTGCTGATCGGCAGCCTGGTGATCGGCCTGCTGGTGGCTGCCTTCAGCCCCGAAGGAGTCGAGAAGATGGCTCCCTTCACCGACAAGCTCTTCTACGGCATCCTCAGTTTCTTTCTGCTCGACATGGGCCTGCTGGCCGCCCAGCGGCTGGGCGATCTGCGCCGGGCCGGCGCCTTCCTGATCGGCTTTGCGCTGCTGATGCCCCTCGTCAATGCCGTCGTCGGGCTTGGCGTTTCCTTGTTACTTGCCCTGCCACCGGGGGACACGCTGCTGTTCATGGTGCTCTGCGCCAGCGCTTCCTACATCGCCGTTCCAGCGGCGATGCGCATGACCGTGCCGGAGGCCAACCCCAGCCTCTACATCTCAGCGGCGCTGGGGGTCACCTTCCCGTTCAACATCATTGTGGGGATTCCGCTTTACATGGCCTTGATCCAACAGGTGATCCCCCCAGGTTGAACGCCGATGCCACGCCTCGATCTGATCCTCCATGAGCGGAAACACTGGCGGATGCTGATCGGCGTTGTGCGGGGGCGTGCGGCCAAAGCGGCCTGCTGTGGCGAACCGTTCTGATGGCCAGTGATCCCGCCCTCGCCGCCTTCGGCTCCAGCTTCACCGCCATCACCCTGGCGGAGCTGGGCGACAAGACCTTCTTCGTGGCCATGCTGCTGGCGGCCCGCCACCGTGGGCGCTGGGTGTTCATCGGGGCCTTCAGCGCCCTGGCCGCCGTCACCCTGATTTCGCTGGCCCTGGGCTATGGCCTGCGTGAGCTGCTGCCGACGGCCCTGGTGCCCTGGCTGGCGGCGCTGCTCTTCGGCGGGTTCGGCCTCAAACTCCTGATCGATGCCCAGGCGATGGGGGAGGGGGCCGCCGAGCAGGAGGCCATCGAGGCCGAAGCCCTGGTGAACAGGGCCGAAGACCGCAGAATCTCCCTGAGCAGCCTGGCGGTGGTGCGCGAGAGCTTCGTGCTGGTCTTCCTGGCCGAGCTGGGGGATCGCACCCAGTTCGCCACCATTGCCCTGGCAACGGCGCCGGCCTTCACTTTCTCCGGTCTGCTGGCGGGCACCCTGGCCGGCCATGGCCTGGTCACCGGGCTGGCGGTGGGCGCCGGCAAGTGGATCGGCCGGCGCCTCCAGGAGCGGCTCCTGTTCCGCCTCAGCGGGGGGCTGTTCCTTTGCTTTGCCCTCTTCGCGATCAAACAGGCCCTGGCCTGAGCCCCCCGCCGCCCATGTGATGGCCCCCGTTCACTCCCCGCACACAGCCCACCCTGACCCCAGGCCACCGGGCCGGCGCTCCGGAGCCGCCGGGGCGTTTCGCTGGAGCGTGCTGCTCAACAGCGTGCTCTCAGGGTTGCAACTGGTGATCGGCATCCGCTTCGGTTCCCTGGCCCTGATCGGCGACGCCGTCCACAACCTCGGCGATGTGGCCGGACTGCTGCTGGGCTGGGGGGCGGAGCGGCTGACGGCTCGGCCCGCCAGCCCACGCTTCACCTATGGGCTGGGCCGCAGCACCCAGCTGGCCGCGCTGGCCAATGGGGTGTTGATCCTGATGGCCGCGGCGGTGCTGGTGGTGGAAGGTCTGCAGCGCCTGCTGGAGCCGGTGGAGGTGGTGATCGGCCCGGTGGTCTGGGCGGCCGCCGCCGGCATCGTGGTGAACCTGTTCTCGGCCCGGCTCTTCGGCGACGATCACGCCCACGACCTGAACCGCCGCGCCGCGGTGGTGCACCTGCTCACCGATGCGGCCGTCTCGGCGGCGGTGATGGTCAGCGCCCTGCTCGTCGGCCTCACGGACTGGTCGGTGCTGGACGCCCTCACGGCGATCGCCGTGGGGTTGACGGTGGCCTGGAGCGGCTGGGCCCTGCTGCGCGACGCCCTGCGCGTGGCCCTCGATGGGGTGCCCGCCGGCATCGAGCTGGCGGCGGTCAGCCAGAGCCTGCTGGAGATTCCCGGCGTGCGCCGGGTGCATCACGTCCACATCTGGGGGATGAGCACCTCCAGGAACGCCCTGACGGCCCACCTGGTGAGGCAGACCGGCGAGATCGACGACACCGCCCTGATCCGCCAGGCCCAGGCCCGGCTGGCGGACCTGGGCATCGTCCACAGCACCCTGCAGCTGGAATCCTGGGGCAACCCTGAGGACCCGTGAGAAGTGGGGGAACAAAGCAGAACTCAGAGCCGACCCCCCGGTTGAGTCCTGCACCGGCAAGCTGTTCGGCCTTCAGGCGCTGGCGTAGTGGGAACAGCGCTCGCAGGGTCCGTCGGGCAGCACGGCGCAGCGCAGCAGCGGGCTGCGGGCATTGAAGCGGCAGCTGGGATCGCCGATCACCCAATGCTGGTTCCACCAGCGGGAATCCGCCGGCTGGCGCTGCACCTTCACCTGCAGGGCCACCGTGGCCAGTTCATAGCGGCCATTACAGAGCCGGTAGCGGTGGTGGCGCTGCAGCACCAGGAAGCTGCGTTCGCCGATCTGAATCCACAGGCCCGGCTGGGGCACCTCCCCCAGCTCCTCGATCTCCAGATGCTCCAGCAGCCGGCCGCTGCCGGCCTGGAGCAGCTCGACGCGCAGGGGGCTCAGGGGGTCACCTCCGCCGCTATTTCTGGCTTGCGCCTGGAGAAGCCCCAGAGGAACAGGGCAGCCACCAGCAGCATCAACACCCACTCCGGCATCACGAACTGGGGCAGCGCCAGACGCAGCAGCAGCCGCAGTCCGACAAGGCCCACCGCCAGGTAGCCGGCCCGCTCCAGATGGGCATAAACCTCCAGCCAGCGGATGAACAATTCAGCGGTGAGCCGCAGAGCAATCACGCCGATCAAGCCACCCAGCATCACCAGCCAGAGGCGATCGGTGACCGCCACGGCGGCAGCCACGCTGTCGAGTGAAAAGGCCAGGTCGGTGACAGCCAGGGTCAGTACCACACTCCCCAGGCCATTGGCCGGCGCTGGCGGCTCAGAGTTCGTATGCGGCTGGATTGTCTGCGGCTGGATCGCCTGCGCGGCGCTGACCGGCGCTGAGCTGGCCAGGCTGGTGCCCAGCAGACTGGAGCCAGCCAACCAGAGCAGGTAGGCCGCCGCCGCGAGCTGCAGGGGCCAGAGGTTAAGCACCCAGCGGGCTGCCACGATCAGGCCCATGCGAAACACCAGGGCCAGCAACAGGCCCAAGTTGAGCGCCTGACGCTGACTCAGGGGGTCAGGCAGTCGCCGGGAGATCGCCGCCAGGGCGATGGCATTGTCGGCAGAAAGGACGGCCTCAAGGGCTACCAGCAAGGGCAGCAGCAGCAGCACCTCACTCCACTGATCCGCATGTTGCAGCAGGGGCGTCAGCGATTCGATCGACTCCGCTTCCATGAACGATCCAGCGGTGCTCGTAGCCGTCGACTCTAGAAAATCCACAACGCCTTCTCAGCCCCCATGCAGTTGCAGTCCCAGCTGGTTCATGCCGAGCCAGGCCACCGGGTGGTGCTGGTGTCCGCCTGGCAGCAGGGTGCCTGCCTGGGCAGTGCTGTCGGCGAGGGAAGCAATGCCGAGGCGGCCGAAGACAGGGCGATCGAACGCCTCCTGAGACGGCTGAGCCCCAATGCAGAGGTCCCCATAGCTACCGAAGGCACCACTGCCGCCACAGCCGATCCGTCCGCCGAGCCACCAACCAGATCCCAGGCCCCGCCACACAGCGTCAGCCCCGAGCCTTCCGTCAAAGACCCATCCAGCCCATCGGCCCCAGAGGCCGAACCACCCACTGATCCCGAGGATTGGAGCGACGAGTTGACGGAGGTGGAGCTGCAGCTGAAGCGGTTGGGCTGGGGCCGCGAGCAGGAGGCGACCTACCTGGCGCGGGCCTTCGGCCATCCCAGCCGCAGCCGTCTCATCCGCTATGCCGACCTGCTCGCCTATCGCAATGCCCTGCGCCAGCTGGCTGAGGGCAGCGATCCCGCCCTGGTGCCCCCACCCCTGCGGCGGCCGGAACTGCTCGGGCAGTGCGATCAGCTGCTCGGCCAGCTGCAGTGGGGAGCCAGCCAGGGCCGGGAGTTTCTGGAGAAGCACTTCGCCCTGGCCAGCCGCCAGCAACTCAGCGACGAACAGCTGCTGCAATTCAACATGCTGCTGGAGGGGGTGCTGATCGGTGAACTCCCGGTCCGCTGAAAGTCGTTCAGCGCCGCTGCGGGCATTCGCTGGCCAGCAGGGAGAGGGCCAGATCGAGGCGGTGCTGGTTGGCGTAGGCCTCCCTCTCCAGGGAACGCTCGAGCGCCGAGGCTCTGGCGTAGAGCGGATGGTCGAGGTGGCGCTGTCCCTGCGAGTCGAGGTTGTTGGCCAGACCCAGCAGCCGCGGTGAGGCCGACGCCGATCCACGGCGGCAACTCTGGGCCACGTGGATCGCCTCGTGGTTGAGCACGCGGGCAAATTCCAGGCTGCCGCTCTTCACCACGGCGGGCTGGATCCGGATCGTGCGCCCCGCCGGATCCCACTCGGCCGTGGCTCCCTGCCGGATCGGCGGCCCCAGCAGCAGGCGCACACCGACACCCTCCAAGGCGGGCACCAAGGCGGCGATCGCCTGGAGTTCCCGCTCGAACGCTGGTGGATTGAGGATTCGTTGCTTGATCTGATCGATCGTCAGCAAGGGATCATCGGCGCGGCGAAGGTAGAGGTAGCGAAAGCCGCCGCCGGGGAGGGGTACGGCCCGGGGACGCCAGTGCTGGTCAGCCATATTGAGTTGCTCCAGCAGGTCACGCAACTGGGGGGAGCCCAGCACCACGTCGCCCGGCCTGGGGGGCGCCGGCGCCCGGGCGATCCAGCCTTCACTGAGCCGCAGCGGCAACGCCTGCAAGGCCGCAAGCGGGAGGCCCGGGGCCTGGGGCAGCAGCGACGAGGCCAGGCCAACCCCGAAAACTCCGCCCAGCAGCAGCACGAAACCGCGAAGGCCACGTTTCCGGGGGCTGCGATGGCTGGAGCGGAAGCGGGCCAGGGAGGCGGGGCAGCAGCTGTGCACCATGCTGCCTCGCTTCGGCCCCAGCGGCGGCTGGCGCGGAACTGGCAGGATCAAATCCCTTCACCGGCCCAGCCTGATGCCCCTCACCGCCCTGGTGCGCCAGCTCGAGCAGGTGCCCCTGACCGGGGAAGTGCTGGAGCGCAGCAAGCGGCAGGATCGCCTGCGGCTGAGCGGCGCCGGCCGGCCGGGCCGGGCCCTGATCAGCAGTGCTCTGGCCCGGCTGGCCGGGGCGCCGCTGCTCGTTGTGGTGCCCACCCTGGAGGAGGCAGGCCGCTGGAGCTCCCTGCTGGAGCTGATGGGCTGGCCGAGCACCTCCCTCTATCCCACCAGTGAGGGTTCGCCCTACGAACCGTTCGATCCCACCAGCGAGATCACCTGGGGCCAGCTCCAGGTGCTCAGCGAACTGGTGGATGGTGCCGCAGCAGGCGGGGGGGCGGGCGACGGTCTGGCCGGCTGGTCAGGCGCGATCGTGGCCACCGAGAGGGCCCTGCAACCCCATCTACCCCCGCCGGCCGCCCTGGCGGCCCAGTGCCTCAGCCTGCGCAAGGGCCAGCTGGTCGACCTCGACGCCCTGGCTGACACCCTCAGCCGCCTCGGCTACGAGCGGGTGCCGACGATCGAGCAGGAGGGCAGCTGGAGCCGCCGCGGGGACATCGTCGATCTCTTCCCGGTGAGCGCCGAGCTGCCGGTGCGCCTGGAGTTCTTCGGCGACACGCTGGAGAAGCTGCGCGAATTCGACCTGGCCAGCCAGCGCTCACTCGATCCGATCGAGACGGTGCGTCTCACCCCCACCGGCTATGGCCCCCTGGTGGCCGATGCCCTGCGGGCCTCGATGCCCGACGGGCTCGAAGGCCTGCTCAGCCCCGAAGCCCTCGACCAGTTGCTCGAAGGCGGCACCCCCGAGGGGATGCGCCGGCTGATGGGGCTGGCCTGGGCGGAACCGGCCTCGCTGCTGGATTACCTGCCCGCCCATACCCTGATCGCCATCGATGGGCGCAGCCACTGCCTGGCCCACGGCCAGCAATGGTTCGACCACGCCGAAGACCATCACGCCGAGGTGCCGGTGCCCCGGCTGCATCGTCCGGCCGCCGAGGCCCTGGCCGAAGCCGGGGCCTTTGCCGGCTTCGATCTCGCCGAACTCCACGACAGCGACCGCCATCCCAACAGCTTCGACCTGGCCGGGCGGGCGGTCCCGGCCCACCCCAACCAGTTCGGTCGTCTGGCCGCCCTGGTGAAGGGCTACCAGCAGGAGAAGGCGCGGGTCTGGCTGGTATCGGCCCAGCCCAGCCGTGCCGTCGCCCTGCTCGAGGAACACGACTGCATCACCCGCTTCGTGCCCAACCCGAACGACATCCCGGCGATCGAGCGGCTGATCGACCAGAACACGCCGGTGGCCCTGAAGATCAGGGGAAGCGCCGAGCTCGATGGGCTGCAGCTGCCGGCCTGGAAGCTGGTGCTGCTCACCGACCGCGAGTTTTTCGGCCAGCAGAGCCTGGGGACCTCGGGCTACGTGCGGCGGCGGCGCAAGGCAGCCAGCCGCACCGTGGATCCCGGCAAGATGCGGCCGGGTGATTTCGTGGTGCACCGCAACCACGGCATCGGCCGCTTCTTGAAGCTTGAAAATCTGGCGATCAGCGGCGAATCCCGCGACTACCTGGTGGTGCAGTACGCCGACGGCACGCTGCGGGTGGCGGCCGACCAGCTCGGCAGCCTCGGCCGCTACCGGGCCAGCAGCGACACCCCACCCGAGCTCAACCGCATGGGCGGGGTGGCCTGGAGTCGGGCCAAGGAACGGGCCCTCAAGACCGTGCGCAAGGTGGCGCTCGATCTCGTCAAGCTCTACGCCGAGCGACACCAGGCCCCGGGCTTCGCCTTCCCCGCCGATGGCCCCTGGCAGCTGGAGCTGGAGGATTCCTTCCCCTACGAGCCCACGCCGGATCAATCGAAGGCGATCAGCGAGGTGAAGCGCGACATGGAGAAGCCCCAGCCGATGGACCGGCTGGTCTGCGGCGACGTGGGCTTCGGCAAGACTGAAGTGGCGATCCGGGCCCTGTTCAAGGCGGTAACGGCCGGCAAGCAGGCGGCCCTGCTCGCCCCCACCACGGTGCTGGCCCAGCAGCACTGGCGCACCCTGAGTGAACGCTTCGCCCCCTACCCGATCAAAGTGGCCCTGCTCAATCGGTTCCGCACCAGCAGCGAACGCAAGACGATCCTCGAAGGGCTCAAGGCCGGCACCGTCGACGTGGTGGTGGGCACCCACCAGCTGCTGGGCAAGGGCACCAGCTTCGAGCAGCTCGGCCTGCTGGTGGTCGATGAGGAGCAGCGCTTCGGGGTGCAGCAGAAAGAGAAGATCAAGGCGCTCAGGAAAGACGTGGACGTGCTCACCCTCAGCGCCACGCCGATCCCCCGCACCCTTTACATGAGCCTCTCCGGGGTGCGGGAGATGAGCCTGATCACCACGCCGCCGCCCCTGCGCCGTCCGATCAAGACCCACCTGGCCGCCCGCGACGAGGAGGCGGTGCGCAGCGCCATCCGCCAGGAACTCGACCGCGGCGGCCAGGTGTTCTATGTGGTGCCGCGGGTGGAGGGGATCGAGGAGGTGGCCGGCGCGCTGCGCACGATGCTGCCGGGCCTCAAGCTGCTGGTGGCCCACGGCCAGATGGCCGAGGGGGAACTGGAGAGCGCCATGGTGGCCTTCAACGCCGGTGAGGCCGATGTGATGCTCTGCACCACCATCATCGAGAGCGGCCTCGATATTCCCCGGGTGAACACGATCCTGGTGGAGGACGCCCACAAGTTCGGCCTGGCGCAGTTGTATCAACTGCGTGGCCGCGTGGGCCGCAGCGGCGTGCAGGCCCACGCCTGGCTCTTCTATCCCGGTGATGCGGCCTTGAGTGAGGCCGCCAGGCAGCGGCTGCGGGCAATCCAGGAATTTGCCCAACTGGGCAGTGGCTACCAGCTGGCGATGCGCGACATGGAAATCCGCGGCGTCGGCAATCTGCTCGGGGTGGAGCAAAGCGGCCAGATGGAAACCATCGGCTTCGACCTCTACATGGAGATGCTGCAGGAATCCCTCGCCGAGATCCAGGGCCAGGACATTCCTGCCGTGGAAGACACCCAGATCGACCTGCCGATCACCGCCTTCATCCCGGCCGAGTGGATCACCGAGGCCGACGAGAAGATGGCGGCCTATCGCGCCGCTGCCGCCTGCAGCGGCAAGGGCGAACTGCTGGAGCTCGCCGCCGACTGGATCGACCGCTACGGCGCCCTGCCAACGCCGGTGAACAGCCTGCTGCAGCTGATGGAGCTGAAACTGATCGCCAAGCGCTGCGGTTTCTCGCGCATCAAACCCGAAAAACCCAATCTGGTGCTCGAAACCCCGATGGAAGAACCCGCCTTCCGCCTGCTGCGCCAGGGCCTGCCCCAGCACCTGCATGGCCGGCTGGTGTACCAAAGCGGAGCCGGCAGCACTGCCAAAGTGCTGGCCCGCGGCCTCAGCGTGCTGCCCGCCGACAAGCAGCTCGAGACCCTGATGGAGTGGCTCACCGCCATGGCCAGCCAGATCCCCCAGGCCGATGGCCTCACCCCGGCGCAACAACAGGAGCAGGCGGCGGCGAAGAACGCGGCGGTGCTGGTGATGTGAGCCAGCCCAGGCCCAAATCCGCACTTCCGCAAAAGTTCGTTACAATCGCCTAACTTCGGGCTAGGGCTTTGGGCGAATTGATCGACGTCGGTGGTGATGCAGCAGCTCTTGATGCCAGTTTCAGCTTGGTCTGTTTTGTGGTGAGTGGACTGGCCCTTGGCCTGTTTGCTCTGTTTCAAACCGAGCAGAAAAACAACGACGACGACGATTCCAGCCCCGGCGGCGGCTTGATGCAGCCCATCAGCTGAATCTGACTCTTGGACCGAATGGAACCTGCCCGGGACTTAAATCTCGGGCAGCCAGGCCTGCTACGACGGGCCAGAATCGCTTGGCATCAATCGGCACGACAGCCCTGAGCTTCAGGGCTTTTTGAGTGCGGCAGGAAGGTTGGCGCTGCTGGGGTCATAGGGCCTGGCAAGGGCCTGACCGAGGGTTTTGAGCTGTTTGACCAAGAGGGTTTCTGCGGCCCTGTACTGACTATCTTTGCGGGTGCCGATGTCTTCAAGTTTGAGATCCTGAATTTCTCTCTCGCTCATCTTCACCGACACATCTGGAGAGATGCCGTGCTTGTGGATGTCGCGGCCGCTGGGGGTGAGGTATTTGGCGATCGTCACCGTCATACCGGAGCCGTCTGAGAGCCCCCGAACCGACTGAACCAGGCCCTTGCCGAAGGTTTTCTGGCCCACCAGCTCGCCGCGTTTGTTGTCCTGCAGGGCACCGGAGAGAATCTCACTGGCACTGGCTGAACCCTCGTTGACCAGAACCACCACGGGCGCCTTGGTCAGAGCCCGGCCGTTGGCCCGCTTGACATCCTGAATGCCATCACGGGTGCGGGTGGAGACGATGATCCCCTCATCAAGCCACTGGCGAGCTATCTCGACACTGGCGGCCAGCAGACCACCGGGATTGCTGCGCAGATCGAGAACGTAGCCCTGCACCCCCTGACTCTCCAGGTCCAGGAGCGCGGCGCGCATGTCCTTGGAGGCATTGGCGTTGAACTGCTTGAGGCGGATGTAGCCCACCTTCCTCCCATCAGGACTGGTGTTGATCTGGTGTTCAACCGCGTGGAGCTCAATCCGCGCGCGGGTGAGGGGCACATCAAGCAACTGATTGTTGCGACGCATCTGCAGCGTGACCGTGCTGCCGGCCTGGCCGCGGATCAGCTTGACAGCATCCTCGGTTGTCATGCCCTTGGTCGACTTGCCGTCGATCTGAACGATCACGTCCTTCGGCTGGACCCCTGCCCGGGAAGCGGGCGAACCAGCGATCGGCGAGACCACCATCAGCTCCTTGGTCTCCTTGTCAAGGCTCAGCTGGATCCCCACCCCGGAGAGTTCTCCAGAGGTGTCGATCTGCATCTCCTTGAACTCCCGCGGGTCCATGAAGCGGGTGTACGGGTCGTTGAGGGTGCCGAGCATCCCCCGGATCGCCTCATAACCATCCTTGTCGTTGCCGTAGCTCTTGGCGAGCAGATCGCGGCGCAGCTGGCGCCAATCGTCCTGCGTGAACTTGCCGGTGGTGTCGAGGTAGTCGCGAAAGACGATCTGCCAGGCCTGGTCGATCACCTCCTTGGGACTGTCGGTGATCAAGGAGGCGGAACTCGGGGCCATGAACAACTCGCCGCCAACCACAACCGCTGCGGTGCAGACGCCGACCCCGGCCAACACAAGAATGCTGGTGCGACCACTGGCCATGCCTTGGACTCCTTGTGCCGTTGACTATGCCTATAAAATAGCCCGCCTCATACTGAAGTGCTCCTGCAAAAGGACGGTTACAGACACGTCTGGATGTGACCCATCAGGGATCGATCCAGCGGCCGTCCTCCTTGATCAGGGCGATGAGCGCCTCCACACCTTCCGCCTCCGGCACCCGGCGGATCTCCTCGCGGCCGCGGTAGAGGGAGATCGTGCCGGGAATCTTGCCGACGTAGCCGTAGTCAGCGTCGGCCATCTCGCCGGGCCCATTGACGATGCAGCCCATCACGGCGATGTCGAGGCCGGTGAGGTGGGAGGTGGCGTTGCGCACCACGTGCAGAACCTCTTCCAAGTTGAATAAGGTGCGACCGCAGCTGGGGCAGGCCACGTACTCCACCATCGTTTTCCTGAGACCCAGGGCCTGCAGGATCGAGTAGCACACCGGGATTTCTTTCTCCGGTGCCTCGGTGAGCGACACCCGGATCGTGTCGCCGAGGCCCTCGGCCAACAGGGTGGCGATGCCAGCCGTGCTCTTGATCCGGCCGTAGTCGCCGTCACCTGCTTCGGTGACGCCCAGGTGAAGCGGATAGGGGAAGCCCTCAGCATCCATGCGGTCGGCCATCATCCGGTAAGCGGCCAGCATCACCGGTGCCCGCGACGCCTTCATCGACACCACGATGTTGTGGAAATCGAGGCGATCACAGATGTGGATGAACTCCATGGCGCTCTCGACCATGCCCAGCGGCGTGTCGCCGTAGGTGAACAGCATCCGCTCGGCCAATGAGCCGTGGTTGACGCCGATGCGCAGGCCCTTGTCCTGCTCCTTGAGCAGGCTCACCAGCGGTTCGAGCGTGGTCTGAATGCGCGCCCCGATCGCGGCCACTTCCTCAGGGGTGAACTCCGTGCGGTTGGGATCGGGCTTGTCGAACACATAGAGGCCTGGATTGATGCGCACCTTGTCAACGTGCTGGGCCA
>JABMPN010000103.1 GCA_013203655.1 Cyanobacteria bacterium bin.51
AAGCTCGAGTTAAGACTTTGAATCAGCCCTGCCGTTTACCTGGAGACCTCGCTGGGTGATCAGGTGGCGGCCCGCTATGGCGATTTCGTTGCCCTTTCCGTACTCGCCCACGAATTCGGCCACGCCTACCTCAGTAAATTGGATTGACATCCCCAGGGCAAAGAGGGGGAACTGGAAGCTGATCGCTTTGCTGGCGGCTTCGCTCGCAACGTGCTGCTGAAAGGGCTGCTGGAGCCGGGTGACCTCGACGGGGCGCGTGCGTCCTTTGCAGCAGTTGGCGGCTACGAGGTGTAACACTATGGTCAACATGTCACGCCTGTAGAACGTCGTAAGTCCTTCGAGGAGGGATATCTGCAGGGATTCCGGCTACCCGGTGAGTATGACGCCAACCAACCCCAGTCTCCGGCTCAGCCCTCAGCTGCACCCCAGCAGCCCAGCACACAGGAACAAACGCTCGAACCTGCTGCAGCATCCTCCTCATTTTGCCACTGCTCGGTCTTGGCCTGGGGGCTCTGCTCGTCGTGGTGCCTGGGTGGCGTGATCACTTTGGTGAACCGGGCCACAGGAGATGTCATCTGACGGCGTCTCCTGTGGCGAGTAAGGTTGCAAGTGCTGCCAACACATCCCAGTTGCATTGCTCGCGATCCCGTCAACGACCTGGGGAGTTCATGGCAGCGGTAGTGGCTATGATGATTACCGGTTGCAGCAGTGCACAGCTTCCCGCCTGTGTGACCGGCAACCCAGCACCGACACCAGCCCAGCAGAAGCAGTGGGATGCCCTGCCCGCCGCCGCCAGTCTTGATCTCGCCATCGACGGCAGCGGATCGATGCTGGGGCTGACAGGGTCGGCGCATGCCGTCAGCGCCTGGAAGGGACTGATCAAAGGTGTGACCCTGGCGGCGGCGGCCAACGGACTCCCCGTGCAGGCCCATAGGACTGGTGGTGGTCAGAGCAAAGCCTTCAGCGATGCGCTGGAGGCGGCGGATCCCTGCTTCTTCGAAGGATGCGGAGCGTTCAGGCCGGTGAGCTCGAGCCTGGAAGCGCTCTGGAACGCCCCAGGGCTGAGCAAGGGGAAAGCACCACTAAGGATCGCGATCAGCGACCTAGAGGTCAGCGACGGTGACATCGCCAAACTTGTGGCATCGATCAGACCCCACGCGGATCAAGGCGCCGTGATCGGCGTGCTGGCGGTGCGGTTGCCCTTCAACGGCACGGTTTACGACAGCCAGGGCGCTGTGATTCACACCGGCGAAGCGAAACGGCCGGTGTATCTTCTCGCCACAGGGCCCCGCACCCAGCTGCACGGCTTGCTCACGGATGTGAAGACCAAAGCGGCCCTGGCGGGCGTGCCCACCGATGCCATGCAGCTCACCTTCCTTGATGAGCAGGCGAATGCGCCGACCCTCACAGCGAACAGCGTGTCTGGCACCCCCGCGGATGCGATCAGCGGCGGACTGCCGGTGCGCTTGGCCGGCACGACCTACAGCCCGGCGGGTGAAGACCACTATCAATTCGCCAAGCTGTATCCCAAGGCCGAAGGGGTCACCCTAAGCAGCGGCAGAAGCCTCCCATCAGGACAAGAGAAACCCGATCTCACTCTTGTGCGTCTTGAAGTGATTGCCCTGCCAGGAGGCATTCCGGGGCTGAATGGTGTGAGCGTGAAAGGATTTCAGATGAACGACCAGGAATTGAGTGTAGCGATACGGATTCCCGACGCTTCACCATCCAAAGCTGTGCGCGCCTTTGTGCCTCGCGGGCAATTGCCGGAAGCCTGGTGGCTGAGCTGGAATCGGTGGAATCCTGCGGAGGAGAGGGCCCACGATCAAACCGATGGGCTATTGCTAATGTTGACTAGCTTGAGCAATCTTATGGTCGCCCAAGGAGCGACTCCTGCAGCATCGTTTTGTCTGGCTTTCAGCCAATGAACTAACAACAGAATTATGCGAAATCCGCAATGGGTCCTGCTCACGGCCTGCGTTGCTCTAGGTCTGATTTGGATCTTTCTCGGCCAGAACTGGGTTTTTCTTAATCTCTTCCCCGGGTTGTTGGTGGGCCCCGGCCTTAAGCTGGATGACTATCTCCAGACCGGTAGCAGCCCCGCCTTTATCGTTTTCTGGGCCGGATGCATCACCGCCCTGCTGATCTGGATGGGGGTTACTTGGTCGTCACGGCCCAGTAGCTCGGCCCAGACCCGTCAGATGCAGCCGATGTGGTGGCTCGCCGCCGTTCTACTGACCGTGTTCGGCTGGCTCTGCCTCGGCTGGTTCACGATCTTCCAGTGGCAGGTCTCGGGCACCAGCCCGATTGAGGGCACCGCCAACAATTTCTATCCCGTACCCGCCGGCGGCTGGATTCTGCTGATGGGATTCGTCCTGCTGGACGTGATCCTCCTCTTCTGGCTGCCCACCTTGCTCGCCTCACCACGCACCTTCCGCCTTGTAGTGCCAGGCGCCGTCACCCTGCTCGGGAGCCGTTGAGATGAAACAGATTTTCGCGATCGGCGTCGGAGGCACCGGCGCAAAATGCATCGAAGCCCTGATTCACCTTCATGCCTGCGGCCTGCTCGCCGATCAAGACGGCAATCCGGCCCGGCTCGGTGCGTTTTTGGTTGAGCCGGACCAGCAGAGCGCTCTTCTTGTGCGAGCTCAGACCGCGATCAACCGGTACGGGGCGATGCGGCGAGCCGTCGGTCGGAACAGCGAATGCTTCGCCCGCGCGGAACTCAGGGACTACGGCCAATGGAGTCCGCTGACCACTTCCACGGGAGCAATCAGCCTCGATCAGGTGTTCCCCAAGGCTGTGCTGCGCACCCAGGCCCCAGGGGTGGCCGCTTTGTTCGACTGCCTTTTCCCGCCGGAAGAGCAGAGCGCCGACCTGGAGGTGGGCTTCCGCGGGCGCCCGCCGATCGGCTCGGCCGTTATGAGCCGCGTCAGCCTCGATAAAGAGGCCCAAGTTGGCCAGTGGCAACTAATGCTAAGCGACATTCAGACAGCGGCAGGCGGTGACGATCCCCCGGTGATCCACCTCTTCGGCAGCGTGTTCGGTGGCACCGGAGCCTCCGGTGTCCCAACATTGGGCCAGCTTCTCAAGAACTGGCTGAAGCGTCAGGGGCTCACCAGCATTCAGGTGCAGGCCTCGCTGCTGCTGCCCTACTTCGATTTCGAGGGTATGGCCGATGAAGACACCGGCGTGCATGCCGAGTCGCGCAACTTCCAGCTCAACACCGACGCCGCCCTGCAATACCTGCGCACCAGTGGCAGGGCCTGCTTTGACCGCGTATATCTGGTAGGAAGTGACATCAAGGCCCGCTATGGCTTCAGCATCGGCGGCACCTCCCAGTCGAACGCTGCCCATCTGGTGGAGTTGCTTGCCGCCCTGGGTGTTCGTCATCCCGGCGGCTCCAGTGGTGGTTACGCCTATGTGCTGAGTCGCTCGGAGCAGCAGAGCGTGGGCTGGGAGGACCTGCCCGATGATGAAGAGGTTGGTGAGGGGCTGGCGCGCGGGGCCCGCTTCGCGGTGGCTTGGCGTAACAACATCAGCCGTGAGATCGACGACGCCCAGAAGGTGCCGATGCGCACGTTCGTGAGCGGCGCCCCCTGGGCGCAACGCTTCTTCCATCCGGCCGGAGCCATTGCAAACAGAGGTGGGCGACCAGGCATTCGCGACAAGGAGCAGCTGACTGTTCGGAGCGCCATCGATCAGTACTGCGACACCCTGCTGCAGTGGCTGAATCAGATCACCAGCAACCTCGGCAGCGGTTTCCGACAGGAGCTGATGACCGCACACCTGCTGGCCCCCAGCGACCGCTTTGAGAACAATCTCAGCCGGGTGGTGCAGGGCAAGGCGCGACCGAGACGGGCGGAATCGGCCGACACAGTGGAGGCCATAAAGGTGCGCATGGACGCACTCAGCTCGGAGGAGATCCCACACCGCGGCATGGCAGGCCTGGCGGATTGCCTCTGGACCCAGGTGGTCTGAATCCTGACGACATCGACCGACCCTCCACGACGACAGCCATGACCTCATCCAAATCGCAAGACATCGTTCAGATCCCCTGGTTTCCCAAGACAGACCCACCGCTGGCTGGCGGAGCCCAGGCTGGAGAGTGGCAGGGCCGCGATCAGCAGAGCCTGGGCACGATCGCCAAGAGCCTTGTTTACGAGGTGTCGACCACCCGGGTGAATTCGCTCCCATCCCCCTGGTCACGGGCGCTTCAGTTCGAGCAGGCAGTCCTGAATTCGCGCTACCCAACCCGCGACTCGCTACTCGTGGAGCTGTTCGGTGGCATGGCCTGCCTAGGCCTCTGGGAGATGTTCGGTCTACGCATGGATGCGCAGCGTGTGGCGCTGCTAGAGCATGCAGATCTGCAGGACGATGTGGTGGGCTCCTTTTCCCGCAGCCTGGCCAGCTCCCTCCCCGATGGCAGCACGGCACTGTCACGGCATCCCGATGGTCGCAATCCCTGGGAAGTCGTCTACGTCTTCACGCTGCAGGGATCGGTGGTGGGCTTCAGCTCACCCAGCACACTCTTCTGCCCAGCCGTGCATCTGCCCCATCCGCTTCAGGGTATGGGCTGGACTGGAAACGGACGCTTCAGCAGTCCGGTGGAGTTCCTGGGGGCTCCCCAGCGCCAGGCCCTGGCCGACTGGTTTAGCCACGTTAAAAACGGGATGCTGAATGCGCAAGACCTCCAGAGCCAGACCACGGCAGGGCAGATGGCAGAGGTGCTTGATCTCTTTATCAGCCGGCTCAATGGTGGTCGCCTCAATACGCCGACCCTCTCCGACAGCGGTCGGGTGGCCAACCTGCCCGCCAACCCAGTGGCACTGGCCCTGCTCTCACGGCCGGCCAAGGGTGGCGTCAGCGCCGGCCAGGCCACCCTCGATCTGGGTGACCGGCTCAAGGCCCCCCTGGCTGACACCCCCACCAGCCAGCCAGTGGTGCTGGTGGATCCCGAAATGCCGAACAAGCTCGGCATCAGTGCGGCCGATATCTGCCTCCACAAATCCGCCACGCTTGAGTCGATTGGCTTCGATCCGCAGCAGCTTGAGCGGCAGTACGGACAGGAGATCTCCGTGCTCACGCCGGATCAGATCTTCCTCGACGAGCTCTACTTGGTGGCCGGTGAACAGGCCCTGATGCACTCCTGGCTGCCGAGTCGACTGGACGGTATACCTCAGGTGAACGGCAAGGCGGTGACACCCCTGCTGCCGCTGCGGCCGGAGATCCGACGCCTGTTCAGTAGCAGCGAACTGCAAGACCGCTGCGAGCTGCGGGTGATGCAGTCAAGCGTGAGGAGCGAACTGGAGATCCGCATCACGCTGCCCCTTCAGGGCCAGCGTGATGGCTACACGATTTCCCGCACCTATCCGCTCAAGGAGCAGAACCTGGTGGCGGAGGATCTACCGGTGATCACGATCTGGCCGTATGTGAGCGATGAGCGCTGAAGTCTATTTTACCTATTCTGCGAAGACAGTGCGACGGCGCTGACCGTGGATGGTTTCGCCGACTACGACCGCAAGCTTGGGCGGGATGGGCAACAGGTGGTGAAGTACTTCACGAGCCGTCACTTCCCGGATCTTGTGCGGCTGAGCGAGCGCGGGCAGGACCGGGGCCTGCTGCCTGTGACACCACCAGCCACCAGCTCCGACATGGGTACCCAGTGGAGGGTAGGAATTGACTTCGGCACCTCTTTCAGCAACTTCTTCATCGATGAGGGCAGTGGACCCCAGCGACGCCATCTCGACACCCGGATGATCTCGCTCACCCTGTCGCAAAAGGAGGAACGTCAGCGCCTGCTTAATCAGTACTTTGTGCCTGAGGAGATGCTGCCCAATGCCGAGAACGGCGGCAATCCCCCCACAGCAACGGCGATCAGCCTGCGCGGATGGCAGGAGGTGCTCGGTCAGGTGCCCGAGCTCTTCCACGAGGCCCGCCTGCGGGTGCCCAGCCCTGGCGAGTTCGGCGGGGCCGAGCTGCGTACCGGCTTCAAGTGGGAGCAGATGCAGTACCAAAAGCCGTTCCTCAAGGAGCTGGCTCTTCTGATCAGCGCCAACGCAGCAGCCAACGGTGCCCGGGAGCTGCAATGGTCGGTGTCATACCCGAGCGCTTTTTCTCCCAATGAATTGGCCCGTTACCGCCGGGTGTGGGTGGAGCTGTGTGCCGATCTCAACGATCTGACCGGCCTGAGCCATGCGCTCGACAACAAAGCCGGTGGTGGCGGTCTGAAGACGGAAGCCGTGGCCTTTGCTAGTTATTTCGGCAACTTCCAGAACCGTCAGATGGTGCACACCTCCTGTCTGGACGTGGGCGGTGGCACCACAGACATCTCGCTCTGGCAGGACAACCGGCTTATCCACCAGGTGTCGGTTCCCTTCGCAGGACGCCACATCAGCTCGCAGCTGCTGCGCCGCAAGCCTTCGTTCCTCAAGTCACTTTTCCCGCCCAGCCTGACAAACGACATCAGCGACGATGAAGCAAGGGCCCGGCAGGACCGGAACTTCACCAGCCGGCTTGACAACATCATGCGCTATGGCTCCGACGAACTGCTCGCCGGACGACTCGACATGCTTGTCAACCAGAAGTCATCACTGCAGCAACCGCTGCAGCAGTTCCTGAGCCTGCTGGCGGTGAGTTTCGGCGGCATCTATCACTACCTCGGCCAGGTGCAAAGGGTGCTTCGCGAGGAGGGCAAGCTCAGCCGCAGGACCCCCACCCCGGTGTACCTGGGTGGCAACGGCGGCAGGCTGATCAACTGGACCGATGCCAGCTCCAGCTTTCAGAAGGGCGGCGATCCGGATCGCCTGTTGGAGATGTTGCAGATCAAGGCCTCCGGTTGCGAAGCGGGAAACGCCTCCACCACCCTCTCGGATGCCTATAAGGATGAAACAGCCTGCGGCCTGATCAGCTCCGGCGTGAATCTGACCGGCGATTTCGACCCGCAGGATGACGTGATGATCTGCGGTGCACGGCTGGTGGTGAATGACCTCAGCTTCAATGCCGGTGACCGTGTGGAGTTGCCGCACACGATGTCGCGGATCGAGCGCTACGAGCTGTCCAATCTTGACGCCTTGCGTGCCTTTGTGGATCACTACGACGCCAGTATCGCCGAACTGCGGATCCGCAGCCTGCTGCCGATCCGTCAGCTCTGCGACCTCGAAACTCTTTGGGGCGAAGTGGAGACGGAAGTGCGTTCCCTGTGCCTGGCGAAGGTGGGCCACGAAGCGAGCGATCTTGAACCCGAGCCCGGGTTCATACTGGGCCTGCGGGCTCTCACCAACACCCTGGGCCGGATCTGGGCCGAGCGATTCTGAAAGCACCCGCCATGAGAACAGCCAACCTGAATGCACTCCAGGCGCTGCTGCTCAGCCTTGCGCTGATGGCAGCCACGCCCCTGGCCCCTTTCAGGGCCGTGGATGATCCTTCAGCCGGTAAGTACAGAGCGGCAGTTCCCCTGGAGAATCTCGATGGGGCACCGGAGAAGAATCAGACAGCTAAACCCCTTCCGAACGCTGATTCGACGTCAAAGGATGCTCGGATGGTTGGGCTTGAGAGCAAGGTCACCGAGCTTGAAGGACGTTTGAAAGCCAGCGATGAACCGAGCCTCCTCGGCATCGCCTGGCCGCTCTTGCTGGCCGGCGGCAGCAGCCTGATTGCCCTAATGCTTGCGATCATGGCCTTCAACCGCGTGACGAAGCAGCGCAAAGCGCTGCTGGAACTGAGCCGCAGAAGCCAGAACCTGCTGACGCGGATCGGTGGCGTGGAAGTGCAGATGGAGCAGGAGCGCGTAGTCAACCGGAGCCAGGTGGTGGCCCCACCGGCCCCAAAACCGACACCGGCTGAACCGCAGCCATCCCAGACCATCGGGTGGCCTGTCCCAGCCCCACCCCCAGGCCCAGCCCCACCCTCAGGCCCGGCACCGGTCAGTAAGCCGAGCCTGATCAACAGCCTCAATCTGGGCGATCGCCAGCCGCTGCGTGAAGCCTCCACTGCCGAGATGAACATTACGAGCGAGACGGAAAATGCTCTGGCGATGGGCCGTGCGATCGCAACGGAACTGGAGGAGGTGCCCGGAGGCGGAAGCTACTGGCTGGTGTCACTCCAGGGGCAGCACTGGCTGTTCCCCACGGATCGCACCCTTAAGGGCTTCGCTGCAGCACAACCAGCCAAGGGGCTGTTCCACTACGAGCAGCAGACCATTGCCCAACCCCAGCTGATTGAACCGGCACTTCTGGCAAACTCCGGAAAACGCTGGAGGGTGGAGACCATGGGCAAGATCGCCACGCCCTGAACTTCACCCCGTGCCGCACCTCCAAGTGATATCAGGCAAGCAACGCAGCAGCTGTGGTTACTATCAGCAGGGCTTCACTAACCAGCAGGCCCTGCTGCTGCTAATCATCATGTTCCCTCTCGGGGTGATTGTGCTGGGTCTGGGTGCAATCGTTTTGCAGAGACCGCCATCCGCTACCAATCAGCCCCAAGCGACCGACCAACCCGCCACGACCAAGAGCAAAATTGCTCCCGTTCCAATGGCACCAGAAAACAATGAATCAGCATTATTCTCTGCTACCGACCAAGCGATCTCAACGGTGAATGACTGGATCAAAGCCATGTCAGATGGTGATGAAGTGATGGCTCGTCGTCTGATGACAGTTGGTGCTGAGTCCTTCCACAGCCCGGAATTCTTTGATCGGTTTGTCCGTGTGACGGTCTCTGACTTACAGACCAGCGGAAACAGCGGTTCCTATGTGAACCTCAATGGGATCATGACCTTCGTCTACAGAGATGGCACGACGCAACGGGAAACCCGCAGCTTCACCGTCAGAACTGAACCTCTGGGACAGGCTCAGGTGACCAATACAGAATTCATAAGTGTGATCAAAAGCCGTTCCTGAAGTTCTGGTGATCGACGATCAGCCGGGAAACCTTCTGCTCCAGCAGGCGGATGCGCTGCTCTAGGCCGCGCTGAAGAGGATCGGAGTGAACTCCGATCGCACCCTTTTCCTTGAGGTACCAGCGACGGCCATGTTTCACCACCGTAGCCATGCCGAGCTTGAGCAGCTCCAGCTCGGCATGCAATGGCGATTCCACCTCGGGACTCTGTTCGCTCCAGGCGAGATGGTGCCCCGCCATCGTCCCTTTCCTGAGCAGGAGAAGCAGACGATGCTCCTGCACCGGCTGGAGAATCTGGAGCGTAGGGTGAACCAGCAGATGACCCGGTAGGAGAGCGAGCTCAACGAGATTCGCTCGCAACTGCGGGTCCAGCAGGATCTGCTCAACCGCTTGTTGAGAAACTTGGAGCAACAGTCATGAGCAAGGGACCGCGCAGGGTGGATCCCGAGGGCATCGCCGCCCGCGCCGATGAGCTGCTTCAGGAGCTGGACCAGCCCACGCCCCTGCCCGCATCTCCATCACTGGAGACATCCCAATCAGTAGTGTCACCCGGCCACAACAACAGGACGCAAAACACTCTTTCCGGCCGCGAAACATCGACCAGCCATTTACCTGCAACCGCATCGTCGAGGTCGGGAATCCCCCGGTTGTTCCTCTTGGGTTCCATTACGGCGTTCGTGGTGATGGGGCTTGGACTGGCCTCTATGAACCTGACAAGGACAAGAATCAGTGGATCCTCTGCCCACAAGAGCCCCCTGGGCTGTGCGGCCTCAGCCACACCTTGCCTGAGTGGTAAGGCCATGGTTTCACTCAAGACCAGCCGCGGGGACGTGGAACTCGAGCTCAGCGGCGATGCCGCGCCACTCACGGCGGGAAACTTCGTCGATCTGGTGCGTCGCGGTGCCTACGACGACACGGTGTTCCACCGGGTGGTCAATGAGCCCACCCCCTTCGTGGTGCAGGGGGGTGATCCCCAGAGCGCCGACCCGAAGGTCCCAGCCACCCTGTATGGCACAGGCAGCTTCGTGGATCCAGCCACCGACACGGCCCGGCTGATCCCCCTTGAGCTGGGACTCAAGGGGGAACCTGAGCCGCGCTACGGCGCCGAGGTGGTGGACCCAGCCGAGAGCGCGCAGCTGAGCCTCAGGCACGACCGTGGAGCCCTGGCCATGGCGCGCTCGGCCGATCTCAACTCAGCCAGCGCGCAGTTCTACATCGCCCTCAGACCCCTCACCGAGCTCGATGGCCGTTACGCGGTATTCGGCCGGGTGGTGAAGGGGATGGAGGTGGTTGACCGGATCAAGCAAGGGGACCGGCTGATCAAGGCCACCCTGCTGCGGGGCAAGCGCCAGGGCTGACTGAAAGTTGCCTTATCCCGTCTCTGCGGCGCTGATTCCGACCCAGCGGAGCATTCGGCTAATGTCATGCGCTCCGGCCATCTGCCCGGTGTCAACTACGTAGGCGGGCGCTTTGCATCAACAACTTGTTACCCATTTCAATTGACACCTGGTAACACTGGCTTCTGCACGCTTTCACCTTCCTACAGGCTTGGAGGCCCGGCCACCGCCAGAGCGGCCATCTCGTTCTCGATCCATTGCAGCCGGTAACCGCGCAGGCGCCGCTGCAGGGTGCGCAGGTGGCGTGGGCCGTAGCGCTCCGGGTTG
>JABMPN010000104.1 GCA_013203655.1 Cyanobacteria bacterium bin.51
GCATCCCCATGTTGTTGGAGATCTGGTTGAAGGCCAGCAGCAGGAAGCCCATGTTCATGCCCTCCACGATCGGCCGCAGACCGGTCATGGCGGCACCGACGGCCATGCCGGTGAAGCTGTTCTCGGCGATCGGGGTGTCGAGCACCCGCCACTGGCCGTATTTCTCGTAGAGGTCTTTGGTGACTTTGTAGGAGCCGCCGTACTCGCCGACGTCCTCGCCGAACACGCAGACGGTGTCATCACGCGCCATCTCCTCGTCGATGGCATCGCGCAGGGCGTTGAAGAGGAGCGTCTCAGCCACGGGGAGGGTGCGAACCCGGCGACTGCCGGTGGAGCGGCCAACTTATCTCAGGCCAGCAAAGCCAGGGCCGTTCTCAGGCCAGCAAAGCCAGGGCCGTGGGCCGCTCAGCCCCCGGCCGCAAAGGTGGCGAGCAGCAGAACCGACAGCAGCATCCCCGGCGAGAGCAGCAGGGCGAGCAGACCGAGGTCGTGGGGGGTCATGCGGATCCTGGGCGTTGCGCTTGCATCGAGTTTAGGAAGCCTCCCGCCGGCCAGCCGGCGTGAAGCTGCGAACGAACACCGCCAAGAGCCCGAGGCCGACGAAGGCGAAGGTGAAAGTGGCCAGGAAGCTCATCCCCACCACCAGGGTTTTCATCGCCGTGGCGATGCTCTGGGCAAAGGGCTTGCTGAACTGGGGCGGATGCAGGGCGTAATAGACGACGACCCGCTGGCTGAGCTGCAACGACACCCAGGCCAGCAGGCCACTGGTGAGTGCTCCGGAGAGAAAACTGAGCGGCCCCTTGCGCGGTCGCTCCTTGACCTCGCCGCTGTCCGCGGGGTCTGCCTGGATTTCGGCCGCAGGGCCTGGGCCGTTGTCGGGAGTAGCTGGGGAGGGGGGCGAATCGCTCATCGTCAGGCGGCGTCGCGATCAAGGCGGACTCCCATGCTGCTGCAGCGGCAACACCAGCTTTCGAAGCCCTCGGCCTGGAGTGCGCCGGCCAGCTGGGCCCGGGCCGCTTCGGCCGCCGCTGGATCCGCAAACAGGGCATAGAGGCTGGGCCCTGAGCCGCTCATCGCCACCCCCAGCGCGCCTTCGGCCTGGCGCAGCAGGGCCAGGCCCTGGCGCACGCTGGCCTGCTCCGGCTCCACCACCGCCTGCAGATCGTTGCGCAGGGGCGGCAGGGGACGCTGCCCGGCCAGGGCGGCCAGCAATGGACCCTGGCGCAGGCTCTGCCGGCGTTCTTCAAAATCCACCTCGCGCTCCAGGTAGAAGTCGCTGCGCAGTTCGCGGCAACGGCCATAGGCCCAGGGGGTGGAGACGCTCGCCGTGGGGTCCTTGATCAGCAGCACGGTCCAATTGGGGCACGCTGCGGAGCTGAATGGCTCCAGCCGCTCGCCCCGCCCGAAACAGAGCTGGATGCCGCCAGCCAGGCAGAAGGGCACATCGGAGCCGAGTTCCTCCGCCAGGGCGTGCAGGTCGTCATCGGCCAGCGCCAGATCCCACAACTGGTTCAGGCCCAGCAGGGTGGCCGCGGCATCGCTGGAGCCCCCCGCCAGGCCGGCACCAACCGGAATGCGCTTGACCAGGGCCAGATCGGCCCCCAGCTCGGGCTGTTGCACCCGGTGGCGCAGGGCTTCGGCGGCCCGCAGGATCAGGTTGCTGCCGTCCGTCGGCAGGGAGGGCTGGTCGCAGACAAGGTGGAGCAGCCCGTCTGCGCGGGCGCTCAGGGCCAGCTCATCGGCCAGCTCCAGGCTCTGCATCACCATCGCCAGCTCGTGGAAACCGTCGGGCCGCAGGCCGAGCACTTCCAGGTGCAGGTTGATCTTGGCCGGGGCCTGAACGTGCAGATCGGCCATCGGTGGCGCGCGGGCTGGGGCGGTGTCGCCCGATTCAAGCCCGCCGCCCGCCGAGGTGCTCAGCCACAGCCCGGGAGTCAGCCCCAGGCTCAGCCGCGCCAGGTGGGAAGTCCGCCGCTCAGCAACCGCCCCCGGTTGCGCCAGAGGGCGTTTGGCGTGACCGTGACGCCCTGCGCTGCTGCCAGCTCAGCCGCCTCCTGGGGGGAATGGGAATGGGCCAGGGCCTCGGCAAAGCGGGGGTCGGCGCCGGCGAGCTCCCGGACCTGCTGGAGGGCCATCACCCCCTGGCCATGGGCGTTGTTGGTTCGTGTCGTCATGGGATGTCTCCCTTGTGATCTCAGCCTAGGAACGGTGCCTTCGGGCTCCGTGAGCACAACCACCTGTTGTCCCGGTCATCCCGGCGCCGGCGTCAGTGATGGAATGGGTCAGGGCCTCAATCAGCCAGGTGGCGGGCCAGCGCCACCCAGCGTTCCGGAGCCAGGTCCTGGGGACGCAACTGGAGATCAATGCCCGCCTCAAGCGCCACGGCCAGCAGCTCCTCGGGCGGCAGCAGGCCGGCCAGGCTGTTGCGCAACATCTTGCGGCGGCTGGTGAAGCAACGCCGCAGCAGCCTGTCCACCGCGGCGGCGAGGGTCGGTTCGAGCCGTTGCGCCGGCGGCAGCGGCTCGATCACGATCACTTCCGAGCACACCTTCGGCGGCGGTTGAAAGCAGCGGGGCGGCACCGGACACACCGTGCGGCAATCGGCCAGCAGCTGCATCCGCACGCTCAGGGCACTGAAGGCGCTGCTGCCCGGCCGGGCCCGGATGCGCTGGCCCACCTCCTGCTGCACCAGCAGCACCAGCCGCTGGTAGGGAACGGCGACGGGCTTCTCGAGGCGGCCGACCAGGCGCTCCAGCAGCGGGCCGGTGATGTTGTAAGGAATGTTGGCCACCACCTTGGTAGCGGCGGGCAGGGGCACCGCCAGCGCGTCGCCCTCGAGCAGGCTGAACCGGGGATCAACGCCGAAGCGCTGGGCCAGGCCCACCACCAGGTCGCGGTCGAGCTCCACCGCCTGCACCATCGCCGCCGGTGAGGCCAGCAACTGTTCGGTCAGGGCGCCGCGGCCGGGCCCCACCTCCAGCACCGACTCGCCCGGCTGCAGGTCAGCGGCGGCCACGATGCGCCGCAGCACGGCGGCATCGGTCAGCCAGTGCTGGCCGAAGCGCTTACGGGCTCGGTGGGCCGCGAAGGTCATGGCAGCGGGCGGGGCAACACCTCCAGAGTGCCGCCTGGTCGCTCAAGGCCATTGATCCAGCCGCAACCAGCGCACCGCTCCCCGCGCCGGTGGCAAGGGCACCAGGGCGAACACCACTTCGAGGGTCTCGGTCTCGCGCTGCGGATGGGCCGCCAGCCAGCAGGCCCACGCCCGGGCCAGCCGGGCTCGCTTGCGCGGACCCAGGGCCGCCACACCCCAGCCGTCGGCACCGCAGCGCCGCCGGCCCTTGACCTCCACCAGCAACAAGCGTCCCGGCTTGGCGACCACCAGGTCGAGTTCACCCCAGCGACAGGGCCAGCGCTGCGCCAGCAGCTGCCAGCCGCGGCTGCGCAACAGGCGCAGGGCGCGCTGCTCGGCCCACTGGCCCGGAATCCGCCGCCGATTCTTCGACTGTTGCGGCGTGAGCGCTCCCATGGAATGGTCTGACCCGTTCTTTCTAGAGTTCCCTTTCCTATCTCACCGTTGTCATGGCCGCCTTGCTGGGTTCGCTGGTCCTGGGCCTGTTGCTGCTAGTGGGCTGGCCGCTGGCCCCCGCTGACGCGGCGATGGATTACGCCAAACAGGTGCTGATCGGCGCCGATTTCCACGACAGCGACCTGAACGGGGTGACCTTCAACCTCACCAACCTGCGCGAGGCCAATCTCTCCGGCTCTGACCTGCGCGGCGCCAGCCTGTTCGGCGCCAAGTTGCAGGACGCCAACCTGCGCGGCGCCGACCTGCGCCAGGCCACGCTCGATTCGGCGGTGCTGGAAGGCACTGACCTGCGCGATGCCGTGCTGGAAGATGCCTTCGCCTTCAACACCAAGTTCGACCAAGTGGCGATCGACGGCGCCGACTTCACCAACGTGCCCTTGCGGGCCGATGTGCTCAAGAAGCTCTGCGCCAGCGCCACCGGCACCAACCCCGTCACCGGCCGCGTCACCCGCGACACGCTGGACTGCCCTGAATGAGCTTCGATTCGCGCAGCCTGGAGCGCCTCCAGCAACTGGGCCGGCAGTTGCCCCAACCGCTGCCGCCGCCGCCCGTAAAGGCCAAACCAGCCGGCCGCGCGGCCGCGCGGCTCCACCCGATCGAATCCGAGCAGGATCCCGATCAGCTGTTCCGTGAGCTGATCCAGGCCAGCCCCGATGGCACGGTGCCCCCCCACCTGCTCCAGCGCCTGCAGGAGCTGGAGGGCAACCGCCAGGAGCAGCAGCGCCGCGAACGGGGCGTGGCCCCTGGAGCTGGCCCTGCAGGCCCAGCCTCGACCACCAAGCGGCAGGGACCACTGCGCAGCGTGCGGCCGGCCGAGCCCCTGGGTCGGGCCGCCAGCGGCGAGCAACAGGAGCTGTACAGCGAATTTCATCAGTTGCTGCTTGAAGGCGACGAGGACTGAAGGGGACGAGGACTGATCCGCCTGCAGTGCCCGCAGCTCGACAGGCGAGTAGTACAAACGCACTAAGGTTGAGAGCCTGCGTCCGCTTGTCCATGTCGGTCGAGCTCCACCCCGACTCCGCTGCTGACCCGCTTGAGCTGCTCGGCCCGCTGCGGCCCGCTCGCCGCGGCCTGGCGCTGCCCCTGGCGGTGGAGTCGGTGGCGGCTGGCTTCCCCTCGCCGGCCGACGACTACGTGGAGGTGGGCATCGACCTCAACGAGCAGCTGATCCGCCACCCCAGCAGCACCTTCTTCCTGCGCGTCAGCGGTGACTCGATGACCGGCGCCGGCATCCACCACGGTGATCTGCTGATCGTTGACCGCAGCGTCGAGCCCCGCCCGGGGCGGATCGTGGTGGCGGTGCTGGAGGGGGCCTTCACGCTCAAGCGCCTGGTGCTGCACCGGGGCCGGTTGCGGCTGGAGGCGGCCCACCCGGCCTATCCGCCCCTGGAGCTCAGCGATGCCGACGACCTCCGCCTCTGGGGCGTGGCCATCCACGCGATCCACCCGCTCTGAGCGCGCCGATGACCTGGGCCACCGTGCTGATCGACGGCAACAACTTCTACGCCTCCTGCGAGGCCGCGCTCGATCCCTCCTTGATCGGCCGGCCGCTGGTGGTGCTCTCCAACAACGACGGCTGCATCGTGGCCAGAAGCGCCGAGGCCCGCACCCTGGGCATCGCCATGGGCACGCCCTACTTCCAGGTGCGCCGCGAGCTCGAACGCCTCGGCGTGGTGGTGCGCAGCTCCAACTACGCCCTCTACGCCGACATGAGCCAGCGGCTGATGGCCACCCTCGAACCCTGGGTGGAGGAGCTGGAGGTCTATTCGATCGACGAGGCCTTCGGGCGCCTGCACCGCCCCGCCACAGGCTGCCCCCCAGGCCCGACCAGTGCCGATCTCAGCGCCTGGGGCCAGGCCCTGCGCCGGCAGGTGCGGCGCCACCTGGGGCTGCCGGTGGCGGTGGGCATTGCCCCCTCCAAGGTGCTCGCCAAGCTGGCCAACAAGCTGGCCAAGCAGGACCCCTCCCATGGCGGCGTGTTCGATCTGGGAGCCGTGGCCGATCCCGGCCCCTGGCTGGCAGCCGTGGCGATCGAGGACGTCTGGGGCATCGGCCGCAAGCTCTCGCGCTGGTGCCGCCTGCGCGGCGTGGCCAACGCGCTCCAGCTGCGCGAGCTAGCCAGCGGTGAGCTGCGCAGCAAGGCCGGTGTGGTGGGGTTGCGCCTGCAGCAGGAGTTGCGCGGCCGCAGCTGCCTGCCGCTGGTGGCGGTGCCGCCCGCCAAGCAGGAAACCTGCGTCAGCCGCAGCTTCAGCGAACCGATCCGCGAGCTGCCCCAGCTGCGTGAGGCGATCGCCACCTACATCAGCCGCGCCGCCGAGAAGCTGCGCCGCCAGCACCAGCGCAGCGACACGATCACGGTGTTCGTGCGCAGCAGCCCGTTCAACGGCACCAGTTTCTACAGCAAGGCCGCCACCGTCACCCTGCCGCTGGCCAGCAACGACACAGCCGTGCTGCTCGCCGCCGTGCTGCCCCTGGCCGAGCGGCTGCTGCGGCCCCACAAACCGCTGCAGAAGGCGGGTGTGCTGCTGCAGAACCTGCAGCCCGAGGAGCAGCTGCAGCACCATCTGTTGGCCCCCCTGCCGCCCGACCAGCAGCGTCGGCGCGAGGCCTTGATGGCCACCGTCGATGGCCTCAATCGCCGCTATGGGCGTGGCACTGTCCAGTGGGCCTCCTGCGGCCTGCGGCCGGCCTGGGCGATGAAGCGGGAGCGCCTCTCCCGCGCCGCCACCACCCGGCTGGACGACATCCCGGTGGTGCAGGCCTGAACGGGCCCGAAGGGCGCTGCCGCAGTCAGGAGCGATTACGCGGCGGCACCGGCTGGCCCGAGCGCAACTGAGCCCGCCAGCGGCCGGTCTGCCAGTACAGCGCCGCCGCCGCCGCCGCCAGCAGCAACGCGACGGCCGCCGACAGCGAGGCACCCCACCAGGCCGCCGCCGCCAGGGCCACCAGCACCAGGCCAGCGAGCAGGGGCTGCAGCTGCTTCAGGCGCCGATCAGCGCCGCGGCAGCTGCGGCAGTGGCGGGTGTGGCTGTCGTAGCGCTCCAGCAGGGGCCCTTCCCCCAGGCGCCCGGGCAGGGCTTCGGCATCAAACGGCTGACCGCCACCGCGACCGACCCAGTCGTGCAGCGAGCGCACATAAAGATCGGAGCTGGTGGCCAGGTGGCAGGCCTGGGCGAGGGCCGCGCTGCCGCCCCGGGCCCGCAGTGCCCGCTCCTGCCAGTGGAGGAACGCCTGGTCGTCTTCGAGCACCACATGGTTGGCAAGGTGCTGCAACCACTCGGGCCGCAGCTTCAACAGCCGGCGGGGCAGGGCCGACTCAAACCGGAACGGAAAGCGGGCAAACAGGCGGCATTCACCCGGCCGGATCGGGGTGGCATAAACCACCGTGAGGATGCGGGCAAAGCCCTTGGCGGTGAGGTCGTGCCACATCAACGACGGCGCCAGGAAGGTGGTGTACTGGCTGCCGAGCGTGCCGCGACGCGGCCCCTCAGGCCAGACGCCGGTGAAACCTTCCGGCCCGCTGCTGCTCAGTTGCAGGTTCACGGGGCCGGCGGTGTCGCGCTTGCCGACGGTGGCGTGGTGGGTGAAGGGCACATGGCTGACATCAAGCACGTTCTCCAGCAGGGTGAGGGCGTCGTAGGGGAGATCGCGGAAGGTGTCCTGCACGCTCCAGAGCTCCGGCTCCTCCTCCAGAACGGGCAGCAGCGGCAGGGGACTGGCCGCAGCCTCGGCCGGGTCACCGGCAAAAACAAACAGCATTCCCTGGGCGGCGGCGGTGGCGTAGGCGTGGCAGCGGCTGCGCGGCGTGTCGATGGTGGCGCCGGCATCGGCCTGGGGAATGGCGGTGCAGTGGCCCCCGCCATCAAAACTCCAGCCGTGATAAGGGCACTCCAGCTCACCGCGCTCGTTCAGCCGCCCCTGGGAGAGGGGCACGAGCCGGTGGGGACAGAGATCGGCAAAGGCGCGCCACTGGCTGGCGGGCTGGTCGTACCAGAGCACCAGGTCGTCGCCGAGCAGGGTGAACGGGGTGGGACGGCCGGGCTCAAAGTCTTTGAGATAGGCCACCGGGTACCAGCTGCGGCGCCAGGGGGTGGTCTCGCTGGCAGGGGGCATCGATGGAAGCGGGAATGGTGTGGCCGATGCTGGCAGGCTCAGGCCACCGCCACGAGCGTTTCAGCCAGGCCGGCGCAGCGCTGCTGGTCGAGGTGGCCGATGTGTTTGCGCTCGTTGTAATAGAGCTCCTGGAAGCGCAGGGCGTCTTTGTTGAGATCGGCGAACAGGTTGTCGATGCGGGTTTCCATGTTGATGGAGACAGGCGTGGCGGCCTGGGTGGCAGCAGCCTCTGGGGCCGCAGTCTCCGTTCGCTCCTCCTCCAGCAGCAGGGCGATGCAGCGCTCGAGCGTTTCCAGCCGCTGACCGCTCCAGGCATCGAGCAGGTGGCGGCAGCGCTTGAGGCAACGCTGGCGCTCCAGCACGGCTGTGGTTCCGCGCAGCTGCAGCAGCGGGGCGGAGAGGGTCATGGTCTGGAGCTCGGTGGGCTCCAGCAGGGGGGTGAGGCGATCGAGCAACTCGCTCTGCTCCACCAGCAACTGATCAGCCAGGAGCCGGGGCAGGTCGAGAACGGCGAGGTCATCGCCGGGGTCATCGCCGCGGTTGATCGCTTCGAGCCGGCCGGCACCGAGGTTGTCCTCTTCCCGTTCGCTGATCGCCGCCCAGAGCAGGCGATGGTGCTGGAGGGCGAAGTCGTCGAGTTCGCGCAGGCGCAGCTCACGCCGAATCGCGCCGCGGTGACGGGCCGCGTGCAGATAGAGCCGCAACAACTCGGCCTCGGCCCGTTCGCGCAGGCCGCCATCGCCGGGCTTCTCCCAGCGCGCCGAGCGGCCATGCCAGCGCTCGCCCTTCACCTGCAGGCGCAGGTCTTCCTCGAGTTTCTGGGCGAGGCGGGCCTGACCGCCGGAGAGTCGCTCGGACACCTGCTGCAGGTAGTGGCTGCGCACGGCGCTCTGGGGCAGCTTGCCCAGCAGCGCCACCAGGGCCGAAACGGCCTGCTGGAACTGGTCGGAGCGGGCCAGATCCTTGCCTTCGAGGGCCTGCTCGATCTGCCAATCGAGCCAGAGCGGCGCCTGCTCCAGCAGGGCGCGGTATTCACCGGCGCCGTGTTCCTTGAGGAAGTCGTCGGGGTCTTTGCCCGCGGGCAGGTGCAGCACCCGCAATTCGAGCTGGCCCTGCAAGGCGAGTTGCTCCACCTCGCCGATCGCCCGCTGGGCGGCGCGCACGCCGGCGCCGTCGGTGTCGAAATTGAGCACCAGGCGGCGGCTTTCGCAGCAGCGGCAGAGCTGGGTGATCTGCTGGCTGCTCAGGGCCGTGCCGAGTGAGGCCACCGCATTGGTGAGGCCGGCGGCGTGGAGGGCGATCACATCGAAGTAGCCCTCGACCACCACCGCCTGGTCGTCCTTGCGGATGGCGGAGGTGGCGCGATCAAGGCCGAAGAGATGCTTGCCCTTCTCGAACACCTCGGTTTCCGGAGAGTTGAGGTATTTGGGCTCACCGCCATCGAGGCTGCGGCCACCAAAACCGATCACCCGGCCCTGGCGGTCGTGGATCGGCACCATCACCCGGTGGCGAAAGCGGTCGTAGACCCCTTCGCCGCCCTTGCGTGAGACCACCAGGCCGGCGGCTTCAAGCAGCTCGGGCGAGAGGCCTTCCACCTGGGTGAGATGGCCGAGCAGACCGTCCCAGCGATCGGGGGCGTAGCCGATCTCAAAGCTCTCGAGGGTGCTTTCGCTGAGGCCACGCTGGTCTTTGAGGTAGGCCAGGGCTGGGGCGCCGGCGGGGCTGCGCAGCTGGCTGCGAAACCAACCGGCGGCCAGGGCGAGGGCACGCAGCAGGGCTTCACGGTGGGAGAGCTGACGGCGCAGGCGCTCCTGCTGGGGCCCATCAACAGTTTCGACGGGCAGCTGGTATTTGCGGGCCAGCTCCAGCACCACCTCGCTGAAGCTGAGGCGCTGGTGTTCCATCAGGAACTTGATGGCGTTGCCGCCGGCGCCACAGGAGAAGCAGTAGTAGAATTGCTTGGCCGGTGACACCGTCATCGACGGCGATTTGTCGTCGTGGAAGGGGCAGATCCCCACGAATTCCCGGCCCTTTTTCTTGAGCACCACGTGCTCGCCGACCACATCGACAATGTCCGCGCGTTCCTTGACGGCCTCGATCGTGCGGGGGTGGAGGCGGGGTTGGAGTGTCGGCTGGCTCAAGGGATGGAGGCAGGCAGCAGAACACTACCGGTGGAGTCCGGCAGCAGCCCATTCTGACGGAGAACACCAGAGATGGGGAGTGCTGTGGATGCTCACCAGCGCCCTGGCCTTCAGCCTGATGGGGGTGTGCGTCAAGGCCGTGGATCGCCTGCCGGTGGGCGAGGTGATGCTGGCTCGGGCCGTGGTGAGCCTGACGATCAGCGTCTGGATGCTGCGCGCAGCCGGCGTCTCCCCCTGGGGTGAACGCCGCGGCCTGCTGCTCGGCCGCGGCCTGCTCGGCACCGCGGGCTTGTATTGCGTCTACAGCGCCTTGGCCGGACTGCCATTGGCCGCCGCCACGGTGGTGCAATATCTGCATCCCACCTTCACGGCCTTGCTGGCCTGGCCCCTGCTGGGTGAGCGCCTGAACGGCCGGGTGCTGCTGGCGGCGGTGCTGGGCTGGCTGGGGGTGGTGCTGCTGGCTGATCCGGCGTTGTTCGGCTCCAGCCTGGCCGGCAGCGGGGCGGGGCTGCCGCTGCTGCCGCTGCTGATCGGCCTGGCCGGCGCCCTGTTCTCCGCCCTCGCCTACGTGAGTGTGCGCGCGTTGGGTCGCAGCGAGCACCCGCTGGTGATCGTATTCTATTTCCCCCTGGTGGCGCTGCCGCTGAGCCTGCCGGTGCTCTGGATCGATCCGGTGCTGCCCACCCCGTTGGAGCTGGGCTGGTTGCTGGCGGTGGGACTGTTCACCCAATTGGGCCAGCTGGCCCTCACCCGCGGACTGATGGCACTGCCGGCCGCCCGCGCCACCGCCGTGAGCTACGTGCAGGTGCCGCTGGCAGCCCTGTGGGGAGTGCTCTGGTTCGGGGAGTCAGTGGCTCCAGGCACCCTGATCGCGGCTCTTCTGGTGTTGCTGGCCACACTGCTCAGCATGCGAAGGCAGCGCCCGGCCTAGGCAGGCCTGGCCTGCGGCGCCAGGCTGGGCGGTGGCGTAGCTGGAGAGAGGGCCCGGGGGAAGGGAAACGCCCTTGCTGGCGACGGGTCAGACGGAAAAGGCCAAGGAGAGGGGGCTGGAGAGCTCGCTGCAGGTGGTAACGGCGGAGCCGCCATTCAGATGGTCAGGTCAGCACCCCATAGGCCCGCCAAAGCTGTTCGACACGGGTGGCGGCATCGGCCGGATCGAGGCCAGGGTGGTCGCGAAACACCTGCTGGACATCGAGGAAGAACTGCTCCAGCCCCGCCGGCACGAAGACATACAACATGCGGGCCGGAGCCGGATCCGGGTTGCTCCAGGTGAAGGCACAGTGCTCAGGGAGATGCAGGACCGTGCCGGCCTCGGCATCGACGACTTCACTTTCGAACTGATAGCGGATTCGCCCACTTAAAATGTAAATGGCCTGGGTTTCTCTGGTGCGCCAATGCATCACCTGCGGCGCAGCGAAACCAGGGGCCACGTTGTATTCGAGCAGGGCCAGGCGGCCGCCGGTGGCAGCCCCGTCCAGCTTTATCGTGAGACTGCTGGCACCCAGCGGAACGGTGAGGCCTGAAGCCGGCCTCACCACCAGCGGCTGATTCGTCATGCCCTGATCCTGGACGTGGCTGGACCGGACCGTACTGGAGTTTTGATCCAGGGGGGATTCAGGGACAGCCACGCTGCCTCAGGGCCAGCGCTGGGGCGCGCCGCAGCAGAGCGAGGGATCGCAACGATCAATGACACCGGAACCGGCCGCGGGTTGCAACGGATTTTTGGGGCTAGAGCGGTACGGGCGGCAGCGCGAGCGGAGACACCGCCCTCACGCCATGGCGCCGAAACCGTTCCGTTTCCCCCCTCTGATGCCATGGCGGCCGCCAAAAAACCCTCCGCCCGAACCCGCAGCGCCGAGTCCAGCTCCGCCTCTCGCAACACCGTCTCCAGCAACACCGCCGCCCGCACGGTGGTCTATTGCCACGGCATCTCCAACATGCCCCCCGAGCCAGACCTGCGCTCGGAGTGGGACCGGGCCCTCTTCGGCGCCGACCAGGGGGAACGCACCCGCATGGCCTACTGGGTCGACCGGGAGCGCTATCCGCAGGTGGCGGGCGTCTCCACCCGGTCGGTGGGGGAGGAGCGCTCCATGCTGCCGCCGGAGGCCGGGGCTCTGCTGGACGCGTCGATCGAGGGGAGTGACTCACCGGTGGAGTCCGCAGCCTTCGTGGCCGTGATGACTGAGCAGCTCAAAAACGCCTCCCTCAGCGCCGCCCGGCAGGGCGCACCGATGGGAGGAGCCGCTGCCTTGTCGGTGGAGGCCAAGGGGTTGTGGAGCCCGGTGACGGCCCTGTTCACCCGCGCCTTCCTGGCGGATGTCAACGACTTCCTCTTCAACAAGGCCAAGCGCGCCCGCATGGTGCAGATCGTGAAAGACCGCATCGTCACCGGCGGCGGTCCTTTCGTGGTGATCGGCCACAGCCAGGGGAGCATGGTCACCTACCAGGCCCTGATCGAGCTGGCCGAGGAGCTGCCCGAACTGGAGGTGGACCTGTTCCTCACCATCGGCTCCCCCCTGGGGCTGCCCCAGGTGACGGATGTGCTGCGCAAGTGGCACGGCAAACAGCTGCCGATCCCTGCCGCGGTGAAGCGCTGGGTGAACATCGCCCAGGACGGCGACATCGTCTGCCTGGATCAATCCCTGGCCGATGAATACAGCTCCACGGGCAAGCCTGCCGTGGTGGATGAGCAGGTGAAAGGGTTCGTGTGGCCGCCCAGCAAGGCCCACGCCGCCGACCGCTACCTGAGCCGCCGCGACACCCAGATCACCGTGATGGGATCGGTGGACCGCTCCCGCTTCCAGCCCGTGAGCCCGGTGACGGTGGCCCGCAACCTGGCCAATTCCCTCGATGCCGACGCTCGGGCGCGGGTGCCGGTGCTGATCGAGCTGGTGGACCGCTCCTCACTGGCCGGCACCACGGACCATTCGCTCACCAGTGCCCGGGACAAGGTGCTGGCCTGGATCGGCGCGAACGTGCTGAAGGATCCGATCACCGCCGACACGGTGTTTCTGGAAGACCAGCTGGAGCACTACGTGGCGGTGAACCTGACCCGCGCCGAGGTGGAGAGCCTGTCCGCATCGCTGAGCCAGCACTACGGCGCCACCTCACCGGCCGTGTACCGGATGTTCAGCAACAGCAAGAAACGGGCCCTGATCCGGCACTCCATCCACACGGTGCAGGCCCGCACCGCCCAGCTCGGCTACAACGCCCTGGGCCAGGGCATCACCTGGGCCGTGCTCGACACGGGCATCGACCGCCACCATCCCCATTTCCACAACCCGGCCTTCGCCCCCGAGGGCACCATCGCCGCCGACTGGGACTGCACCGAGCGGGGCGCCGTGCAGCCCGCCAGCGGCAACGACCCCAACGGCCACGGCACCCACGTGGCGGGCGTGATCGCCGGGGGCCTGAAGCTGGCTGGCGGCACCGAGGGGGCCGAGGAGATCGAGATGCTGGCCATGGCCCCGAAGGCCCGCCTGGTCACCTACAAGGTGCTGGCCGACAACGGCAGCGGCTACGACGCCTGGATCCTCAAGGCCATCGACCACATCTGGCACCAGAACCAGAGCGGTCGCCGCCTGGCGATCCAGGGGGTGAACCTCAGCCTGGGGGGCGCCTTCGATCCGGCCAGCTTCGGCTGCGGCGATTCACCCCTGTGCGCCTCCCTGCTGCGGCTGGTGCGTCAGGGGGTGCTGGTGGTGCTGGCGGCGGGCAACGAGGGCAGCGGCGACATCGTGGTGAATGGCTCCAGCTCCACCCGCTCCTTTGACCTCTCGATCGGCGATCCCGCCAACCTGGAGGAGGCGATCGCCGTGGGCTCGGTGCACCCCACCCTGCCCCACCGCTACGGCACCTCCCACTTCTCCTCCCGCGGCCCCACGGCCGACGGACGTCTGAAACCCGACGTGGTGGGCCCGGGCGAGCGGATCCTCTCCTGCCGCAGCAACAGCAATCCCGCGAGCAGCCCCGACCCCGGCCGCGGCGCCACGCGGGCGCCGGACCAGAGCCTCGATGACCTCTACATCGCTCTCTCGGGCACCAGCATGGCGGCGCCACACATCTCCGGCGTGCTGGCCGCCTTCCTCTCGGTGCGCCCCGAATTCATCGGCTATCCCGAGCGCGTCAAGCAGATCCTGCTAGAGCACTGCACCGACCTCAAGCGCGACCGCTACCACCAGGGCGCCGGCCTGCCCAACCTCTCCAAGATGCTGTTGCACACCTGAAGGCGGGTCCGGCGGCCGAGTGACAAACGAAGCGGGACAACCTGACGTGGACCCCAAAAACTGATCCAGCCCTTAAGAGAGCTTCCCTACCGGCCAGACTTGGCCAGGAGAAGCCCAATGAAACGCAAACGCCACAACCCCGAACAGATCATCCGCAAGCTACGCAGCGCCGAGCAGTTTCTCAACCAAGGACAAACCGTTGCCGATGTTTGCCGAGCGCTGGAGGTATCCGCTGCCACCTACCACCGTTGGCAGCAGCTCTACGGCGGCATGAAAGCCACGGAGGCCAAACGGCTCAAAGAGCTCGAGCTGGAGAACAGCAGGCTCAAACGACTGCTCGCTGATGCAGAGCTCGATAGAGCGATGCTCTAAGAGTTAGCCGAGGGAAACTTCTGAGCCCGGAACGTCGCCGCAGGGCTGTTGTTGTCCTGCAGGAACGATTCCGGGCTTCTCAGCGGCGCGCCTGCCGTCTGGCCGGCCAGAACCGCACCACCCAACGCCGCCCAAACCGACCTGCCTGCCACACAGGGGCAGCGTTACGCGTACTAAGTGCCAAGCCCTATCAAAGGCCATGTCATGCGACACGACAGAAGGCTCGAGGAACTCTGGAGCACGGCTCCACCAAGCGAGCACGTGTTTGATCCGAACTCAGTCAGCTCGCTACCTCCTGCCGCCCAGAGATACCTGAAGCATGCCCTTGCTCCCGGCGCGAAGTGCAGCAGCTGCGCACGGCTGAGCATGACCGGCACGATCAAGCTCAAGCCAGGTTGGTGCAAGTTTGAAGCAGAACAGGTGCTGCGCTGGGACCGCGGTTTCGTATGGGCAGCAACGGCCAAGGTGAACGGGCTTCCCGTAACCGGATTTGATCGGCTGGTGGACGGTACGGGGGCCATGAACTGGACATTGCTGGGGCTTTTTCCTGTCATCAAGGCCGATGGCGCAGAGATCGCCCGCGCGGCCGCAGGCCGCCTCCATGCGGAGGCCATCTGGCTTCCCGCCGCTCTGCTTGAGACGGAGGTCACCTGGGTTGACCGGGGCAGCGACCACACCGTTGCGATTTTCGATGCCCATGGCGAGCACGCCGAGCTCAACCTCGAAATTTCCCCTTCAGGCGCGCTTTTGAGCTGCTGCCTCTCTCGCTGGGGCGATAGGAACACCGGTGTTTTCGCCTACCACCCCTTCGGCGGAACGGCTGAGCAGGAACAAACCTTCGCAGACGTGACCATTCCCATCCGTCTTCGTGTTGGCTGGCTGTTCGGTACGCCAGCCTTCGAAAGCGAAGGCGAGTTCTTTCGCTGCACTCTCCATTCGGTCCAATACCGCTGAGGAAGCGTTGATCGGTGTCCACGGAACCAGGGGAACCCCACAGCGAATGCGCGATCCTGAAGTTCAACGAGGAGGACGCTGAGGTCTATGGCGTCGCGTCGTCAGTTCCTGCTTGGATCCACGGCGCTGGCGAGCTCCGTCCTGGCCGGGGCCTGGAGGCCCGTCACGGCGGCACTCGCTCCGGAAGAACCGTTCCTGCCCGCCGACTTCACCGCCGCGGTGCCGGATCTTGACCCCGAGCGCATCATGCGGCGTCTGGTCGGTCTGAGGCCCTTCCGGCCCATGGGTGTCCGGCTTGAGCTGGAAGCGATCGGCCGCACAACGCTGATTCACCACTACGGGCACGGTGGCTCTGGCGTCACCCTTTCCTGGGGCACGGCCCAGCAGGCGGTGGACTTGGCGCTGGCTGTGCCAGGCCGGGGGGCGATAGCGGTGCTCGGCGCAGGGGCGGTGGGCCTGGCCACCGCGTGGCTGTTGCGCGAGCGGGGCCAGCAGGTGCGGGTTTACGCCGAGAATTTTTCTCCAGCGACGACCTCTGATGTGGCAGCGGCGCGCTGGTTCCCCTCCCAGCTGCTGGACGCCGAATTCCGCACGCCCGAGCGAGAGACCAGCCTGCGTGAGGCGTTGCTGTTCTCGCATCAGCGCTTCCGGCGGCTGATCGGCAAGGGCTATGGCGTTGGCCTGCTGCCCCACATCCGCCTAGGCCTGCAGCCGCCCTCACCTGGCTGGGCCGACACGCTGCTGACCGATCTGATCCCGCCGCCTGAGGACGTCTCGGATCGCAACCTGCCCTTTCAGGCCCCCTATGTGGGAGCCGTGCCTGGGATGCTGATCGACATGCCGTTGTACCTGCGGGCAATCCAGCGCGATCTCCGCAGCATGGGCGTTGCTTTTCTGCAACGACGCTTCAGGTCTCCAGGCGAGATTGCTGCTCTGCCGGAATCGGTGGTGGTGAACTGCACCGGGCTCGGTAGCGCCACGCTGTTTGGCGCGAGCGAGCTGGTGCCGATCAAAGGCCAGCTGACAATGCTCCCCCCCGATCCGCGCCTGCGCTACACGCTCTCGGCAGGATCCCTTTACTTGCATCCACGCTCTGAGGGAATCCTGCTCGGGGGCACCTACGCCCACGGCGACGCCACGACCAGCTTCAACGCAGAAGCAGAACAGCGGATCCTGGCGGGTTTCGCCGAGCTCTATGGATTGCCGCCCCCTGGGCCGCGCTCGACCACATCACCATCGATAACCTAAGAGCAACTTTTCCTGCGGATCCCGGATGTACCGGATGTAACCCGGTACCACCTTTTTCAGGACAGTTGACACCCCTCACAGGCGTACATCCTGGGGCCTGAAGAGATGACGTAGCCGAATACCCTCAACCCTTCATCGGCAGTGAATCAATCAGCCAACCCCCGTTGCCGTCGGCATCACTGGGCCGTGCCAACCGCCAGCTCTGGCCTTTCTCTCCCCGCTGCAGGAACAGCTCGAAGGTGCTGTCCACCCGGTAAGGGGCGTCTGCGAGTCGCCAGTCGAACTGGCCGGTTAAATGCAGCCCCTTGGCCTCGCCGATCGCCACGGTCTCCTGCCCTTCCACCCGCACCCGGCTCACCTGCGGCGGCCCCGGCGGCGGCAGCTCGAGCGCCTGGGCGATGGAGTTCTGGGTGAGGGCAATCTGCAGCTCCAGGGCATCGAGCAGCACCTGGCGGGGCGGCTGGCCGGCAGCCTGGCAACCGCCCAAGCCGAGCAGAAGCAACAGGAGCGCCACCAGGCTGATCCACGCCCCAACAAACCGAGGCCCATCAAACAGAGGTTGCCGGCGGCTGGCGGGAATGGGCAGAGCGGGCAGCATGGGGTTGTCGTCAACACATCCCCATGATCGGCTGGCTGCAGGGCACCGTGGCGGAGCAGTGGCAGCAGGGCAATCGCTGCGGCCTGCTGCTCTGCTGCCAGGGCGTGGGCTACGAGGTGCAGCTCACCCGGCGCCAGTGGGATGGCCTGCCCCAGGGCGGCGGCAGCCTGGTGCTCTATATCCACCAGTCGATCCGCGACGACGGCTGGACCCTCTTCGGCTTTGTGGCGCGCCACGAGCGTGACCTGTTCCGCCTGCTGGTGGCCGTCAGTGGCGTCGGCCCGCAGATGGCCTTGGCCCTGCTCGGAGCGATGCCTACCGAGGAGCTGGTTCGGGCGATCGTTCAGGCCGACCTGCGCCTGCTCTCCACAGCTCCCGGCGTGGGCAAACGCACCGCTGAGCGCCTGTCTGTTGAACTGCGCAGCAAGCTGGCCGAGGCCTTTGGAGCTGGCTCCCCGGAAGCTCCTGAGGCCCGAGACGCGCCTGGAGCGGCCGGCGGCAGCACCAACGGCCCGGCCCAGGCCACCCGCGACGACGTGCAGATCACCCTGGCGGCCCTGGGTTACGAGCCGCTTGAAATCAACCGGGCCCTGCGCGCCGTGGGCCAGCAGGGGCTGGAGCCAACGCTGGGGGCAGACGCCTGGCTGAAGGAGAGTCTGGTCTGGTTGGCGCAGCAGGCGGCCTGAGGGCAGCCGGGGCGGTAAGTTGTTTCTTTGCACCGACAGGGCTCGACGCCGGCATGCCGCTCAATACCACCAAAAAGCAGGAACTGATCAACGGCCATCAGACCCACGGCACCGACACCGGCTCGGTCGAGGTCCAGGTGGCGATGTTGAGCGCCCGGGTCGTTCAGCTCACCGGCCACCTGCAGCAGAACAAGCACGACTTCTCCTCCCGTCAGGGCCTGCTGAAGATGATCGGGCGGCGCAAGCGGCTGCTCGGCTATCTCCGCGCCCAGAGCGAAGAGCGATACAGCCAGCTGATCGCCAAGCTCGGCATCCGCGGCTGATCCCGCCATGGCCGCCAAGCGCAAGCCCCTGCCCTTTGAGCCGCTGGGCCCCTCTGGCAAGCCGGCTTCAGGCAAGCAGAAAGGCGATAAGTCTGCGTTGGGAGGCACCGTGATCCCGAAGGCCGTGGCCAACCGCATGGCCGTGCGCATCGCCATCGCCACCGGGGTGCCCTCGGTTCTGGGCATGGCCGTGTTCGTGGCCAGCTACCTGCTGGTGAGCCGGGGCATCCTCGACATCCCCCCCGTGCTCACCCTGGCCACATCCGGCGGCTGCTTCCTGCTCGGTGTGGTGGGGCTCAGCTACGGGGTGCTCTCGGCCAGTTGGGAGGACAGCCCCGGCAGCACCCTGGGTTTCGAGCAGATCGGCGTCAACATCCCGCGGCTACGCGCTTCGATCCGGGCCATGGGCCGAGCCGGCAACACCCCGCCGGCGGGTTGAGCCGGGCAGGAGTGCCGCACAGCGGCCCAAAGCAAGACGGCTCACCGACCACCACTTAGCCTTTCCGCAGGGCTTTCAAGCACTCTTCCACCGCCGAGGTCTTCGCCTGTGAACGTGCTCTGGTTTCTCCTGATCGGCGTGCTCGCCGGTTGGCTGGCGGGTGTTCTGGTCAAAGGCGGTGGCTTCGGCTTAGTCGGTGATCTGGTCATCGGGGTCATCGGGGCCCTGATCGGTGGCCTGTTCTTCAGCGGTCTAGCCGGCGCCGTCGGCGGTGGCCTGCTGGGCAGCCTGGTGGTGGCCACCCTCGGCGCGGTGGTCCTTCTGGTCGTCCTGCGGGTGCTCAAGCGCGCCTGAAAGCCTGGGGGAGACGGGGGTCGCCCTCAGACCAGCTGCAAGGGCGTGCGCAGCCGGGCCGTGAAGGCGGCGGCGGTGAGGGTGCTCAGGGCCGCTTCGCCGTCGCGCACGCAGAACTGGTGGCCCAGCCGCACGTAGCGGGACTGCTCCTGGTGGTGCACCAGCGCCACCACCGGCACCCGCAGCCCCCCCTCCTCCTGCCCGAGACGGTGTTGCACCAGGCACTCCCGCAGTTGGTGCTGGACGCCGATGTCGGCGGCCTGATCAGCATCGAGTTCCACCATCAGCAACTGCAGCTCGTCGATGGCGCGGCAATCGTCGACGATCAGCTGCACCCGGTCATCGCGGCGGTCGACGGAGGCCCAGAGCAGCAGGCGGGCATCGACCATCAGGTGATCGCACAGGCGGGCGTGGGTTTTCGGGAACACCACCGCTTCAGCGCTGCCGCTGAGGTCTTCGAGCTGGAGCACGGCCATGCGATCGCCCTTGCGGGTGGTGACGGGACGCAGTTCCGCCACCATCGCCACCACACTGACGCGGGCCTTGTCGGGCTGCTCCTCCAGGCTGGCCAGGCCGATCGGGGTGAGCAACCGCATCGGCCCCGAGAGCTGTTTGAGCGGGTGATCGGAGAGGTAGAAGCCCACCAGCTCCTTCTCCAGTTTCAGTTTTTCGTTGGGGGGGTAATCAGTCACCGGGGCCGCCTTCGGCGCCGTGGCCAGATCGCCGCCACCCGGGGCAGGAGCTGTGGCCGCGCCGGCGAGCAGATCGAACAGGTTGCCCTGGCCGCTGGCCCGGTCCTTAGCGCGGGAGTTGACCCAGTCGAGCACCAGGTCCAGATCCGCCATCAGC
>JABMPN010000105.1 GCA_013203655.1 Cyanobacteria bacterium bin.51
GATAAAAGCCCAGTGCTCTACCGCTGAGCTAGCGACCCGCCCGGATGGGCAGCCCTGACGGGCACCAACGGAACGTATCACGTGAACGGGGGGGAGCAGAAGCCCTTTCGATCGCCTCCAGCAGCAGCGGGCACCAACAATGGAAGTGTCCGCACCGTCACCCGTCGTCCTTGGCTGCCGAGTCTGCGCCGAACCAGGCTGTCGCCCCATGGCCCCAGCCCCGCCTTGATCCCGCTGCCTGGGTGCATCCCAGCGCCGTGGTGGAAGGAGATGTTCACCTGGCTGCTGGCGCCAGCCTCTGGCCGCTGGCCGTGGCCCGGGGGGATCTCTGCTCGATCGTGGTGGGGGAGAACAGCAACGTGCAGGACGGAGCGGTGCTGCATGGCGATCCAGGCCAACCGGTGCTGATCGGCCGGGAGGTCACGGTGGGGCATCGGGCAGTGGTGCATGGGGCCGTTCTTGGCGATGGCTGCCTGATCGGCATCGGCGCCGTGGTGCTCAACGGCGTGACCGTGGGGGAGGGGGCCCTGGTGGCGGCTGGCGCCGTGGTCACCAAGGACGTGCCGGCCCGCACCCTGGTGGCGGGGGTGCCGGCCCAGCCCCGGCGCGAACTGAGCTCTGAAGAGGTTGCTGCCCAGCGGCAGCACGCCTTGCGTTATCGCGTTCTGGCCGCCAGCCACATCCGCTGATTGCTGAGATTTGGCTCAAGCCGAGCCGACCAAGCAAGCCAGCGGCCTCCGGATCCCTAGGATCCTTGAACGCTGACATGCAACTGATGGACGCTCGGCTCCTGCTTGTTTCCGCTCCGATCCTGCTGGCCGTTGGCTGGGCGGTGTTCAACATCGGTCGGGCGGCGGTTGGTCAGCTGCAACTGATGCTCAAGCGCTCGCGCGCCTGATGGTGTTGGTCATCGGCGCCGGCCTGGCCGGTACCGAGGCGGCCTGGCAGATCGCCAGGGCCGGGGTGCCGGTCCGGCTGATGGAAATGCGCCCGCAGCTGCGCTCACCAGCCCACCACAGCGCTGAGTTCGCCGAGCTGGTCTGCAGCAACAGTTTCGGGGCCCTCTCCCCGGACCGCGCCGCAGGCTTGCTTCAGGAGGAATTGCGCCGGCTCGGCTCCACCGTGATCGGCACCGCCGATCACCATGCGGTGCCCGCAGGAGGAGCTCTGGCCGTCGATCGTGGCCGATTCAGCGCTGCCCTCACAGCGGCGTTGGAATGCCATCCACTGATCACGGTGGAGCGCGGCGAGCAGCGCTATCTGCCTGAAGTCAACGAAATCTGCGTTCTGGCCACCGGTCCGCTCACCAGCGATGCCCTCGCCGAGCAGGTGCGGCTGTTCACCGGCAGGGACGATTGCCACTTCTTTGATGCCGCCAGCCCGATCGTGGAAGGGGAGGGGTTGGACCTCTCAGTGGCCTTCCGCGGTTCGCGCTACGACAAGGGCGATGCCGACTACATCAACTGCCCGATGGACCGCGAGCAGTACCAGGCCTTCCGCGATGCCCTGCTGGCGGCGGAGCAGGCCGAGCTCAAGGATTTCGAAACCGAGAGTGCCACCTTTTTCGAGGGCTGCCTGCCGATCGAAGAGCTGGCCCGCCGGGGCGACGACACCATGCGCTACGGGCCGCTCAAACCGATCGGCCTCTGGGATCCGCGCTGGGGCGATCTGTTCGACCGCGAGGTGCGTCGGGCTCGGCGGGCCTACGCGGTGGTCCAGCTACGCCAGGAAGATCGAGACGGCCGGCTCTGGAATCTGGTGGGCTTCCAGACCAACCTGAAGTGGGCGGAGCAGAAGCGGGTCTTCCGGCTGATTCCTGGCTTGGAGAAGGCCACGTTTGTGCGCTTCGGGGTGATGCACCGCAACACCTTCCTGGAGGCACCCCAGCTGCTGGAGCCCAGCTTGCAGTTCAGGCGGCGACCCACCCTGCTGGCCGCCGGTCAGATCACCGGCACCGAGGGCTACGCCGCAGCGGTGGCCGGCGGCTGGCTGGCTGGCACCAATGCCGCACGGCTGGCCCTGGGCCAGGAGCCGCTGCAGTTGCCGCCCACCACCATGATCGGCGCCCTGATCGCCTTCATCACCACGGCTCCGAGCGGCAAGTTCCAGCCGATGCCGCCCAACTTCGGTCTGATGCCGGAGTTGCCTGAGCGCATCCGCGACAAGCGCCGCCGCTACGGCGCCTACCGCGATCGCTCCCTGGCGGATCTGGAGCCCTTCTGCGGCACCCCAGCCGGGCCGCCCGGCAGCTCCCGCGAGCGCCTGATTGAGCCTGTCTTTGCCGAATCCCAGGCCTAGCCTGCGACAACAGCTGGCCTTCCATCCCCAGCAGCCCCCTCGACCATGTCGCGCCTCGGCCTCACC
>JABMPN010000106.1 GCA_013203655.1 Cyanobacteria bacterium bin.51
CGGCTGCCAAGGACGGAAGGATTTGGGCTTTTGCATGCTCCATTCTCTCGCCCAGATCCATTGCAGTCAAAGGGTTCTGGGCAGATCAGTGGGCGTCTGCGGAGAAGCCCGTCACTGATCTACGCGCAACAGGCTCCTAGAGCCGGCCCCGCCCAAGGGCGTTGATCAGCCGTCCAACGGTCGAGAGATGTGTAGGAGATCCACGGCCTGCTGCAGTGGCTGCGGATCGAGCGTCCGCCGCTGGGTGCGGTGAACACTGCGTTGATCCGCCAGTGCCGCCACGCCGCCATCTCGGAAACGTGCTGGAACGACACAGTTAGCCACGGCTGGATTCAGTCGGATTCAGTCGGATTCAGCGCCGGTCTGCTCTGAACGTTGTCGCTGTCACCCTGGGGCTTGGATGGTTTCGCTTTCAACGGCGGCCGGCCGGAGAGGAAATGGTGGAGACAATGGACGCGGAGCTGGCCTGGCACGACGGGACGCAGCTGCTGGGCCGGGTGGCGGCACTCTGGCGCTATCCCGTGAAATCGATGCTGGGGGAATCGCTGGAGCGGCTCTCGGTTGACGGGCGGGGGGTCTGCGGTGACCGCGGCTGGGCCCTCTGGGATCACGCCACCTCCCGGGTGGCCAGTGCCAAGAACCCGCGCCTCTGGAGTGAATTGCTCGGCTACCGGGCCCGCTACCTGGCGGAACCGGAGGCTGAGGCGCTCCCCCCGCCGGTGGCGATCACGCCCGTGGGGTTCGCAAACGGCAAGCCCGGCAGCTCCGACCTGCTCAGCTCAGGCCCAGATCTGGCCAGCCAGCTCTCCGGCCTGCTCGGGCGCCAGGTGAGCCTGCTCGATCGGCCTCCCCAGGGCGCCAGCCTGGATCAGTACTGGCCTGAAGTGCCAGAGCGTGATTTCCAGGACGTGGTCAACGAACTGGTGCTGCCCCAGGGCACGTTCTTTGATTCCTGCCCAGTTCACGCCATCACCACCGCCAGCCTGGAGCGGTTGCGGGCCTTGGCGCCCGGGCTTGATTTCGCTGCAGAGCGCTTCCGCCCCAACCTGCTGATCGAGCCGGAAGCTGGCGCCGAAGGCTTTGTGGAGGCGGGCTGGATCGGCCGCACGCTTCGACTGGGCGATCAGCTTGAGCTGCGGGTTGACGACGCCTGCCCGCGCTGTGTGGTCACCACCCTGGCCCAGGGCGCCCTGCCCCAGGACCTCGAAATCCTGCGGGCCACTGCTCGCCACAACAAGGTGGAAGCAGGCATCCGGCTCTCGGTGCTGCGGCCGGGTGCCCTCAAGCTGGGGGATCCGGTGGTGTTGCTGGCCTGACTTGCCGGCGTGACGGGGCTCAGGTTTCGGTGAGCCAGTGGAACTGCTGGCCGCCAACGGCCAGAACTCCGTCCTGCAGGAGCGGGGAAAGGCCGCTGGCGAGATCCACCAGCCGGCCCCTTGGGTTCAGGCCATGGCGGGAGAGGGTCTCCAGGTCGATCCCATGGGCGCTGCTGTCGAAATTGGCGATTACCACCACCAGGTCGGAGGGACGCTGGGGATTGAAGCGCACCATGCCGAGCAGATGATCATTTTCCAGGGGGAGCAGTTCGCGGTTGTTGAAATCAGCGAAGGCGGGGATCTCCTTGCGGATGGCGATCAGTTTTTGCATCGCCCCAAACAGGCTGTGTTCCACCGTTCCTGGCTGGTTGCGCCGCTCGGCCCGTTTCCAATCGATCTTTGTGCGGTGCACCCAGCGGTTGTCATGGCTCTTGCTGGGATCATCGGAGAAGCTGTAATCGTTGAGGGTGCCGATGCCGTCGCCGTTGTAGATCAGCGGGATGCCACCGAAGGACAGGATCACGCCGTGCAGCAGCAAGATACGGTCGATGGCAGCTTGGATCAGGGCCTGATCGTCGGCTTCCAGTGCGGTTTCCAGGCCCGCCAGTGAAGCCAACGAACCGCAGATTCGGGCATCGCCTGTGGCATCGTCGCGGTTGAAGGCCAGCCCCCTGGCCTGGCCGTCGAAGCTGCCGGTGAAATAGTCGGTGAGGAAGCGGCGGTGGGCGCGGGGTTCATAGCCGACGGCCCGGATGTCCTGATCATCAAAGCCGAAGCCGATGTCGTCATGGCAGCGGACATAGTTCAGCCAGGTGGCCCGATCCAGCTTGCCCGGCAGGCTCTTGAGGCCCTGGCAGAGAAGTTTGGCGTTCTTGGTGGCGATGGCATCCCAGAGCAGGGCCATGAGAGTGGCGTTGTAGGCCACCTCACATTCCTTGGCAACGATCGCATCTTCGCCAAAGTATTTGGTGACTTCCACCGGCGCCACGATCGCCTCGGCGATGAACAGCACACTCGGCGCGGTGACCTGGCAGCAGTCTTTGAGCAGCTGCAGGATCAGGTGGGCATGGCGTTCGTTCTGGCAGGTGCTGCCCAGCCGCTTCCAGAGAAAGGCCACCGCATCAAGGCGGAGCACATCGACACCCTGATTGGCCCAGAACAGGATGATATCGACGATCTGGATCAGCACCTCTGGATTGGAGTAATTCAGGTCCCACTGGTAGTGATGGAACACACTCATCACCCATCGCTGCATCTCCCCACTCCAGGTGAAGTTGCCGGGATCGGTGCCAGGGAACACCTGCGGCATGCTTTGCTCGTAGATATCGGGAATCCGCCGATCTTCGAAGGTGTAGTAGTAATCCTGGTAGTGAGCCTCCCCCGCCTTGGCCTTCTGGGCCCACGCGTGTTCATCGGAGGTGTGATTCAGGATGATGTCATGAACCAGCAGGATCTCGCGCTTGCGAAACTCATTCGCCACCTGGCGAAATATGTTGAGCGTTCCCACGCGCTCATCGATCTGCCGGAAATCGCTCACGGCATAACCACCATCACTCTGGCCAACCGGACATTTCAGAATCGGCATGATGTGCACCATGTTGATGCCCAGCTCCTGGAGGTAGCCGATTCTGTTGTGGAGCAGGTCTTCCAGGTTTTCGGCGAACCCATTGCTGTAAAGAGCCATCCCCACCCACTTCTGAGAGAGAAACCAGTTGTGGTCACGCTCCCGCTTCATGTCGAGCTCCTCCAACTCGGCGCTGCGCTGGATGTAGCCCCTCGCCATCGTTTCAACCAGATTCAGGATCTGGATGTTGAAATCGTCGCGGTGGCCGTAGAGTGTGCTGAACAGGGAGTGAATGGCATAAAAATTTGCCCCCAGCCGCGTGTAGAAATGGCGTAGGTCTTGGCGGCGAATTTCAGGCTTGAGATCGTTGAGGATTGAATTCAGCAGGGAATGGGAAACTTGTTCGTACATTCAAGTCAAGGGAAGAGCTGATCTGGTGGGGGCTGATGTCTAAAGGCTGATGTCCAAAGGTGGATGCCCGAAGGCGGGGCTGGAGCGGATGGCTGGATGTGATGGCTGAAGGCTAGGAGGGATTCCGGTTTGGGTTCGGCTTGATCAGCTCGAAGGAGCGGAATCCTGGGGTCTGCTGGAGAAGAAGTTGTAGTGCTCGATGGCTTCAAGAATTCCCCTGCAGTGGGCTCCCTGGGCAAAATACACACGCTCGTTATCACGGAGGCTGGAGAGTTCCTCCCAGTGGCGATTGGAAACAACCACACCCAGCATGTTGCCCCGCAGCATGTCCTCATCGCCGCCGGACCCCCCGGTGACCAGGCTGCGCTCCAGGGGGATCCGCCGCTGGTTGAGCACGTAGCGCAGCGCCTGTCCCTTCGAGGCCCGGGCCGGAATCACATCGAGATACTGGCCGAACGACAAAATGGCATTCACTGAGAGTTCTCGTTGGCGCAGGATGGATTGAATTTCTACCAGCGGTGGGGCCTCGGCGGCGTCATAGAAGTAGGAGAGTTTGTAGCGACTCTGTTCTTCCTTGCCCTGGGGCTTCAGGCCGGGAATGCCCTCGAGAGCTCGCCGCAGCACCTTGGGTGTCCAGACGTGGTCGATGTGGTGGCTCCAGGCGATGTCGCCAAACAACTGGGCTGAATAGTGGATCTCCGTTCCCAGGCTGGTGATCAGCACATCGGGGCTGGGGATGCCATAGGCCCGGATCAGCTTCAGGACCGAATCAAGCCGGCGGCCGGTGGCGATGCCGAAGACGAACTGGCGGCGGTGGCGGCGCACGGTTTCGATGAATTTGCGCAGGGCTTCGACATCACCCAACAGCGTGTTGTCGATGGCCGTGAACAGGGCGCGGCGGCGGTCGATCTCCCTGCGGGATGGAGATGGCACGGCGCGGCGTGCCTGATGGCGATCGGTGATCGGGCGGATCCGCTGCAGGTAGCTGCTGGCATGGGCATCCCAGGAATAGTGCGTCCTGACATGGCGAAGGCCGTTGCTGGCACAGCGTTGCCAGAGCGCCTGATCGGTGAGCAACTGTTTCAGCGCGCTGGCGATCGCCCCCTTATCGAGTGGATCAACCAGAAGCCCGTTTCGGCAGTTGCCGATGATGTCGACGGGGCCACCGTTTTCCGTGGCCACCAGCGGCAGTCCGCAGGCGGCCGCCTCCAGCAGGGTGAGGCCGAAGGGCTCGGTCAGGGCGGGATTGATGAACACGCCCCCCGAGTCGGCAGCCTGCCGGTAAATGGCTGGAACGTCGTCGGAGTTGTGATGCTTGGGAAGTGCCACCAGGCCATAGAGCTCATGCAGATCAATCGCCAGTAGCAGCTCGGCAAACATGCCCTGAGCACTGTCACTCAGGTCACGGATGTCGTCGCGGTTGCCAGCCACTACCACGAGATTGGCCAGCTGTTGCAGGCTGGGGGATTCGCCATAGGCCTCCACCAGGGTGAGCAGATTCTTGCGCGGATCAGGCCGGCAGAGCGCCAGAATCATCGGCTTGGATGAATCTTTGAGCAGGCGATTCAGGGTTGGGGCTAGCTGGCAGGGAGAGTCTTCCTTGCTGGCGGGATGAAACAGTTTGAGATCGGTCCCAGGCGGAATTACCGCCATCTTCTCCGGAGCGTAGTAGTCGTACAGGCCATATTGATCCTCTATTTCGTTGCGGGTGCTGGTGATGATCAGCTCCGCATTGGCGAGAACATCTTCTTCGGCCGAAAAACGCTCGGCCATGTGATAGCGCTCTTCGATCTGCTCGATCGTGGTGCCCATCGCCATCAGCCGCCGCCACTTATCACGTCCTAGAGAGTGGCCGGTGTGGATCAGGGGGATGCCGGTGGCCTTCGACAGCCGCACTCCCACATAGCCGGCATCGGCGTAGTGGGTGTGAATGATGTCGGGCAAGCGCGTCTGGTTGTGCATCCACTCGTAGACGTTGTCGGCCAACGTGTCGAGATGGGGCCAGAGGCTTTCCTTGGCGATGTAGGCCGCAGGACCGGCTTCGAGGCGCACGATGCGGGCCTTGTCTGCCAGTTCCTCGATTGGTCTGGCATAGTCGGAACTCACGGAAGTATCAACCACCCGCCGGGTGATCAGATCAACCTGTTCAATGCCATCGTGTCGGGCTAGAGCCCTGGCCAACTCCACCACATATTTCGTCTGGCCGCCAGTATCAGCATCGCGACCGAGTTCGAGATGTTCCCCCCGGATCAGGCCATGAATGCTGATCAGCAGGATGAAAAGGGGGTGGTCTGCTGGCATTGATCTGCTAATCGCTTGCAATCTTCCTCAATAAATGCTGGTCCTGGCCAGAATCCGTGATTTACAGGAGCCTGTTGTTGGGGACTTTGCGGGATGGCCAATCAAGTAAATATGTAATTATGGGATTTTATGGAGTTGAGCTATTGGAACTATGTTGATCAAGTTTCATTTGTTTGAGAGTGAAAGGGTGTGAATTCTTGAAACAACCTAGCCATGTGTTGCTGGAGTTTCAGTTGAGCCAGAAGCTGTATTGCTTGTGTGAATCCTTTTGAATCTATAGGCCTTAAGCGAACTTGCTTAAGACTTGATCGTTCATTGATTTCCCTCTTTCTTCGATAAGGCTTACCATTATTCAGCGATTCTGTCAAGTTTTGGTTGCCGTCCTGTCAGTTCGGTCCCTTCGGCGGACTGACGGCAAAATTCAACATCCAGCTAGATACCCCCAGCGATGGCGACAATCTCCGTTGCTTATCGTCAAGGGATGATCACACGGAGAATCTGCACTCTTTGCTTGTTGATTATCAGATAAAGCCGTGATTTATGCGTATGACTTCTGCCCGTTTGGGGTCGTTCAGCTTGTGGTCGCCCCTGGCTGTGCGCCCAGGCCTTGATGCTTGAGCTGTGGCGGCTGCTGCTCCTCGGGGAGTCTTGGCTTCTCCGTCGATGCACCGTCGCTGCACAAATGGGCTTGTCATGGCACGCAACAGGGCGCCGTAGTTCGGTGAGAAGCCCAGCTCCTCGCCCACGGTCAGGGGATGATCGGCTTCCAGCACCAAGTGATCGCTGCTGGCTCCCACGATCGAGACGCCCGGCGGTGGCTCCAGACCAGCAGGATCAACATCCTGAATGCCAAGAGCCAACAAGCCACGCTGCCGCAGGCCCCGGTCTGCGCGTAAGGGAGGCTGGCGGGAGTTTTCGTTGCTGAAGCTGGTGAGGCCCTGTCTGCCCCAGGGCCGGGTTGGCTTGGTTTTCACTTCGATCAGTTCACCCACCAGCTTGAAAGCGTCGGTGTGGAGGCCGGGGATGGCGGTGCGGCCCAGGGGTTCGCGGCCCAGCAGCAGGGCCTCGCCCAGGCGCAGATGGTTGATCCGGCCGGGTGCTCCGCTTTGCTCCAGCCAGGCAAGATTGGCGGAATTTCCGCCTGATATCAGCTCCAGGCTGATGCCGAAGCGGGCTTCAAGAGCGTTGGCCAGAGCCGAGAGCTCGGCCATGTTGTCGGCGTCTGCCGCGACCCCGTGTTGGCAGCCCAGGTTGCTGCCGATGCCCATCAGCTGCAGCGACGGCAGGCCGAGGGTGAGTTCGGCGATCGCCTCGAGATCCGGCGGCAGGATCCCTTCGCGCAGGTCACCGAGTTCCACCATCAGCAGCACGCCATGGCGCCGCCCTTGGCGCAAGGCCGCAGCTGCCAGGGCTCTGATCACCACGGGTTCGCTGTTGCAGCTGGTGGTGGCATGGGTCACGACCCGTTCCACCTGGCTGAGCATGGGCGTGCGGATCAACAGCAGTGGAGCCGTGATGCCAGCGCCCACCATGGCTTCGATCGTTTCGAGGCGGGAATCCCCGATCGAGCTGACCCCGGCGGCCAGCCAGATGCGCACGATCTCCGGCAGTCCGAGAACGGCCTTGCTGACGCCCGAAATCGAAATCCCCTGGCGAGCCAGGCGCTTCACCAGGGTGATGGCGTTGTGCTGGAGGCGGCCGAGGTCGATCTCGAGCCGCGGGGCGCTCACGCCACCGCCGCCAGTTCCCCTGCAAGTTCCGGGAAGGCCCGCATCACCATCTGCACCAGTCGCTCGGGCGGGCAGGCCAGGGCATCGGTGACTGGAATGTGCAGTTCGGCCTCGTAAAGAGCAATGGCGGCGTGGATCTCAGCGACGTCCATGCCCTCATGGTTGAGGGTCATGCCGATCACCCGGGTGGGGGCGAAGGCCTCGATCAGCGTGATCTCGCTCTGGGGGGTGGGCATGGCCACCTGCGGGAAATCGCAGCGGTAGCGGCGCTTCGGCGCATGCTGGAGGACGACGGCCTGGGGCTGACTGCCGCGCAGGATGAAGGTGGAGGAGAGGTAGGCCGGATGGCTGAGGGCGCCCTGGCCCTCGATCACGATCACCTGGGGCTGCTCGGTTTCGTAGGCCAGCACCACGGCGGCTTCCACTTCGCCTGAACAGAACTGGGACGGGATGGCATCGAGCGGCAGCCCGTAACGCCCGCCTTGGATCATGCCGGTCTGGCCGGTGGACACCAGCACGGCGCGGATGCCATGGTCGTTGAGGGCCTGCACCAGCAGCGTGGCGGTGGTGCGCTTGCCGATGGCGCCATCAGTGCCGAGAACGGCGATGCGCCGGCAGTGGGCCCTGGCGATCGCGCCGCTGAACAGGCGCAGGTCCTTCAGGGCCGGCGGGCGCCTGACATCCTCGATCGTGACCTGTTGGAGCGCGGCCGCGGTGGCGAATTCGGCGTCATCGCCGAGGAACTCACGCAGGCCATTCACCAGGCCGAGGCCGGCGCGCACGGCGCCGAGGAGCACGGCACGGTCGGTTGGGCTGAACAGACCATCGGCGGGGGCCATGCCGTAGATCAGGGTCTGCAGCGGCGCTCCGCCGAGGGCGAAGGCCGCCTCCAGGTCGGCCACGACCGGGATGCCGTTGGCCACGCCATCCAGGAGCAGGCCGGCATCGGCATCGGCGCCGGCGCAGAGGCTGTCAATCACAGCCACGATTCGGAAGCGCTCGCTGTGGCGCATCAGTCCGTGGGCCGTCTTGCCATCGGGGCTCAGGAACTGGCCCTCGCAGTAGATCACCGCCGGAATGCCGGCTGGTGCGGGTGCAGAAGCGGGAGCCTGGGGGGCCAACGGCGCGTACTGCACCATCGGTAGATCCAAGGCTCCAAATGGTGATGCCACGTCTTTATTCAGTTTTGATGACTCAGGGGAGACGCCGAATGGTCTGCCGATCTTCAGAACCGGGCAGGGGTACCAGTGGCTCCGCCAAGCGGGAGTGTATAGATCGATACTAAGCGATCTGGCCGCTGGGGCCGCTCAGTCGGGCAGGGTGGTCTCCGCACCCACCAGCGTCGTGCTCCGCTCCCACAGCTGCAGGGCCAGGGCGTCGTCTTTGGCTTCGGCGCTGATTGAGGTGGCTTCGAAGCGATGCCGACCAGGGGCCAGCAGGCGGTTGCTGTAGTAGCTGAAGCCAGGGGTGGCGTAGGCGTCGTCAGTGGCCAGGGCGGCGAGCAGGGCTCCGGCGGTTTCGACCCGCTCGCTGATCCGCAGGATCGAGCGGGCCGCCAGGGCAAACAAGCGCTGGCCGAGCTCGTTGGACTGGCGGCTGTAACGCCAGAAGCCGCCGCTGCTGATGGGCGGAATCACCAGCCCGGGGCTCCAGGCGATCACCGGCAGGGCCTGCCCCTGCGCTTCCATCCGGCGCTGAAACTCGCGGGCGAACAGCACGTTGCAGAGCTTGCTGTCTTTGTAGGCCTTTTCGGCATTGAAGGGGGTCGATCCATCGACCATGCAGGCGTCCTCGCCAGCCTTCAAGCCGCTGAGGTCACCCAACCCGGCTGGCCGGCCCACCTTGCCGCCGGCGCTGGTGGGGTCATGCACTTCCGAGGCGGTGACCACCAGGCGAGGTGAAGACCCCGCTTCCAGGGCCGGGGTGAGCAGCTGGGCGAGCAGCAGATGGCCGAGATGGTTGACGCCGACGCTGAGCTCGAAGCCCTGGGGGGTACGCCGTGGTTCCTTGGAGCCTGCGTATTGCAGCCCGGCATTGAGAACGAGCGTGTCGATGATCGTTCCTGCCTCCAGCAGCGCCGCCCCGCAGGTCCGCACGCTCTCCAGATCGCCCAGGTCGCAGACCGCCGTCTGCGGTGGAGCTATCTGGGACAGGTTGGTGGAGCCGGCCTTCTCAGCCATGCGACGGCTGGCCTCCTCTGCGGTGGTGCCATCCCGGCAGAGCAAGGTGAGGCGATGGCCGGCCCTGCAGAGGAGGGCGGCGGCTTCGAAACCGATGCCGGAGTTCCCTCCGGTGAGCAGGATGCGGCGCAACTCAGGCAAAGGCGTGGACCAGGCGGCGAGCAGGCGGAACTACCTTGACAGCCGGACCAAGTCGAAGCCAGTATGAGTTCGCATAAGCTGCTGGCTGTTGTGCCGTCCCGGCTAGCGTTCGGCCTTCAGCATCCAGCTCACCCCTGCGTTTTTCCCCTTCCATGACCTACCCCTCCCGCGTCCCCAGCGTCATCTTCAAGACCCGCGTCCGCGATGAATCCGTGGAGGGGGGCAATCCTTTCCGCTGGCAAGACCTCAGCAGCAGCGAGATCTTTGCTGGCAAAAAAGTTGTGGTGTTCTCGCTGCCCGGTGCCTTCACCCCCACCTGCTCCTCCAACCACCTGCCCCGCTACGAAGAGCTCTATGAGGAGTTCCGTGCTCTTGGGGTCGATCAGATTGTCTGTGTTTCGGTGAACGATGCCTTTGTGATGTTCAAGTGGGGACAAAGCGTGGGCGCCAAGAATGTCTTCCTGCTCCCCGACGGCAACGGCGACTTCACCCGCGAGATGGGGATGTTGGTGGAGAAGTCGAACCTCGGCTTTGGTCTGCGTTCCTGGCGCTATTCGATGCTCGTCAATGACGGCGCGATCGAGAAAGTCTTCGCTGAAGCTGGCTCCGAGAACAATTGCCCCACCGATCCCTTCGAAGTCTCCGACGCTGACACGATGCTGGCCTACCTGAAGGGCGTGGCACCCACGGGCGTCTGCGAGCCCCGGCTCGAATTTGCCGGCTGAGGCGACCAGGGGCTGGGCGGCCGTTCGCTGTCCAGCCCCTCCACTTCATTGATCTGTTGCAGGGTCTCTTTGCAGCAGATCCGTCCACCCATCCGTTGGCTCCCCGTCACCTGCCCATGAGCGACCCCTTCGATCTGATTGTTCTTGGCGCCGGATCGGGGGGGCTGGCGGCAGCCAAACGGGCCGCCTCCTACGGGGCGCGGGTGGCGATCGTCGAGGGCGATCGGGTGGGTGGCACCTGTGTGATCCGGGGCTGCGTTCCCAAGAAGTTGTTGGTCTATGGCTCGGCCTACCGCCATCTGCTTGCCGATGCCCCCAGCTACGGCTGGGACGTGGGGTATCTGAATCTGGAGGCCGGTCGCCTGCTGGCCAACGTGCGCGCCGAGGTGGATCGGCTCAATGAGCTGCACATCGGTCTGCTGGCCAAGGCCGGTGTGGAACTGGTGCGCGGCTGGGGTCGCTTCGAGGACGCCCAGACCATTTCGGTGACGGCGGCGGATGGATCAGCCCACCAGCTGCGGGGCGAGCGGATTCTGGTGGCCGTGGGTGGTCGCCCCCATCGCCCGGCCATCCCCGGCGCCGAGCTGGGTTGGGTGAGCGATGACATGTTCCTGCTCGAATCGCTCCCAGCCCACGTGGTGGTGGTGGGTGGCGGTTTCATCGCCTGCGAATTCGCCTGCATCCTCCATGGCCTTGGCGTGCAGGTGACCCAGCTGATCCGTGGCGATCACCTGCTGCGCGGCTTCGATCGGGAAGCCAGCTCGGCCGTGCAGGAGGGGATGGAAGCCGAAGGCATCACCCTGCGGTTCGCCCATTCACCGGCCGCCATCAGCAAGGAGGGTTCCTCGGGTGACCTGACGCTGACCAGCGAGGGCGGCGAACGCTTCAACTGCGGTGGCGTCTTGCTGGCCACAGGCCGGCGGCCATTCCTGCAGGGCATCAACCTGGAAGCCGCCGGCGTGGCGGTGGAAGGCCACCGGATCCCGGTGGACGCCGATCAACGCACCAGCGTGCCGCACATCTACGCGGTGGGCGATGTGACCGACCGCATCAACCTCACCCCCGTGGCTGTCGATGAGGGCCGGGCCTTCGCCGACACGGTGTATGGCACCAGGCCCCGGCAGGTGGATCACGATCTGGTGGCTTCGGCAGTGTTTTCGCAGCCGGAGCTCTCGAGCGTGGGCCTGAGCGAGGAGCAGGCGATCGAACGCCACGGCGCCGAGGGGGTGAAGGTGTATCGGGCCCGGTTCCGGCCGATGAATCAGGCCCTGCCGGCCCGGGGGCCCCGGGTGCTGCTCAAGCTGGTCGTCGTGATCGCCACCAACAAGGTGGTGGGTGTCCACATGGTGGGCGAGCACGCGGCTGAAATCATCCAGATGGCGGCGATCGCCATCGGCATGGGCGCCACCAAGGCCGACTTCGACCGCACCATGGCGCTCCACCCCTCCGTGGCCGAAGAGTTCGTGACGATGCCTAACTGAGGCCGGGCTGGCCCCTGCGGGGGTCAGGGACTCCAGCTGCGGATCAGATCGGTGATCACCGCCTGATCCTCGAACACCTCGGCCACCTCGGTGATCGCGCTCACCGGACCAGCGTCGTTCACGAACAAGGCGAAGGCCAGATCCCTGCCGCTGGGGCTGCGCAGGTAGCCCGCCAGCACCTGGGCCTTGAGGCCCGTGGCATCGATCGTGGTGCCCGTCTTGGCCATCACCTCGCCACGGGCGGCCAGGTCCCGTCCGGTTTCCGCCAGGGATCCATCCACACCCAGCACCGGCAGTGCCGCGCGGAACACGGCGGCCTCGGGGCTGCGGTGCATGATCTCCAGCCACTGCACCACCGCCCGAGGCGTGGCCTGGCTGTCGGGACTGCCGCTGCCGTTGCTGGGAAACCGGAAGCTCTGGGGGCTCAGGCCCTGCCTGATCAGGTCGCGGCGTTCGGCGGCCAGGGCCCCCTTCACCTGCCGTTCGCCTTCCTCCAGTCCCACCTGGGTGAGGCTGAGGTTGGCCCCCAGGTTGAGGCTCACCTTGAGGATCAGCCGGGCCAGGGCGCCATAGGGCGCGGAGCTCCAGGAGGCCACGGTCTGCTCCTCCCTCTGCTCCGCGGCCGCTTCTGCGGTTTGCTCGGCGTCCCCGGAGCCGGCGGGCTGGAGCCGGCTCGGATCATTCGGGGCCAGCCGGGGGGCCCGCACCACCACGCCGGCCCGGGCGAGCGCTTCATGGAAAGCGATGCGGGCATAGGAGGCGGGATCCTCGATCCGGAAGGTGCGCACCGCCACCGGGCTGGCGGAGAGGGGTGCCCGGTAGTCGAGGGGGATCGTGCCGCTGAGGGTGCCCCTGCAGGGGTCCCGCCAGCGGCAGGTCATCCGGCCCTGATCGGAGAGATCGAGCACGGCTGGCCCTCCCGCTGCCACGGTGCGAACGCTGGAACGCACCTGGAAGGCGGCACTGCGGGGCCGCCAGTCGACCCGGGCCGGTTCGCCCACGGCTGTCGGCGTCACCGACACATCGACCATGTTCTCGTTCACCAGGATCGGGGAGATCAGCAGATTGCCGTTGGGGACCCGGTAAGCCGGAAACAGCCGATCGTCCACCACCACATCGCCCTCCACCTGGCGGATTCCCGCCTGCCGCACCTGGCGCGCCAGGCCATCGAGCGCCTGCAGCGGATCCTGCGGCGTCAGCAGGGCCGTGCCGAGGTTGTTGGCATCGTTGTGATCGAAGGCCGTGAAGGCCACGCCGCCATCGGCCGGTTGCCTGCCCCCGAAGGTGAGGTCGCCTCCGGCCACGAGCACCAGATCACCCGCCAGCCGCCCCGCGCCCAGGGAGCCCCGCCGGAGCACCGTGGTCTCGACCCGGTGTTCGGCCCCCAGGGTCTGCAGGGCGCGGCCCACCGAGAACAGCTTGCGGACCGAGCCGGTGAAGGCCAGTTGATCGGGGTTGAGCGCCATCAGCGTGCGGCCGCTGGCGAGATCGCTCACCAGCAGGCTCCAGCTCGCCCCCGCGTAGCGCGGCTTGTTCATCACCGCCGCCACCGCCGCAGGGGGGGCCGCCTCTGCCAGAGCTTTCTCCGCCAGGGCCGGCGCGGCGGAGCCAGCGGGTACGAGCGCCAGGGCGAACAGTGCCCCCCTCACCAGCAGGGTCCCCATCAGAGGGCCTGCTGAAAGGCTGCCGCGATCGCGGCGAGATCCCGATCTGCGGTTTCGAAGCTGTTCAGCAGGGTGGCGGGGCTGGTGGGCACGTTGTTGAGATAGAGGGCATACACCAGCCGCCGGCCGCTGGCGGCCTCGATGTAGCCCACCTGGGTCTTGGCGGGAATTGAGACCTGGCCGCTGGCGCTGCCCATCACCCTGGAGCCATCCTTGAGCCGGATCCGGCCGGCGGCCGGGCGGCCCACCTGGTTCTGCGCCTCGGTGCCATCCACCCCCATCACCGGCAGCCCCTGCCGCAGGGCCTGGCCCCAGGGTTCCTGGAGCAGGCGGCGCAGCAGGGTGGTCTGATCGATCGGCGAGGTGCGGCTGCTGTCGATGGAGCCGGCCCCGTCCTCCACCAGGGTGCTGGCGGGAGACACGCCCAGGGCAGTGATGACCTCCAGCTCCCGCGCCAGGCCGTCGGGGCAGTCACGGCTGCCCGCCTTGACCGCCTCCAGGCGCCGCAGCAGGGCCGCCGGCACCGCTGGCGCCGCTGACACTGGTGCCGGTTCTTCTGCCGCCGCCACCGCCGGGGCCGTGGTCAGGGCCGTCAGGGCCAGGCTCCCGATCACCGCAACAGCCGCCCCGGGGCCTGCCAGCCTCCCAGCCGCCCGCCACAACGGCGGACGGGCCGCGGAGCTCGGGGAAGAGAAAGGAAGGATCACCGGAGAAAAGGACGGGTCGGCAAGGGCATCCTCACTTCCGGATCTCCCGTTCGGCTGTGACGAACGCTTGCTTCTTGACACTCCTTCTGGCCGGTCTTTCTGTCGTTGCTGCCAGCCTTCAGCCGTGCCGGCGCCTGAGGCTTTCGTAGGCCTGGCAGAAGGGTTCGCCCAGGGCCTGGCGCAGCAGCGTGTCTGCGGCGAAGGCGGCCAGGGCCTCCTCGGGATTGGCAGGCAGGGGCGGGGCCGTGCCCAGTGCCGGTGGGTCGGTGTAGAGGTTGGCGTCGTTGCGGGGGCCGGGGTCGAGCTGGCGCTCGAGGCCGTCGAGGCCGGCGGCCAGCACCGCCGCCGGCAGCAGGTAGGGACTGGCGGCGCTGTCGGCGAGGCGCAGCTCCAGGCGCTGGTCGTCGGGGATGCGCACCATGTGGCTGCGGTTGTTGCCGCCGTAACTGATCCAGCCCGGCGACCAGGTGGCGCCGGAGTTGGTGGTCTGGCCCCCCAGGCGGGCGTAGCTCTCGGCGGTGGGATTGGTGATGGCGCACAGGGCCGGGGCGTGCGCCAGCACGCCGGCCAGGAAGTGGTAAGCCAGCGGCGAGAGGCCCAGCTCGCCGCGGGGGTCATGGAAGAGGTTGCGGCCCGAGGCGTCCCAGAGGGAGTGGTGCAGGTGGGCGCCGCTGCCGGTGAGCTGGGGGAAGGGCTTGGGCGCGAAGCTCACCCGAGCGCCCAGGGGTTCGGCCATCGCCTGGGCCATCACCCGGAAGAGGGCGTGGCGGTCGGCGGTCACCAGGGCGTCGGCGAAGGTCCAGTTGATCTCGAACTGACCATTGGCATCCTCGTGATCGGCCTGGTAGGGCCCCCAGCCCAGCTCCTCCATCGCTTCGAGCAGGCCGCCGATCAGCTCGAACTGGCGCATCAGCGTCTGCTGGTCATAGCAGGGTTTGCTCTGGGTGTCGTGGCCATCGGCGATCGCCGCCCCGCCAGGTTGCAGCAGGAAGAACTCGGCTTCCACCCCCGTGCGGAAGCTGTAGCCCAGCCGCGCCACCCGCTCCAGCTGGCGGCGCAGCACCCAGCGCGGCGACTGCTCCAGCGGCCGGCCCTCCACCTGCAGATCGGTGGCCACCCAGGCCACGCCGGGCTGCCAGGGCAGCACCGCCAGGCTGGCGGGATCGGGCAGGGCGAGCACGTCCGGGTCGGCCGGGGTCATCGCCAGCCAGGCGGCGAAACCGGCGAAGCCGGCGCCATTGCGGGCCAGCTGATCGGCAGCACTGGCCGGCACCAGCTTGGCCCGCTGCACCCCGAACAGATCCGAGAACGAGAAGAGGAAGTGGCGGAGGCCGTGGTCGGCGGCGTAGCGGGCCAGGTCGGTCATGGGTTCAGCGGGGGGCGGGCGGAACGGTGGATCAATCCATCAGCAGACGCCCGAGGGCGGCGCGGATCATCGCCTGCTCAGCCGGCGCCTCGCGGGGATTGCCGGCCCGGTGCCCCAGCACCGACTCCAGCCGCTCGAAGCGGGCGCCGGGGATGCCGGCGGCCTCCGCGGCGCAGTCGCCCGGGGGGAAGTAGAGGTCGTGGGAGCCGGCGATCACGGTGGTGCGGGCCGTGATCCGCCCCAGGGCGGCGGCCAGGGAACTCCCCAGGGCGGCGCCGAGGTCGTTGGCCAGCCAGGTGTCGAGCATCGCCAGCAGATCGTGGGGATCGTGGCGGCGGTAGGCGGGCAGCCAGCTGCGCTGCACGTAGTCGTCGACGCTGCTGAAGCCCAGCGCTTCGTGGTGGCCCTCGCCGTAGTAGGCCTGGCTGGCGGCCCAGCTGGCGTAGATCAGGGCGAAAGTGCGCAGGCCCTGCTCGGGGGTGGCGCGGAAGCGGTGGCCGTCCCAGGCTGGATCGGCGGTGAGCGCCTGGCGCAGGCTGAGCAGGAACAGGCGGTTGTGGGGCGTGGTGCGGGCCGTGCCGCAGAGGCAGCAGATCCGCTCCACCGCCTCGGGCTGCAGGGCCGCCCAGTGGTAAGCCTGCTGAGCCCCCATTGACCAGCCGTAGATCAGGGCGAGGCGCTCCACCTGGAACACCTCCTGAATCAGTCGTTGCTGGGCGGCCACGTTGTCGGCGTGGCTGATCACCCAGCCGTCTTCCGCCAGCCCCATGGCGCTGTTGCTGGGGCTGCTGGAGCGGCCGTTGCCGAACTGGCTCACCAGCAGCACACACCAGCGCTCCGGGTCGAGGATCGGGCCCACCACCCAGTCGATGTCTTCAGGCCAGGCGCCGTAAGAGCTGGGGTAGAGCACCAGGTTGGAGCGATCGGCGTTGAGTTCACCGAAGACCCGGTAGGCGAGGCGGGCGTCGGGTAGCTCCCGGCCGCACCTGAGCGCCATGGGCCCCAGCTCAAACAGCCCATCTCGGCCCTGAACCGCTGGGGCCACGCTCACGCCGGTGGCAGCGCCAGTTTCGCTGGATCGGCCAGGAAAGCGCGGTGCACAGCCAGGTAGCCCGGATCGTTGTGCTCCAGCTCGGCGGCGATCCAGGGGTGCGCCGCAGGCAGGGCATGGAAGGGGATCGAGGCGAACAGATGGTGTTCGCTGTGGAAGGGCATGTTCCACATCAGCCAGCGCAACGGCGCCAGGGTGTGGGTGGTGCGGGTGTTGCGCAGCCCATCGGGGCTGGTGCTGCAGCCGCCGTGCTCAGCCAGCAGCACGAAGCGCAGCAAGGGTTGCCCCACCGCCAGCGGCAGCAGCCAGAGCCAGAACAGCAGGCCGTTGCCGCCCAGCAACGAGAGCAGCAGGGCCGTGGCATACACCGCCGCCTGCTTCCAGTGGGAGGCGCGCACGGCCGCCACCGCGTCCGCCGCGATGTAGGGGCAGTCGTCATAGGCACCCACCAACCCGCGCCAGTGGGAGCGCAGTTTGCCGATCCACCAGGGCACCCCGCTGAGTTCAATCCCGTAGGCCAGCCGACTGCTGGGAGTGCCCCCTTCGAGCTCCGGATCCCACCCCGGCTGGTGGGTGTAGCGGTGGTGCCACTGGTGGTAGCGGCGGTAGAAATCAGCGTTGTAGAAGCTCAGCACCCCCGCCCACCAGGCCACCGCGTCATTGAGCGAACGGCTGGCGAAGGCGGTGCGGTGGCCGCATTCGTGCATGGCGCAGAAGCAGAAGGCCAGGCCCCAGCCCAGCAGCAGCAGGGCCGGAATCCGCACAACCCAGCTGAATCTGGGATCTACCCACAGCCAACCAGCCGCCACGATCAGGACGCCATGCCCGACCACCTGCCGCCAGCCCTCCCGGTCGGAGCGGCGGTTGAGCGCGGCGAGCCGCTGGTCCGGAATCAACGGAGCCTGGGGCGATCGCGTCTTGATGGGGCTGGGTTCCGCGGCGTTCATAACCCCAGGGAGGCTTTGTATGGCATCACGTCTTGTTTGGCCTCCCAGCTGGGCATCGGTCGGTCACTCCTTCCAGCCCACTGCAGGTTATGCAGTGGATGGGTGCCCGCCACTACAGATTGCCGAACTTTCCATGGCTGTTTGTGCCCTTGCTCAACCAACAGCCGTGAGCTCTTCGCTGACCTCCCAGAGCTGGCGGCGGGCCTCTGCGTTCAGTGCCTTTGGTGCCACCCGGCAGGCCCGCGGCCAGCCGCGCATCCCCCCGAGCTGGTCGGGGCCGAAGTGTTCGCCGCCCTTGGCCTCCGGTGCTGTGGCGGCATGGAGCTGGGGCAGGGCGCCCATGGCCGCGCTCTGGAAGAGGGGATCCATCAGGCGGTAGGCCAGGCCCTCCAGCTTCGAGCCGTTCGCGGCCACCGAAGCCGGCTGCAGGTTGGTGCGGGCCAGGCCGGGGTGGGCGGCCAGGGAGACCGCCGCGCTGCCCGCGGCCTCCAGCCGCTCCTGCAGTTCGAGGGCGAACATCACGTTGGCCAGCTTGCTCTGGCTGTAGGCCGCCCAACGGTCGTAGTGGCTTTCGCCCATCAGGTCATCGAAGGGGATGCGACCGAAGAACTGGGCGCCTGAGGTGACCGTGACCACCCGGGCTCCGGGCCGCTCGGCCAGCAGCGGCAACAGGGCCGTGGTGAGGGCGAAATGGCCCAGGTGGTTGGTGCCGAACTGCAGCTCGAAGCCATCGTGGGTGAGCTGCCGCGGCGTGCCCATCACGCCGGCATTGTTGATCAACAGGTCGAGGCGACCGTATTGCTCGGCCATCCAACGGGCCCCGGCACGCACGCTGGCCAGGTCGGCTAAGTCGAGCATCAAGACCTCCAGCCCGCCTGTGGCGGCCGGCAGCAGCTCATCACGGGCCGCCTCCCCCTTGCGGCGGGAGCGGCAGGCCAGCACCACGGTGGCGCCATGGCCGGCCAGGGCCCGGGCCGATTCAAGCCCGAGCCCGCTGTTGGCTCCGGTGATCAGGGCGATCCGGCCGGTCTGATCGGGGATGTCGGCGGTGGTCCAGGGCATCGGCTTGCGGCGCGCTAACAGGTCAGGGCACTCATCGTGTCGCCTGAAGTTCCATCACCGTGGGCCCCATCCAGTAAGCCCCGGGATCCTGGCTGGCCGCGGCGATCTCGGCGCTGGCGGCAGCGGCGGCGGTTGGCGTCCAGAACCCCTGCCGGATCAGCTCCTGGCCATAGATGTGCACGAAGTTCTCCAGCCAGTTCGCCACGGCATCCCCAGGACGCCCCAAGAGCGGCAATGGCCGCAGGGCATCGATACGGAACCCCCGCGCCGCCAGCAGCGACGGCAGCCGGCGGTTCACATCGGGATCGCCGCCGGCGGCACGGAAACTGGCCAGGGCCGCCGCACCGAAACGGCGGACGGCGTCGCCATCGGGGTGGAGCCCGAAGGTGCTCCAGTGCACATACTCGTGAAACAACACCCGTGCCCCCGGTTTCAACGTGGCGGCGAGCTGGTCGAGCAGGGGCACAAGCGACGGCAGGAACATCGCCACCCAGCGGCACCAGACAAGGTCGAAGCCCTCCTGCGGCAGGGGATCACGGCAGAGGTCATGGCGGCGGACCTCCAGCTGGGCCAGGCCCGCTTCAGACGCCGCCCGTCGGGCGGCCTCCCCATAGGAGGGGCTGAGTTCCAGGGCCAGAACCCGCCCGCCGGCTCCTACCTGGCGGGCGAGCTCCAGGCTGACGAACCCCGGCCCGGCCCCCAGATCAAGCACCCGTTGACCCGCCGCCAGGCCGGCCCTGCCCCAGGCTTCCCGGGCAGAGGGAAGCCAGAGCGCGTGCTGCTGGCTCAGGCGATCCTGTTCGGCGGCGGCGGTGCCGAGCACATAGGTGCCGGTGGCCTGCGAATCAGCCCGGGGAGCGGCCATCGGCGCGGATGGGTCGTGCTCGGGGTTCAGCTCTTGGGGTTCATTCTTCAGGGAACAGCAGGTCGGCGAGTTCGTCGGCATCGACGTCGTAGACCCGGGCGAGGCTGGTTTCGATCGCGGAGGTGACTTCGCCGGGCAGGAAGCGCATGGCGTTGAGGGCGTCCTCGGCGATGTCGTCGGTGAGCAATTTCTCCTCCCCGCCGAGCTTTTCGTCATTGATCACCGCCATGACCCAGCTCTGGTAGGCGTAGACCAGGTCTGCGAACTCCAGTTCGGGATCGTTGAGGTCGAGGCCCATGGGTCTGTCAGGTTCAAGCCCCCACAGTTTGGCCCCCGATGGGCGGCCCAGTCTCGCTTGATCAGCAGGCCAAGGCCCAGGGAAGGCTGCGATCAAGCTGAGGGCAGGATCCCCAACGACCGATCTGCTTGGTTGAGCTGATGTCCCCTTCACCGCCGGTTCCCGACGCCACCGCCCTCCAGGCCGGCCTGTTCGAGTTCGCCATCTCTGAGCTGGTGCGCCAGCACCGGAGCAGCTTCGAGCCCCTCTGGACCGTGGAGAGCTGGGCCAAGTTGATGATCTGGCTGACCCTCAACAGCGGCGGCAGCGGCGATCGGGACGCCCTCGAGCAGTTCGCCGCCGCCCTGGGGCCGGCGCTCAGCGGCCGGATGCGGCGGCTGTTCTTCGAGCGGGAACTGGAATCCCTGGGCCTGAAGCTGCTGGCCGACCCCGCCGACCCCCAGGTGCTGGTGCTGCCGCTGGCGGCCGCCGGGGGGGATGGCCCGCCCGTTGATCTCGAGCGGGTGGCGGCGGCCCTGGCCGGGGCAGGACTCGACGGGCGGGTGGCCGAACGCGACCGCTGGCAGAGGCTGGAGGCCCTGGTGGCCGTGCCCTGGCTGGACGAACCATGCAGCTGATCGCCACCTACAACAACGCCGGCTACGCAGCGGTGGCCGAGGCAGCCCTGGCCTTCTACGAGCGCCGCGTCGATCTGCGCACCGCCGGCACGAGCTTCGGCAACGGTTCCGGCGCCACTGGCCGCCCGCTTGATAAGGTTTCGACCGATATCTCCCTGGTGGCGATCGACCGCTCCGACCCCGAGGCCCACGGCCTGGCCGAGCTGATCCTGCGCGGGGTATCGGCCGGCCTGCAGCGCTACCTGGCCGAGCGGCCCCTGCTGCTGGAGTGCTGCCCGGAGGGATCGCTGTTCGTGCTGCCGATCTTCAACCTGCAGCGCTACGCGCCGGGCGAAGGCTTCCGCAGCTGGCACTGCGACTGGAACACCAGCGAGGAGGCCACCGAGCCGATTCAGCGGGTGCTCGCCTGGATCCTCTACCTCGAAACCCTCCCCGACGCCGGCACCGAATTCCACTGGCAGGAGCAGCACGTGGAGGCGATCCAAGGGCAGCTGGCGATCTTCCCCGCCGGCCTCTCCCACATCCACCGCGGCCGGGTGAGCCACACCCACACCAAGACGATCGCCACCGGCTGGATCAACGCCGGCCGCCACGAGGATTATATCGCCCGCCTCGCCGCCAGCTGAAGCGCCGGGCGCTGAAAAGATATCGGCACACCGCCCATCGATTCGCTGTGGAGTGCCAGCAGATGGTTCCAGGCCCCCTGGGCGTGAGCAGCCCCACAGACTTTAGGTAGCACATCGAACATGTGGTTCTCTGACCAGAGATCCACGATCTGATTGTGCCTGCGAATCTTAAGCATCTAGACTGCCATGGGGTTCTGACAAAGAGGCGACCTCGCCATGCGAAGGGTTCACAGAAGCAGCGGCGCCCATCAGGTTGGTTCTCAGAACCGTCCAATAACAAGTTGGGTTGACAAGGAGGAAGGTGACGGCGGAACGAGGGTAGGATGGAGATACTGATCATCAAGCTGGATTAAAGGTCATGCCTGATAAAAAGCCAAGAAGAGTATCTTATAGCTTTACGACAGCCAATAAAACTGATGTTATCGAGGTTGGAGTTAGAAGCAGCAAAGATGGAACCTTGGAGGTTTGCCCAGTTGCCGAGGCGAAGGAAGCTCGTATAACTACTGAATACCAGAGACCGAATAAACCAAAGATATTGACTAAGGTTCCCACTGGAGATCGCCCTGCAAAGGTCAATATCAATCAGGCTATCGAAGACTATGAGTTGCTATTAGCAGTGGATACCAATACTGAAGTGATTGCCGGGCAAAGGCTTTCCGTAACGGCTGTGGTAACAGCAAGGCTTGTCGCTTCAGCCGACGCTGGCATGAAATGCGAGTATGAGATTCCACTGAGTATCGAATTCACATCCATCCACGGAAATCCAGAGCGAATTGGATGGGTTCTTGCGCTTAAGGAGCTTCTCCGCTGCAATCGAATCAATCAAAGCTCTATGATTGGAATGGTTGTTGATTCAGAGTTGGGTCTGCTTACTGAGTTCAATAGCCGGAGAGAGCCCTTGTTTGGGCGTGACTATCTGCTAGGAGGTATTGAATTAATATACGGCTCCTCCGATGCTGGTGCTGAGCTGGTTCCAAACATGCTTATAAAAATGGCTGATAAAGCTTCTGGCACTTTGCTTAAGCAACTTAAATCTGGCACTAGACATAACTCACTGAGGGCCCCTACTCTTGGAGGTGCTTGTACATCAGTTGCCATTCATTGGAATAGCCCTTCAACTCAGGCACCCCAACATCAAGATTCAGCGGGCGGGTCCAATCATCCTTGAAGAGACTGCAGTACGTATGCCCGCCGCTGATCTTGAGCGTTAGAGAGATGGGGCGCTCGCTACCGAGCCGACCAGTGGTATAGTCTTTGTATAGTCGCCGCTGGGGCATGCAGACGAGAGTTCAGAAGTGGGGGAACAGCCTTGGCGTGAGGATTCCACGCGGTTTGGCAGATGAGGTGGGCTTGGGGGCTGGTACGGAAGTCAGCCTCACCGCAAAGGATGGAGAGCTCGTCTTGAGGCCCTCATTGCCTAGCCGGCTCAGGCTTGTGGATCTTCTTTCTGGTATCACTCCAGAGAACATTCACGCCTCCGTTGATACGGGGGATGCCGTAGGTTCCGAAGCGTTCTGATGTCTACCTACGTCCCTGATCGTGGCGATTTGGTGTGGCTGGAGTTCACGCCACAGGCCGGAAGTGAGCAGCGTGGAAGACGGCCAGCACTGGTTATATCCCCAAAGGCCTACAATGGAAAAGTAGGACTGGCACTATTTTGTCCAATTACATCCAAGATCAAGGGTTACCCTTTTGAGGTTCTGCTGCCTGATGGATACTCTGTGAGTGGAGTTGTTCTGTCCGATCAGCTGAAGAGCCTAGACTGGCAAACCAGGAAAGCGAAGTTCATTGAGCGGATTTCTTCAGATGTAATGGATATGGTTACTGCGAGGGTATTACCGCTTCTTGAACCTGACGCTCCTGCCACTCTCTAACACCACCATGCACCTGAGCCGCCACCGCATGGCTATCTTCTTCGCCGTGCACTCCTTGCGGCCAAGTGATGGCGAGCGTTAGCCGAATCGCTGGGAATGGCGAAAGGCGGCGGCTAAGGAATGGAAGAGCTGTAGAATTGGGAGTAGCTACAGAGGCAACAGCTGAGAGGCAAGCATGAATTTTACGTTGGAGTGCGAACACGAAGTAGACGGACGTTGGATCGGTGCAGTACCAGAGCTACCCGGAGTCCTTGCCTATGGAGGTTCCGCTGCTGATGCAATGTCAAAAGCCGAAGTCTTAGCCCTTCGAGTAATCGCTGATCGGATTGAGAATGGCGAATCCGAGCCAGTCAGCATCCAGTTTTCCCTTCCACTCTCTGCATGAGTAATTGGCCTTCAGCCAAAGCCAAGAAAGTATTGGCCGCCTTGCAGTCTATTGGGTGGAGAGTTAAGCGTCAGTCAGGATCTCACAAAATCCTTGAACATGTAGACCATCCAGATTATGTCTTTGCATTCCACGATGGCGAAGAGATTGGCCCCAGGATGCTGTCTCGAATCGCCAAGCACACCGGCCTCGAACCAGGTGATCTGTGATGCAGGCGGGAAATCGGCTAACAATGCCATTCACCTGAGCCGCCCCCTGATGATCTTTGTTCAACCTCCTGGCTCTCGGCGGCTAGGTGATGGCAAGCGTTATATTTCTTTGGTGAGAGTGAAATGAAAGAACTACCAAGCAATGTAAAGAGCTACAAGAAAACGCCGGAATTCACTCACGAATCGGTGCCTAAGGAATTGCTGAATGCACATCAGACCAAGGAGGGGACCTGGGGTAAGATCATTATTCTTGAGGGCAGATTACGCTATCGTATTTTGGAGCCGGAATTAGAAGTAGTTGATTTATCTGTAGAAAAGTATGGTGTTGTTGAACCCACTGTATTGCACGAGGTTGAGCCGCTGGGAGCTGTGCGTTTTTATGTTGAATTTTATCGTTAAGCCAGCATTTAGCAAGGCCATCACTTGCGTTCCAGTGCTGCACGCTTCCACCGGACAGGCAAGCCTGCGGTCCACCTGCTGCTGCTGGCGACGTTAGACAGGCCGACGAAGTACCCCAAACACCACCATCTAAGCCCGCAATCCCCTTGCTCCTCCCCGGCAGGTGCTCACAGACGCGATCGCTGCGTGGAGCAACCGCTACGCACACCAACGCACTGGGGCGGTTTCAACGGGCGGCCCCGCGGGTTGGCTGGCCGTCCTTTGAGAGCATGGACGGAACTCCCCGACCCCAGCTGTGACCGATGCCTCCGCCGCCCCCAGCCTTGACGGCGCCGCTGCCGCCGGCGCCCTGCCCAAGACCTACGACCCGGCCAGCACCGAAGCCCGCTGGCAGGCGGCCTGGGAGGCGGCGGGCGCCTTCCACCCCGACCCCAACGCCCCGGGCGAGCCGTTTTCGGTGGTGATCCCGCCGCCGAACGTGACCGGCAGCCTGCACATGGGCCACGGCTTCGAGACGGCTCTGATCGACACGATCGTGCGCTTCCAGCGCCTGCAGGGGAAAAACGTGCTGTGCCTGCCCGGCACGGACCACGCCTCGATCGCGGTGCAGTCGATCCTGGAGAAGCAGATCAAGGCCGAAGGCGGCAGCAAGGACGACCTCGGCCGCGACGCCTTCCTGGAGCGGGCCTGGAGCTGGAAGGCCGAGAGCGGCGGCACGATCGTGGGCCAGCTGCGCCGTCTGGGCTACTCGGTGGATTGGCAGCGGGAGCGCTTCACCCTTGATCCGGGGCTCAACAAAGCGGTGGTGGAGGCCTTCGTGCGCCTGCACGAGCAGGGCCTGATCTACCGGGGCGAATACCTGGTGAACTGGTGCCCGGCCTCGGGATCGGCGGTGAGCGATCTGGAGGTGGAGATGAAGGAGCTCGACGGCCACCTCTGGCACTTCCGCTATCCCCTCAGTGACGGCCAGGGTGGCGGCGAAGGTTCAACGGCTGGCGGCCTCGACCACCTGGTGGTGGCCACCACCCGCCCCGAAACGCTGCTGGGCGACACCGGCGTGGCCGTGCACCCCACCGACCCCCGCTACGCCGCCTTGGTGGGACGCACGCTCACCCTGCCCCTGGTGGGCCGTCAGATTCCGATCGTGGCCGATGAGCACGTGGATCCGGCCTTCGGCACCGGCTGCGTCAAGGTGACCCCCGCCCACGACCCCAACGACTTCGCCATCGGCGCCCGCCACGGCCTGCCGCTGATCACGGTGATGGCCAAGGACGGCTCGATGAACGCCGCCGCCGGCCGCTTCGCCGGGCTGGATCGCTTCGAGGCCCGCAAGGCGGTGGTGGCGGCGATGGAGGCCGAAGGCTTCCTGGTGAAGGTGGAACCCCACCGCCACAGCGTGCCCTTTTCGGATCGCGGCAAGGTGCCGGTGGAGCCGCTGCTCTCCACCCAGTGGTTCGCGCGGGCCGAACCGCTGGCGGCGCGCTGCCGCGAGGCCCTCGATGGCGGCGCCCCCCGCTTCGTGCCGCAGCGCTGGGAGAAGGTCTACCGCGACTGGCTCACCGACATCCGCGACTGGTGCATCTCCCGCCAGCTCTGGTGGGGCCACCGCATCCCGGCCTGGTTCGTGGTGAGTGAAACCGGCGGCGTGATCACCGAGGCCACGCCCTATGTGGTGGCCCGCGATGCCACCGAAGCCCGCGACAAGGCCCAAGCCCAGTTCGGCGCCGCCAGCGCCGCGGCGGGCCGCCCGCTGCAGCTGGAGCAGGACCCCGATGTGCTCGACACCTGGTTCTCCAGCGGCCTCTGGCCCTTCTCCACCCTGGGCTGGCCCGATGAGGGCGCCGCCGATCTGGCCACCTGGTATCCCACCAGCGGGCTGGTGACCGGCTTCGACATCATCTTTTTCTGGGTGGCGCGGATGACGATGCTCGCCGGCGCCTTCAC
>JABMPN010000107.1 GCA_013203655.1 Cyanobacteria bacterium bin.51
CCGGCTGTGCGCCCAATCTGATCGAAACGGTCTACGGCCTTGGCTACCGGCTCAACCCCACCACTGCCGCCTGATCCGCTGCAGCTCAAACGTCGCCTGCTGCTGCAGGGGGGCGGCTTTGCCCTGCTGCTGCTGGCGGCCTTCTCCGGCACCCTTTATTGGGACATCGCTCTGCAACGGGGAGAAGATCAACGCACGGAGCTGCGTCAGCTGGCCGCCAGTGCCGCGGTCCTGTTGCCGCTGATCGAGCACGAAACCCGCGAGGCGGCTGGCAGCCGCAAGTTTCAAGGCCATCGGCAGGCGCTGGCCCTCGAGGGGCTGGAACAACAGCTGGTGCAGTGGTTTGACGCCGAAGGCCAGTTGCTGAGCGAGCAGGGCAGCCTGGAGATGCCGCCGCGGGCGGGCAATCCCGCCACCCCTGAAACCGATGCGCAGTGGCAGCGGTGGCGCGGTGGCATCAGCCTCTGGCAGCCCGTGCTCAGCGACGGCCGCAAGCCCATCGGGGCGGTGCGGGTCGCCCTCTCCGATCAGGCAGCGACAGCGGATCTGGAGCGTCTTCGACGGGGCCTTCTGCTCGGTGCCGTTGTGTCGGCGATGGCAGCCCTGCTGGTGGGACGCCGCATGCTCCGCTCTGCCTTCTCACCGCTGCAGCAACAGCTGATGGCCTTGCAACAGTTCACGGCCGATGCCTCCCACGAACTGCGCCACCCGCTCACCTCGCTGCGCACACTGCTGGCCGCCGTGCCAGCTGATCTGCGGCAGCACCCAGCTTTGGCCTGGCGCGATCTCGACACCCTCAGCCGTCGCATGGGGGAGCTTCTCGATGACCTGCTTTTCCTGGCTCGCCAGCAACAGAGCGGGACAGACGGCAGGACGGAGCCGGAGCTGAGCGAGTCGTTTGATCTGCTGGAGCTGCTGGAAGATCTGATGCGCTGCAGTGCGCCACAGGCCGTAAGTGCTGCCGTCGGCTTGCAGCTGAACCCAGATCCCACCCGCTGCAGCGTGCCCATCCAGGCCAACAGCCAACAGCTGCTGCGGTTATTCACCAACTTGCTGGATAACGCCATCCGTCACAGCCCTGAGGGCGGCACTGTGCGTGTGGAGGTCACGCCCTGTGGTCGTCAGGTGCAGGTAGCCGTGATCGATCAGGGGCCCGGCATCCCCACCCAGCAGCAGGAGCAGGTCTTCCTGCGCTTCTGGCGCGGCGGTGATCGCGGTGGTCACTCCGGTCTCGGGCTGGCGATCGCCCGGGCCATCGCCCGACGCCATGGCGGCGAGATCCGCGTCAGCGAAAGCCGCCAGGGTCGTTGTGTGTTGCTTGTGGAGTTGCCCACCGACATCGCAACTTCATGACTTCTTCATGGGTTGTGCGGCAGGTTCACGCCATGACCGTTCCTCTTCCCTCCGATCCCGGTGTGGCGGCCTTCGGGGCCAGCCTCACCGCCATCACCCTGGCCGAACTGGGTGACAAGACCTTTTTCATGGCCCTGATTCTCGCGGCCCGTCACCGCGCCCGGGACGTGTTCATCGGATCCTTCGCGGCGCTTGCCGCCGTCACCCTGATCTCGCTGGGGTTGGGCTACGGCCTGCGTGAATTACTGCCGCAAAGCGTGGTGCCTTGGCTCGCAGCGGCGCTCTTCCTGGGCTTTGCTCTCAAGCTGCTGTTCGATGCCAGGCGCATGCTGGCAGGGGAGGCTGAGGAGGAGGAAAAGGAGGCTGAGGAGGCCGTCAATGAAGCGGAAAGCCGCGGCCGCATCAGCACCACATCGGCTGTGATCTGGGAAGCGTTTGCTCTGGTGTTCATCGCGGAGCTGGGTGATCGCACTCAGTTCGCCACCATCTTCCTGGCCACGGCACCAGCATTCACCTTTGCCGGCCTGCTGGCCGGCACCCTCGCCGGCCATGCCTTGGTCACCTGGTTGGCGGTAGGCGCCGGAAAATGGATCGGCGGCCGCATCAGCGAGCAGGTGCTTTATCGCCTCAGCGGCGGCCTGTTCATCGCCTTCGGATTCTTCTCACTCCACCAAGCCATCGCCTGACTGACCTGTTGCCATGCCTCCTGTGCGCCCCTATCAACCCTCTCTTCTGCGGCTCCTGCACGGCACCATGGTCGTGCTTGTGCCAGTGGCCTGGCTGAGCGGCTTCCTTGTGTACTCCAACCACGACGGCCGTTGGGGCCGATTGGGTTGGCCCGTGCCGGGTGACTGGATCGACATCCACGGCACCCTTGGCGTGGTGCTTTGGCCCCTAGCTTTGCTCTTTGGCCTCTACGCCATCAGCATCGGTCGGGCCCGTCTGAACCAGGCGGCCAATGCTGCCGCCCTACTCGGCCTGGCTCTGGCGGTTGGCAGCGGCAAGCTGATGGACGAAGACTGGCTGCGCAACGGCCAGCTCGATCACGTCGTTTACAGCCTGCATTTGCTGGCCTGGCTCTTGATTGCAGGCTCCGTGATCTGGCATCTCGCTGCGTTGATGAAGAAGGGAGGCATCGCCCTGGCCACGTCGGTCTTTCAGCTGCAGGTACGCAACAACGATTTCCCCCAGGATTGGCCCAAGCAGATGATGCGCTGGTTTCGGCGCTCTGTCTGACTTCTCCTGTCACCCATCCACAACTGGTGTCACATTGGCTCCGATGGCCGGCACTAGCTCACGCAGCATTCCATCGCTCGCCTCTATCGGCACCGTACCCAGCCGGATCCAGAGCGACAGCCGGTTGGCGGCCCTGACCTTAGGGTGCGAATCCTCCCGCTGAGCCGTCAGCGCTGACTCGCGAGCCAACCCCTCCAAGTGGCGACCGCGAGGCCTGCGAGTCCTTGCGCCGAACAAGCCGCAAGAGTGGTACGGGAACAGGTACTCCTGGAAGCCGCTGCAGCCTGAAAAGAGGCGTACTTTGGAGTTGAGGGGAGTCCCGGTAGCCAACCCGACCCTCACCCTCCAAGAGAGTCCGGCCAGGGATCATCCGAGCCGGTGCGCAAAACGGAGGTACGCCCAACATGCGAGGCATCAACCGTGAACTTGATGGCGCAGCGCGAACGCCATCCCGTAACCGCAGAGAGCGATAGGCCAGTTCTGTTCCCCGCGTGTTCAAATCCCGGGCTGCATAACCCGGGCCCGGATCACAGCCGAGAAGGTCAAGCCCCGAGCATCTCTTCCCGGAGACGTGATCCCATCCCTTACCTGCCAGGCCCCAGATGCCAAGGCGATGATCCGCAACCGGTGCTAAGGCGCCCCGTGGGGGGCGCCTTCCGTTATGGGGTGATCAGGCGACCAGCACCGTGACCACCACCGAGCGCTCCTGGCGCGGGCCATCGAACTCGCAGAAGAAAATGTTCTGCCAGCGCGACAGGCCCAAGTGTCCGTCGATCAGCGGGATGGTTTCCGACGGCCCCACCAGACCGGCTTTGAGGTGGGCATCACCGTTGCCGTCCTGGGCGTCATGCTTCCAGACACCTTTCAGGATCTGCTGGCGCAGGAAATCGATCACGTCCTCCTGAACGCTCTCATCCCAGTTCTCCTGAATCATCACAGCCGCGGTAGCGCCCTGGGCGTAGACATGCACCAGCCCGTCGGCGATGCCGCTGCGCCGCACCACCGCGGTCACGGCTTCAGTGATGTCCACAAGCTCCTGGGCCCGATGGGTGGCGAAGTGCAGCAGCTCACGCATGGCGGCAACAAAGGGCGTGACAATCACAGCACTGATGATCGGCATCCCCGGCCCCGGTGGCATCCCCGCTGCAGATCCGCCCGTTTGAGCCAAACGACTGGCCTGGAGTGTGGCGGCTGCTGGAGCCGGTGTTCCGCGCCGGGGAGATGTTCCCCCACGATCCGGCGATCATCGAGAGCGAGGCCCGGGCCCTGTGGGTGGAACAGAGCCAGGCCGTCATGGTGGCCATCGGTGCCACCGGAGCCGTGGTGGGCACCTACTACCTCAGGCCTAACTCCCTCGCCCTCGGCGCCCATGTGGCCAACGCCGGCTACGTGGTAGCCGAGCACTGCCGGCGCCAGGGAATCGGCAGCCGCCTCTGCCAGCACTCCCTGCAGGTGGCGCGGCGGCTGGGGTTCCGGGCGATGCAGTTCAACCTGGTGGTGAGCACCAATAC
>JABMPN010000008.1 GCA_013203655.1 Cyanobacteria bacterium bin.51
GGCTTCTTCTGCTGAAGCCTGTGGATGCGCTTCTCCTCATCCCAGAATCCACGCTGTCCCATTCAGCTGTGTTGAACTGAGCCAATTCTATTACATCTTTAACAGGCGGTCAGGGCGTGGCGAAGATTTTTCGAGGTGCCCTGCTGTTTGCCGGCTATGAGACCACCGCCTCTTCCCTGAGCTGCCTGCTGCTGACCCTTCTGCAGCATCCAGCCGAGCTGGCCTGGCTGCAGCAAGAGCTCGACGGCCTGCCCTGGCCCCCTGCGCAGGCTGAGGCCGTGACCGCCTACGACGCCAGCCGCGCCCCCAGGCTTGATGCGGTGGTGAAAGAGGTGATGCGCCTGACCCCGCCGGTGGGGGGCTTCTTCCGCCGCACCCGCAAGCCGCTTGCCCTGGCGAATGTGCTGGTTCCGGCCGATCAGGTGGTGCAGGTGAGCATCACCGCCAGCCATCGCCAGGGAAGCGGCAACGAAGATCTGGAGGTCTTCCGGCCGCAGCGCCATCTCTCGGGGACCTGCACCGCCACCCTGCTGCCCTTCGGAGGCGGAGAGCGGGTCTGCCTGGGTAAAGCGCTGGCCGAACTGGAGATCAGGCTGCTCGCCGTGGGGCTGCTCAAGCAGCTGACCTTGGCGCTGGAGCCGGATCAGGACCTCACCCTCAGGGTCATTCCCAGCCCCTCCCCAAAGGACGGCCTTCTGGTTCGGCCGCACAAGCGGGCCACCGTTGTTGGAAAGGGTGCTGCGCTTGATGCTGCTGCTCCTGATGCTGCTGCTCCTGATGCTGCTGCTCCTGATTCTGACTGAGTATCGATCGATTGCTCTGCTTTGTGGTCAGCGGCGACGATCATTTGGATTGGGTGAAGACCTTGACTTGCCTATTGGCCTTGGCTTGCTTGATCGTGCCGAGAAACATGCGTTACTGAGATTTTTGCAAACCAGATGACCAGGATATTGCCATCGCCTGATCGCCATTGGGCAAACCCTGTGGTTTCGATAGTTCAAGCCAACGAGCCATATCAGGCATTTTCAGCTAGCATTGGCATCGCTATATTCTGATCCATGCGAATTCGTCTCCTGGCTGCCGCGCTCCTGCTTTCCTCCCTTGCCCCGGTAGCAGAGGCAAAAACCACAAGGGACTTCTCCGGAGGAGCCCCTGCCGATGTCGAGAAGAACGCCAAGAGAGCAGGTTTTGACTACCCCGATGGAGAGATGAAGTGTTCTTCAACCCAATGCACGCAGCGCTGGGCCCAAGAATGAGAGCCTCCGGCGAGCCGTTACAACAAAGCCCTGATCAGGCTGCTTTCATGGCTGGAACTGATCAAGCAACGTTTTGCTCAGTTCAATCTCGCAGGATGTGACGAAGATGCCATAACCGCTGCCCTGAAAACTCAGTGACTTGGCATAGGCGCAGACCTTGCGGCGTTCGCGGCGAAAGGCTTGTGCCTGCTTGATCGGATCAGGGCTGGTGCGTAAAACCTTCGTGAGATTATCGCGCCAGAGCCCCTGGAAATCATCTCCAGGCACGGCTTCCGCCTGTTTGGCAACGCCCACCAAGGCCTCTTCCAGCTCCTGGTCCAGCGTCCTGAGAGCCTTGACCAGGCAGCGGCTTGTTTCAATCGTGGTGATGGCATCGCTGCAGGAGGCCTCTTCCGCATGGGCCGCTCCCTGCAGCGGCGGCAACAGGGCCACAAGCGTTCCAAGCAGCAGCACGAAGGGCCTCAAAGGCGATGAGAGTTTCTTCATCAAGGCAAATCAGCGAGGCCGGTTTTATCCTCGAGCATCGCGGCTGTCCGCGACCCGCACAGAACCACCGGGCGATCGCGGACGCCGAAGGCTGCACAGAACGGCCAACCCAAAGCCACCCACCTGCACGGGCAATGCGTAGGACAGTCCGGCCACCTGGGCGAGCAACCCCATACCCAAGCTGCCGGCCAGACCTCCCACACCCCCGGAGCGCTCCAGACGGTCCCAGCCCATCGCCTTGTCCTCGGCATCGATGCTCTCGGCCAGCCCCTGATCGCTTGCGGCGGCCAATCCACCCAAGGGGAGAAACAGCGCCACGGCACCCCAGCCAGGCACAAATTGGGTGGCGATCAACAAGGCGGCCATCAGGCCATAGCGGCTGGGTGGCGCCAGGCCAACGAACAAACGACGCCATGCTCGGCCCAGCAGGTAGGCGCTGAGGACCATGCCGAAGTCGAAGCAGTTGCCGCTCCCCAACTGGCGCACCCAGAGGGCGATCATTGCGAACAGCCCCCCGAACAACATCCCCTGGCCAAGGGAAGCGGCATGCAGCTGATCCTGGTGGGGACGTGAGCGCTTGGCCAGCTCCGGACGAATCGACTCTTCCGGCATCCCCGCCTCGGACCCAGGCCCAGCACGCAGTGACACCAGCAACAGGGGCAGCAGCAAAACCAGGGCGTTGAGGTACTGGGCCAAGGCACGGCCCAACGGGAACAGCACGCCCGTGAGCACCGTGCCGATCCATTGCCCCAGGTCACCACTCGAACGCAACTGATTGACGCTGAGATCCGAGCCCCTCAGCAAGGTCTGCTGCATGGGCAGGGCGCTGATGCGTTCACCAAGAGCGAGCAGAACGGCAGCCAGCAGAACCCACCAGGGTGAACGCCCAGGAATCCCGAAGCTGGCGAGCAACAGCAGCAGCACGGCAACCACCTTGAGCAGATAGCCCGACCGCTGCCTCGGCAACGCAAACAGGGCCGGCACACTGCTGAGCGCCGGCAACATCGCGTTCATCAACGGCGAAGGGGTCAGACCACTCAGCAGCCAAGCGGTGGAGGCATAGCTCAGACTTCCGCCTGCGACAGCACTGGCCCACAGCAGGGGACGAAGGGCAGGTGGCATGGCATTGGCTGCTTGAGGCTGGTCATGGTCTTCATCTCGGGGGCTCGCAGACATGGATTACCGAGCAGCTGTCAATGTCATTCTCACTGCTGTTCTGGCGGCCTGGAGTGACTGTCGAATCAACGGCGTCACACAAATACTGGCAGTCCATGTGGCCATTTCCTGATACGCAGAGGATCAGCGATCAGCAGCAAATAATACATCCAAGCAGTACAACTGGAGACAAGCATTCAGATTGCCCCTAGAATCGAACACAATATCAGCGAAGCCTTCTGTGGATAATGCATCTGGCAAAACCTATAAATCATCCGCTGAATCGAATGATATGGAGAAGGAAATACACGAGGCTCTCAATCGCTCACTCAAATTCATCCAGTCGGTGAGAGAGGAATTAACAACTCTTAGGGAAAGTGCGGATGACTTGCTTTACCAATGCATCCTACGACTAGCGACGCTTGCTCGACTGATTGAAGCCAATATCTGTACAGCTGAGCAAAAGTCAGCGCAAAGTGAGCAGCTGATTCGTCTCTATACTTCAGGAGCATTAAAGCTGCTAGCAGAAGAAGAGGATTCAACAACAACAGCAACTGAAGCTTCAACGAAACGACGCATCAGATCTTTCAATCACGCCCGAGAGGCCCTATCGCTGCTTGTTACTGCTTCACGCCAATTGAATTCCCATCCAGGCAGCATTCCAGCAAGGGAACTGCAAGAGCAATTGAAAAACGAAGAACGCATACTTGATACTCTTGAACCCGATCTAACAAAAAGACCAGAGATACTGGAGATCTTGCATATTCTTTCTCTATTGATTCACCGTTGCCGCTGTCTTCTCGCTAGCAAACGCTTTGAAAAAGTCAGTGACTTATTCGCCCTGTCCATACAAATTGAAGAGACAGCCAAAGGAGTTCAAATTGATTCTATCGATCAAATCAGAGTTTACAAACGTCGCAATAACGAAATTGAAAACAAGCTGAGTTTACTAGAGAGCAAAAACAAAAGCTTCAGCCTTTTTGCTCCAAGATTTCAATGGATATCTAATCGCCTCAGAAACCTACAAGACATTGAATCCATACAGAACCGTATTCTCGCAGGGCTTGGAGTATCCCTCGCAATTTCTTTACTCTTCTTTCTTGTCAGCACGACAGTGATTACACTGCTAGGAACGTTTTCATCGATAAACAAGACAAACGAAAGGCTTGATCGCTTCAATGGCTATATTCTACTTTCCAGAGAGGTCGAAGCACTTCTTGACACCAACAACCAATTGCTTGATATCAAGGCCGATCTTGATTCTCTAGCCGAGCCAATTAATGGCCTAGTGGAAAACATCCAGGATCTGGAAAAAACATCCTCTAATTCAACTGACGAAATCGATGGAGCGCTACAGTCAGACGATCGGCAAGAGGAACTTTTTGGTCAGGAAAAGGCATTAGAACGTCTCAACAAAATACGCAACGAGAGACTGAATGCAAAAGCAGAGAAAGAAAGTGAGTTTACAGATGCAATCAGTAAACTCACAGCTCTCCAGGAAGAAATTTCGAATTCAAGCAGCGCCGCCGAGGCAGGTAGCGAAGATAATCTAAATGACCAAAAAGAAAAGACTATGGCAGCGAATCAGAGGTCAGAAAGTACATCCCCTGATACTGCTAGCAATTTGGCTGCCAATACGGCAATAGGCGATCCTTGGTATGTCTCGCTGATTGATTTTTTAGCAAGCCCAATTCAGGATCAAAATTTTCTCAAACATTCCAGGCGAATTGCATTAGCAGCATTTGCAGGGGCACTTGGAAGCATCATGAGCATCCTAATACGGTTAGACCAAATCGATGAGCAGAGCATCAAGAATCCTTTCATGGTGGGAGCACTTAAACCTTTTATTGGAGCAGTTTTTGGCATTGTAATATTTATGGTTCTTAGTACAAATGTAATCGATTTAATGCCGGCAAATTTCAGGCTTCATGATACTCCCGCTGCCGGCAATAGCCCTGCCAGCGCTGTTTCTGGAACAGTTATCACAGCAAGCGATCCTCTTGGCGAGCTGGACTCTCAGGAGCTGTACAAAATATTTCTTGTGGCCTTTCTTGCTGGATTCAGCGAACGACTGGCCAATGACACTCTGCGCTCGGTTCAGAAGAAATAGTTGTCAGATCATCCTGTACCTACCAATCTGGATTTTCTCTTCAACTTTTATGGTTTTATTATAGAGATCGATACCTTCCACGGAAGCCACTTCTCCCTGAATACCCTGGGCTGCCATTTGCTCAACAAGTTGCTTGATGAATGCTTCTTCAACTTTATTTTGATCGAAGCCGCTTGGAGTTAGCTTCGCGAAGAAGCGACCAATCCGCGATGCCACCACAGAACTGGGATTACTGATTTTGACCAAGATCATTGGATCTCCGCAAAGTGGTTTGCAAGAATCTTAACTCATTGCTGAGCTAGTCATTGCTGGAGAACCTTTTGCTTGTAGCGATACGTACAATTCGACTGCTTCGGCGCAAGCATTCATAGGCGGTGGGTACCAGAATAGAGACTACCTTAATATGAGTGCACTCATGAAAAATACCCTACGCATAGTTGTCACCATCGCTAATTCCAGTTCTAGACAACAACTCATTGACAAAGACACTGATGCTGTTCAGCTCAGGCTTCAACCAGCTCCAAGCTGATGGCTTTCTCCACAGCGGCTGGCAGATTGCGTGACACAGGGCAAAGCTTCATCCGCCGACAGATGAAGGCCATTGCCTCGTCACCGCCGCGGGCCAACTCCTCGGCGGGCGCTCCAGGATCAAGCATCAGGCGAAAGTGGCCATTCACCTGCTCAAGAATCCAGTCAGAACTGGTGATCACCGTAAATGTCCCCTCCACCCGTTGCAAGGGAATGGCCCGCTCCTTCGCATTGGCCACCAGATAAAAGTGCTGGCAGAGCAACAACGAGAGCAGGTAGAGCCGGAACCCCGGTGTGCTGAGGCTTGGATGTTGTGCTTGCCAGTCTCCGGAATCAGCGAGGAACTCAACTAGAAGCTCATCGCTGCCAGGGTCGGGGGCGCCGTGGCTGCTGCACAGCCGGAATTGAAACGTGCGTGTGCTCATGGCATGGACCTCAGGGACAGGGGAGCAGAACGGAAGCTGATCGGCGCGGCACGTTGGGCGCTGGCGGTCTGGCGGCGAACAGCCTCCATGCCACTGAGCAGGGCCGAGCCGATCAGCAGGGCCGCGAAACCGCGCCGCAGCCTGCGGTCACTGAGCCGGGGGGCCAGCCACTGACCCAGCGCGGCGCCAATCGCCCCGCCAGAAAGCAAGGGCAACACCAGCGGCAGGCTGGCCGCGGGCCAGTGGCCCAGGGCTTCGAGGGCCACCAGGCTGTTGGTGGTGATCAGCAGCAGGCTGGTGCCACTGGCCAGCGGCATCGGCAGTCCGGCGAGCAGCACCAGGGCCGGAACCAGGGCGAAGCCGCCACCAACGCCGGCGATACCGGTGAGCAGACCCACCAGCACCCCCTGGAAGGCCAGAGCGGCGGGAGATCGGAGCGGCCAGCGGTGGAGCCCATCGCCCCCGACCGCTACCACCGTTGTTGCCGCTGGCTCCGGAACGCCGCTGCGCCGGGTGAGCAGCCAGGAGGCGACCAGGGCCGCCACGGCGAAGATCCCCAGCTGCACCGGTTCGGAGATCAAGCCCGCCTTGACCAGGCTGCCGCCGATCCAACTTCCCGCCAAAGCCGGTACGCCCAAAACCAGGGCGGGCCTGAGGGCCACTTGGCGGCGGCGCAGGTAGGGGCCGATGTTGGCCAGCGCCAACACGATCACCACCAGCAGGGAAAGGGGAATGGCCTCTTTGGCGGGCAGCCCGGCGCCGCTGATCAGCAGGGGCAACAACAGAATCGAGCCACCAGCCCCCAGCACCGCCAGCAGGAAGCCGATCAGGCCACCGCCAAGGATCAACAACAGGGCGGTGGAGGTGATCATGCCGTCACCCGGTTCCAGGGCATGGCAGCCAGCAGGCGGGCCATGCCGCAGAAACCGCTGACCCCGGCAAAGACCAGACCAGCCCCCACGAAGCCGGCCAGCCAGATCCAGGTCGGTGCCAAGGTCTGGCTGAGGATCACACCGAGAAGCACCAGCCCCCCAGCCGCGATCTGAACCTGGCGCATCAGCGGCAGGGGAGCGCCCCTGCGTTTATGGATTGGCAGGCCCGCCTGCTGCCAGGCGTCGATGCCGCCGCTGAGATCGCTGAGGCGATCAGGGTGGACCCGCTGCAAGAGCTCGGCCAGTCCTTTCGCACTGCGGTTGCCGCTCTGGCAGACCAGCACCAGCGGCCCCTCGGGGAGGGAGGTGCGGCCCAGCCTGGAGAGGGGAATGTTGCGGCTGCCGGGGATGGATCCGCTGCTGAATTCAACCGGCTCGCGTACGTCGACGACGCTGATCGGATCGCTCCTGAGCTGGTCGGCCAGCTGATGGGGGGTTCGGGAGGTCATGGCTTGGCGGGTCATGGCTGGTGTGGTCATGGCAAAGGGGATGAAGCGCCGGCGAAGTTGAGGGGATAGCCATTGGCCTGCCAGGCACGCAGACCGCCGCGGAGGTTGGCCACCTGGGGACGCCCGGCCTTGAGCAGGAGCTGGGTCCCCAGAGCCGAGCGACTGCCGGAGTGGCAGAGCACCACGACGGGTTGATCCGTTGGGATCTCAGCGGCCCTTGCCTCCAGTTCGGGCAAGGGGATCAGGAGGCTGCCAGGGATGCGGCCATCGGGACCCCCGAATTCCTCCGCCGAGCGCACATCCACCACCACCGCCTCGCCCCGATGGCTGGCGAGCCAGGCCGGCGGCAGCTCGGGCAGGCCGGCATAGCTGCGCTGGATCGGGGCCCAGGAGGCACCTCCGGGCGCCGAACCCTCACGGGGTTTGCCGGAGCGCAGATTGCCGGGCAGGGCGATGGCAATGCGGTGGGGGTGGGGCAATTTCATCGTCTCCATGTAGACGACGAAATCGCGTTCGTTGGCCTCGCCACCCAGGCGGGCGTTGAAGGCTTTCTCCTCAGCCACCGAGGTGACGCCCCGGCCGGTGTAGTCGTGGCCTGGATAGAGCAGGCAGGACTCCGGCAACGAGAGGAGTTGCTCAGTGATCGAGCGGTAGAGGGTGTGGGCGTTGCCCTGCTGGAAGTCGCAGCGGCCGCAGCCCCGCACCAGCAGGGCATCGCCACAGAACGCCAGGCTGTGGTCGTCGAGCACAAAGCTGAGGCAGCCATTGGTGTGCCCCGGTGTGGCGCGCACCTCCAGGGCCCGCTGTCCGAAGGCCACCCGATCGCCGTGCTGCAGGAGCAGGCTCACGTGTTCGGCCCCGACGCTGGCAGCCAAACCGATGGCGCTGCCGGTGGCGGCGTGCATCAGCCAGCTGCCCGTCACGTGGTCGGCGTGGGCATGGGTGTCGAGGCAGGCCAGCAGCTCGATGCCGAGTTCGCGGATCAAGGAGAGATCGCGGTCGTGCTGCTCGAAAACCGAATCGATCAGCAGGCCCTGGCGGCTGCTGACATCGGCGAGCAGGTAGGTGAACGTGCCGGTGCCGGCGTCAAAGAGCCCCCGGTTTCAGGAAAGATGTCACCCCTCTCATCCGTAC